>NZ_JBIAVF010000015.1:0-249039 GCF_042893755.1 Streptomyces sp. NPDC001568 | reverse complement strand
CCCCGCGCCCCCCCCCCCGCGCCTGTTCGCGTCGGGCGGCGCGGCCCCCCCCCCCCCCCCCCCGGCCCGGCCGCCCCCCCCCCCCCGGGGGGGCCCGCCCCGCCCCCCCCCGCCCCGGCCCGGCCCCGCTGTCGTCATACGGGGATCAGGCGCTGAGACGGAACTGCTCGCCCAGCTCGCGGAAGACCGCGCCGTTGAAGTCGAAGGCGCGCTTGCACTCGTCGATGATGCGCTGCTTCTCCAGGTCGTCCGCGGCGATCGCGTCCAGCAGCTCCCGGTAGGTCCGCTTGAAGGCGGCGGGGTTGGAGATGTCGGCGAACACGTAGAACCGGACGCCGTCGCCCTTGCGCTCGAAGCCCCAGGTGCGCTCCGCCTTGTCGCGGATGATCTGGCCGCCGGAGAGGTCGCCCAGGTAGCGCGTGTAGTGGTGGGCCACGTACCCGCCGGGCCAGGACGTCGCGCATTCGGCGACGCGCTCCGCGTACGCCTCGGTCGCGGGCAGCGCGACCAGGCTCTCGCGCCAGTCGGGCCCGCGCAGGTGGGCCAGGTCCCGCTCGATCTCGGCCAGGCGCATCAGCTCGGGCTGTATGAACGGCCCGGCCACCGGGTCCTCCCGCAGGGAGTCGGCCGCGTCCTCCAGCGCCCGGTACACGAACCACAGCTGCTCGGTGTAGCGGGTGTACGCGTCCACGCCGAGCCGCCCGCCGAGCAGGTCGCTCATGAACGTCGAGGTCTCGGCCTCGGTGTGCTGCTCGTGCGAGGCGACACGGATGACCGTGGAGAAGGCGTCCAAGACGGACCTCCGGGAGGAAGGGGAAACAGGCGTGGCGGCAATGCCGCCACACCCGATCTTCCTACTTAGGCTTGCCTAAGTCAATATGTTCCCGACGGCCTGTCGGTAAAAGGGTCCGGATGGTTCATGCCTATGGCAAGGTCAGGATCTCCGCCCCGCCGTCCGTCACCACGAGCGTGTGTTCGAACTGTGCGGTCCGCTTGCGGTCCTTCGTCACCACGGTCCAGCCGTCGTCCCACATGTCGTACTCGTGGGTGCCCAGCGTCAGCATCGGCTCGATGGTGAAGGTCATGCCGGGCTCGATGACGGTCGTGGCGTGCGGGCTGTCGTAGTGCGGGATGATCAGGCCGGAGTGGAACGACGAGTTGATGCCGTGCCCGGTGAAGTCCCGGACCACCCCGTAGCCGAAGCGCTTGGCGTACGACTCGATGACCCGGCCGATGATGTTGATCTGACGGCCCGGCTTGACCGCCTTGATCGCCCGGTTCAGGGCCTCGCGGGTGCGTTCCACCAGCAGCCGCGACTCCTCGTCCACCTCCCCGCACAGGTAGGTGGCGTTGTTGTCGCCGTGGACCCCGCCGATGTACGCGGTCACGTCGAGGTTCACGATGTCGCCGTCCCGCAGGACGGTCGAATCGGGGATGCCGTGACAGATGACCTCGTTCAGCGAGGAGCACAGGGACTTCGGGAAGCCCCGGTAGCCCAGCGTCGACGGGTAGGCGCCGTGGTCGCACATGTACGCGTGGGCGACCGCGTCCAGCTCATCGGTGGTCACCCCCGGCGCGATGAGCTTGGCGGCCTCCTCCATCGCCTGGGCGGCGATCCGGCCGGCGATGCGCATGGCCTCGATGGTCTCGGCCGTCTGCACCTCCGGTCCGGTGTACGGAGTGGGCGCGGGCTTGCCCACGTACTCGGGCCGGCGGATGTTTCCGGGAACGGAACGGACGGGAGAGAGCTCGCCTGGTACGAGCAGCGACTGGCCAGACATGCGAGCGAGTGTATCCAGCGGGGATGGGGCAGCATGGCTGACGAGAGCAGCATCGAGAGGAGCCGGACGACGATGGCCCTGTTCAAGAAGCGTCAGGTGGGCAAGCCGGGCGAGTGGTACTACTGCCTGGTCCACAACAAGGTCGAAGAAGGCCCCGACTGCCCCGCCAAGGACCGCTTCGGCCCGTACGGGAGCCCCGAGGAGGCCGGCCACGCCATGGAGACGGCGCAGGAACGCAACCTCGAATGGCAGAACGACCCCAAGTGGAACGACAAGACCCGCGAGGGGGAGGACGGGAGCGCGACGCCGTAGCGCCGCGCGACCCGATGGCTTCGCCCACCCCGGCGCGCCCCGGTGGCGTCGCTACCAGCGGCTGGGCGGCGGGGCGGTCAGCTGATCGGCCAGGCGCGCGAGCCGGTCGCGCAGTCGCCGCGAGCCCCGCCGGGCGGGCGGGCCGTTCTCCCCGGCCGCCGCGCTGACCAGGTGCTGCACCGTGTCCAGATCCAGCCCGGCGGTGTCCCGCGGCACCGACAGCGCCTCGTGCGCGAGCGCGGTGAGCGCCGGGTCCCCGCCGTCCAACGCCAGTACGGTGGCCCCCGCGCGGCGGGCGTCGTGGACCCGCTCCAGCAACCCCGCGCCGGGCAGCTCCGGCGCCACCACCAGCAGCGTGTGCCCGCGCCGGGCCGCCTCCAGCCGGCCCAGCCCGACCGACAGGTGCGGCGGCTCGCCCGGCAGCACCCTGTGGCGCACCAACGTCGGCGCCAGCTCCGGCAACCCCGACCAGGCGGCCTCGTCCACCAGGTGCGCGGCCATGTGCCAGGGCTCGTACTGTTCCGTGCCCACCAGCAGCAGACCGCCCCCGGACGGCGCCACCGACCGTCGCAGCGAACCGGCGAACCGGCGGGCCTCCCGCGGCCACTGCGTACCGGCGAGCACCTCGCGCAGCAGCGCGACCCTGACGGCGTCCATGACGGCATCCTGCACCTTCGGACCCACCCGCAGGAGCGCTTCCTTCCACTTGGCCGTGCCCCACGGGACTCGAACCGGCGACTACTCGGCAGTACCCTCGCCCCCATGACCTCCACAGACAGCACGCAGAAGCCGCCGGCCAAGGACCCCTGGGACCTGCCGGACGTCTCCGGCCTCGTCGTCGGCGTCCTCGGCGGCACCGGCGACCAGGGCCGCGGCCTCGCCTACCGGCTCGCCCGGGCCGGCCAGAAGGTGATCATCGGATCCCGCGCCGCCGACCGGGCCGCGACCGCCGCCGCGGAACTCGGCCTCGGCGTCGAGGGCGCCGACAACGCCGAGTGCGCGCGCCGCAGCGACATCGTGATCATCGCGGTGCCGTGGGAAGGCCACGCCAAGACCCTGGAAGCCCTCCGCGAGGACCTCGCCGGCAAGCTCGTCGTGGACTGCGTCAACCCCCTCGGCTTCGACAAGCAGGGCGCCTACGCCCTTCAGGTGGAAGAGGGCAGCGCCGCCCAGCAGGCCGCCGCCCTGCTCCCCGAATCCCGCGTCACGGCCGCCTTCCACCACCTCTCGGCCGTCCTGCTCCAGGACGAGTCGGTGGAGGAGATCGACACCGACGTGATGGTCCTCGGCGAATCCCGCGCCGACACCGACCTCGTCCAGGCCCTCGCCGCCCGCATCCCCGGCATGCGCGGCGTCTTCGCGGGCCGGCTGCGCAACTCCCACCAGGTCGAGGCCATGGTCGCCAACCTGATCTCCACCAACCGCCGCTACAAGGCCCACGCCGGCCTGCGCCTCACCGACGTGTGAGCCCGCCGCCGGGGCCGCCCGCCACGGCCCCGGCACCGTACGGCCGTGCCCCGGCCGTACGCGACGCGGTGCATGGGGGACACTGGATGGGCTCGACCCCGCCCCGTGTCGCCGAGGAGCTGTTCCCGATGCCCCGCCTTGCCGTGTTCGCCGTTGTCGTCTGCGTCCTCGCCGTGGCCGCCGCCGTGGTCGCCTTCGTGGAGGGCAGCTTCCTCGGGATCATCTGGGTGCTGCTGGCCGGCCTGACGTCCAACATGGCCTGGTACTACGTACGCAAGGCCAAGGCGGAGAAGCCCCAGAAGGTCTGAGCCGGGGCCCGCGCCCGGCGCTACTCGGCCGGGACCGCGCAGAAGTACCCGTCGGCGTCGTTCCAGAAGCGGTACAGGTCACGACCGCAGTACGTGTCCAGGTCCGACACGCCGAGCGCGCTCAGCACCCCGCTCACCGTCTCGAAGAAGAACGCGTTGACGGACGGGATCCACAGCAGCACGAACACGCCGATCAACGCGAACGGAGCCAGCGGCTCCACCTCGCGGCGCACCCGGTGCGGCAGCCACGGCTCGATGACCCCGTACCCGTCCAGCCCCGGCACCGGCAGGAAGTTCAGGATCGCCGCCGACACCTGGAGCAGCGCCAGGAAGGCCAGCGCCACCCGGAACGGGATCGGCACCCCGTCCAGAGCGCCCAGCCAGAACGGCGCCGTGCACACCACGGCGAAGGCCACGTTGACGAGCGGACCCGCCGCCGAGATCAGACTGTGCTTCCAGCGGCCCTGGATCCGACCCCGCTCGATGTACACGGCGCCACCGGGCAGACCCAGCCCGCCCAGGATCACGAAGACCACCGGCAGGACGATGCTGAGCAGCGGGTGCGTGTACTTCAACGGGTTCAGCGTCAGGTAGCCCTTCGAGCCGACGCTGATGTCGCCGCCGTGCAGGGCCGTGCGGGCGTGCGCGTACTCGTGCAGGCACAGCGAGACGATCCACGCCGAGGTCACGAAGAGGAAGACGGCCAGCCCCGGGCTCGTCGCATAGCCCGTCCACACGGCCCAGCCCGTGACCGCCATGACGGCGACGACGCCGAGGAATACGGAACTGATCTGCCGCTCGCCGCGGCTGCCCTGGTGACCCATGCGGCGAAACCTACCCCGGCCCGTGCGCCGGGCGGAGTGCGGGGGCGGCGACAATGGGCCGGTGCATTACGCGATTCTCGGCACCGCCCAGGCCATCCGCGACGACGGGAGCACCGTCGCCGTCGGCGGCCCACGCCTGCGCGCCCTGCTGACCGCGCTCGCCCTGCGCCCGGGGCGGGTCGTCGCGCCCGCCCTGCTCGTCGCCGACGTGTGGGACGCCGACCCGCCCGCCGACGCCCCCGCCGCGCTCCAGGCGCTCGTCGGGCGACTGCGGCGCGCCCTGGGTCACGGGGCCGTGCGCTCCGCCGAGGGCGGCTACCTGCTCGACGCGCGGCGCGAGGACATCGACCTGTACCGCTTCGAACGGCTCGTCCGCGAAGCCGCCGACGCCCCCGACCCGGCCGGCGCCGCGACCCGGTACGACGAGGCCCTCGCCCTGTGGCGCGGCCCGGCCCTGGCCGACCTGCCCGACCCGGCCGCCGAAGCCGCCCGCTGGGAGGCCGTACGCCTGGAGGCGCGCCGGGGGCGGCTCACCGCGGCCCTCGACCTCGGTGAGGCCCCCCGGATCCTGCCGGAGCTGGCCGAACTGTGCGCCCGCCGCCCGCTCGACGAGCCCCTCCAGGTGCTGCGGATCCGCGCCCTGCGCGACGCGGGCCGGCCCGCGGAGGCCCTGGCCGCGTACGAGGACGTACGCCGCGACCTCGCCGCCCGCCTGGGCGCCGACCCCGGCCCGGCCCTGCGCGCCCTGCACGGCGAACTCCTCACGAACTTCGCCGCACCCGCGCCCGGCGCCGCACCCGCACCACCGGCCGCCGCACCACGGGCCGCACCACCGGCCACCGCACCCGCCGTGGACACCGGCGCTTCGCGCCGTGCCGTGCCGGTCCCCGCTCCCGGGAACCTCCGCGCCCGCCTCACCACCTTCGTCGGCCGCGAGGAGGACATCCGGGTCATCGGCGAGGACCTCGCCCGCGCCCGGCTCGTGACCCTGCTCGGACCCGGCGGCGCCGGCAAGACCCGCCTGTCCCAGGAAGCCGCCGAGGCACACGCCGCCCGGGCCCACGCGGCCCGGACCCCCGCCGACGCGACCCCCGCCGACGCGACACCCACCGTCACGGCGCCGGCCGCGCCCGGCGCGGACGCCTGGATCGACGGGGTGTGGCTCGTGGAGCTGGCCCCCGTCGACGATCCCGAGGACGTCGCCGAAGCCGTCCTCGCCGCCCTCGGCGCCCGCGAGACGAAACTCCGCGGCGCCGCCGCCGAGGAGATCCGGGCCCTGACCGACCGGGCCGGCGACGACCCCCTCGACCGGCTCACCGAGCACTGCGCGCGCCGGCGGATCCTGCTGCTCCTCGACAACTGCGAGCACGTCATCGGCGCCGCCGCCGAACTCGCCGAACGGCTCCTCACGCACTGCCCCGGCGTACAGATCCTGGCCACCAGCCGGGAACCCCTCGGCGTACCGGGGGAGACCCTGCGCCCGGTGGAGCCGCTGCCCGACCCGGTCGCGCTCCGCCTCCTCGGGGACCGGGGGGCCGCCGCCCGACCCGGCTTCAGCCCGGCGGACGACCCGGTCGCCGCCGCCGAGATCTGCCGCCGCCTCGACGGCCTGCCGCTCGCCATCGAACTGGCCGCCGCCCGGCTGCGGCTCCTCACCCCGCGCCAGATCGCCGACCGGCTCGACGACCGCTTCCGGCTCCTGACCAGCGGGTCCCGTACCGTCCTGCCCCGCCAACAGACCCTGCGGGCCGTCGTCGACTGGTCCTGGGACCTGCTCGACGAACCCGAACGCACCGTCCTGCGCCGCCTGTCCGTCTTCGCCGGCGGCTGCGACCTCGCCGCCGCCGAGACCGTCTGCGCGCACGGCACCCTCGACATCGCCGACACCCTCGGATCCCTCGTCGACAAGTCCCTCGTCGTCGCCACCCCCGGCCCCGACGGCGCCGACATGCGCTACCGGCTCCTGGAAACCGTCGGCGAGTACGCCGCCGAACGCCTCGCCGAGGTGCCGGGAGACCTGCACGCCACCGAGCGCCGCCACCTCGTCCACTACCGCGAACTCGCCCGCACCACCGAACCCCTGCTGCGCGGGCACGGCCAGCGGGCCGCCACCGACCGGCTGGCCACCGAGTACGAGAACCTGCGTACCGCCCTGCGCCGGGCCGTCGCCACCCGCGACGCGGACGAAGTGCTCTGCCTGATCCACTCGCTGGGCTGGTACTGGCACATGCACGACCTGCGCACCGAGTCCCGCCACTGGACGGAGGCGGCCGAAGCGCTCGGCCCCAACCCGTTCGCGGCGCCCGTGGTCCCCGCCGAGCCCGTCCACGAACGGCTCGTCGACTCGCCCCCGCCCTACTCCGGCGAGGTCCTCGCCGAGGCCTGGCGCGCGGTCCACCTGGTCCGGCTGGCCGCCCGCGACCAGACCAACGACACCTGGAACACCCCGGAGGTCCGGGCCCAGATCCAGGGGGTGCTCACCGCCTACCGGCCCGGACTGCCGCAGACCTGCCGCACCCCCAGTTCCCTGTGGATCTACGCCGTCATGATCTCGGGCGATCCCGGACTGCTCAAGAAGGTCGTGGACGCGACCGTCACCACCGCCCGCGAGCTCGGCTACCGCTGGGAACTGGCCTCCGCGCTCCAACTGCGCGCCAACGTCCTCGCCAACCGGGCCGACTGGGCCGGCGACGCCGCACGCGACGCCGACGAGAGCCTGGCGCTGTTCCGTGAACTCGGCGACGCCTGGGGCTGCGCCGAAGCGCTTTCGGCGCGCGCCGAATCCCTGGAGAAGCGCGGCGAGTACGGTCCGGCCACCCGGGACTACCGCGAGGCCATCGCCTACGCCGAACGCCTCGGCGCGAAGGCCCAGGTGGCGGTGCTGCGCGTACGGATGTCGGGGACGCTCTCCGAGAGCGGCCGGTACGAGGAGGCCGAACGGATCCTCGTGGACGTCACGGCCACCGTCCAGCAGTACGGCAACGAGGCCCTGCCCGCGGCCCGGATGTTCCTCGCGGGCCTCCTCGGCCGCACCGGGCGCACCGTCGAGGCCCGCGAGCAGCTCCAGCTCCTGCGCACCGAGTTCGCCTTCGGCGCGTTCGCCGTCTTCGAGGGCTTCCTGCTCGGCACGCTCGCCTGGCTGGACAACCAGGAGGGCCACCACGAGGAGGCGCTGGCCCGGATCCGCGAGGCCATGGGTTCCGTCCAGGAGCCGATGGCGCGGCTGGTGGCCCCGCAGATGCCCGCCGTCTATCTGCTGACCGGCGGCCTCTCGATGGCCCTGATCGGCGGCGACCGGCGGATGCGCGACGCCGCCCGGCTGCTCGGCGCCTACCGGGCCCTGCTGCCCGTCGGCCACTTCCCGGTGACGACGGAACGCGAGGACGCCGCCCGTACCGAGGAACTGGCCCGGGCGGCTCTGGGCGACGCCGCCTTCGGGACGGCGTACGCCGAAGGCGGCGGCCTCACCCTGGAGGAGGCCACCGCCCTCATCTGAAGCGGGCCAGGATCGGGGCCCGTCCGGGACGCGATCCGAACGGACCGTCGCGATCCGGCCGGATCAGGTCTTCTGACGGAACTTGCGGACCGCGAGCGGCATGGTGACCGCCGTGATGGCGAAGGACCAGGCCAGCGTCATCCACACCGAGTCGCCGACCGGTACCCCGTTGATCAGGGCGCGGGCCGCGTCGGCCAGGTTGGACAGCGGGTTGTAGTCCGTGAAGGACTGCAGCCAGCCGGGCATCGTGGACGGCGGGGCGAAGATCGAGCTGCCGAACTGCAGCGGCATCAGGACCAGCATCGCCATGCCCTGCACGGCCTGCGCGGTCTTCATGGTCAGACCGAGCAGGATGAAGATCCACATCAGCGAGGCGCCGAAGACGGCCGACAGGCCGATGGCGAGGAACAGGTCCACCACCGAGCCCTTGATCGACAGGCCGAGGATGAAGCCCACCGTCAGCAGGATCGCGATGGCCACCATCATCCGGCCGACCTCGACGACGATCTTGGCGAGGAGCACCGACGACCGGGCGATCGGCATGGACCGGAAGCGGTCCATCACGCCTTTCTTGAAGTCGTCGTTGACGCCCGTGCCGACCGCCATCGCGATGTTCATGCCCATCATGGCCATCAGGCCGGGGACCACGTAGTTGACGTAGTCGCCCTGGTTGCCCTTGCCGGAGATCGCGCCGCCGAAGACGAACACGAACAGCAGCGTGAAGATGATCGGCATGAACAGGACGTCGAACATCGACTCCGGGTCCTGCTTGATCTGGAGGGCGTTGCGGCGCACCAGGGCGCCGATGTGCCGCAGGTTGGCCCGCAGGCCGATCCGGCCCTCGCCGGGGAGTGCTCCCGCCGGGGCGGCGGGGGAAGCCGCGGTGTCGGCGGGCTTCGTCGTGGTTACGGTGCTCATGCCGCGACCTCCTGATTCTGCTCGGTCTTCTCGGTGGGGACGGAGTCCTCGACGGAGGACGGCTTCTGCCCGGTGATGGACAGGAACACCTCGTCCAGGCTGGGCAGGTACGTGCCGAGGTCGGCGATCGCGTACCCGCGGGCGGCCAGCAGTCCGACCACGGCGGTCAGCTGCTCGTCGCTCAGGATCGGGACCAGCAGCGCGCCCTCGTCCGGCACGGCCTGCGAACCGGCGATGCCGTCGAGACCGGCCTCCGCGAGGGAGCGGGCCATGCCCGGCAGGTCGGAGGGGTCCGCGGGACGGACCCGCAGGGTGCGGCCCCCCACGCGCGCCTTCAGCTCGTCGACCTTGCCGTTGGCGATGACCTTGCCGCGGTCGATGACCGTCAGCTCGCTCGCGAGCTGCTCGGCCTCCTCCATGTACTGCGTGGTCAACAGGACGGTCGCGCCCTCGGCGACCAGCCGCTGGACCTCGTCCCACACCTCGTTGCGGGTACGGGGGTCGAGGCCGGTGGTCGGCTCGTCCAGGTAGAGGACCGCCGGGTTGCCGATCAGCGAGGCGGCGAGGTCGAGTCGCCGCCGCATGCCGCCGGAGTAGTTCATGGCGGCCTTCTTGGCCGCCTCCGTCAGGGAGAACCGCTCCAGCATCTCGTTCGCGCGCAGCCGGGCGTCCTTGCGGGACAGGTCCAGCAGCCGGCCGATCATGTAGAGGTTCTCCCAGCCGGAGAGCTTCTCGTCGACCGAGGCGTACTGCCCGGTCAGGCCGATGGTCCGGCGCAGCTGCCGGGGCTGGCGGACCACGTCGTAGCCGGCGACCCGGGCGGTGCCGGCGTCCGGGATGACCAGGGTGGACAGGCAGCGCACCAGGGTGGTCTTGCCGGCGCCGTTGGGACCGAGGACCCCGAGGACGGTGCCCTCGCGGACATCGAGGTCGACGCCGTCGAGGGCCTTGGTGTCGCCGTAGTGCTTGACCAGACCCCGCACTTCCACGGCGTTGGGATGGTTGTCGTTTCGCGTCATGCCCACCATGGGACCATCCGCCACTGACAAAGCTCCTACAAATTTCCGACAGGCGGCCGACGGCCCGCCGACATCCGTGTCGGCGGGCCGTCGGTGGGCTGTCGGTCGGGCCTAGTGGAAGGCGTGCTCCGCCTGCGGGAACGCTCCGCCGACGACGTCCTCGGCGAAGGCCTTCGCCGCGTCCCCCATGGTCTTGCGGAGGTTGGCGTACTGCTTCACGAACCGCGGCATCTTCCCGCCGGTCAGGCCCATCATGTCGGTCCACACGAGCACCTGCGCGTCGCACTCCGAGCCCGCGCCGATGCCGACGGTCGGGATGTGCAGGGACCGGGTGACCTCGGCGGCCAGCTCGGCCGGGACCAGCTCCAGGACCACCGCGAAGGCACCCGCGTCCTGCGCGGCCTTCGCGTCGCGCAGCAGCTGGTGCGCGGCCTCGTCGGTGCGACCCTGCACCCGGTAGCCCATGGCGTTCACGGACTGCGGGGTCAGACCCAGGTGTGACATGACGGGGATGCCGGACTGCACGATCAGCTCGGTCTGCGGCAGCGAACGCTCCCCGCCCTCCAGCTTGACCGCCCCCACGCCGGCCTCCTTGACCAGCCGGGTCGCGCTGCGCAGCGCCTGCACGGCGCCTTCCTGGTACGAGCCGAACGGCAGGTCGCCGACGATCAGGGCCCGGCTGGTGCCCCGTACGACGGCCGCCGACAGCAGGGTCATCTCGTCCATCGTCACGGGGACGGTGCTCTCGTAGCCGAGGTGACAGTTGCCCATCGAGTCGCCGACGAGCATGACCGGGATGCCGGCCTCGTCGAACACGGACGCGGTCATCGCGTCGTAGGCGGTGAGCATGGGCCACTTCTCGCCGCGTTCCTTGGCGAGGGTGAGGTCGCGGACGGTGATGCGGCGGGTGCCCGCACCCCCGTACAGGGTCGGAGAGGCTTCGCGGGCAGGCGAAACGGCATGCGACATTGCAACTGCTCCTTGTGTCATCTCGAGGCGCCCTCACGGCGTCCCCGGACTCACCCACCATGGTGGCACCCGTCCGGCCCACGACGGAAGTGCCACGGAGGGCGGCGGATGACCGGTCCGTCACACTCCTGGCGAGGTTCCGGGCGCGCCCGAGCGAATGTGCGCGTTTCGTGACAACCGGAACCCATGCCACACGGCCGTTCGTCCCTCCGGTTGTATGGCCGCGAAGGACGGCACCGAAGGCTCCGCGCATCGCCTAGGGTCAAGGGGCGGGGACGGAGCGCGAGCACGGCAGCGAGGACATGGGCATGGCACAGGCGTACATGACGGAGACGGGGAACGGCGGCTCCGAGCCGGGGCCCTCGCGAACCGGTCTCCGGCGCCGGCTGGCCGGACTGAGGCACGACCGGGGCATCTGGAAGCGCGGCATCGTGACCGCCTCGCTGGCCGGGCTGACCTCGTTGGTCATGATCCTGCACGCGGAGCTGCCCAACGACATCGGCAACCTCGGCAGCCTCACGGAGACCTTCCTGCCCTGGCTGGGCCTGATGGTGCCGGTGCTGCTGGTCGCGGCGGTGCTGCGCAAGTCCGCCACCGCGTTGATCTCGATACTGCTGACCACCGTGGTCTGGGCGAACCTCTTCGGCGGGCTGGTCACCGACAAGTCGGGCTCCGGCGGCAACCTGATGGTCGCCACGCACAACGTCGACGCCGACAACCTCGACCCGCTCGGCACCGCCGAGTCCGTGGCGAAGTCCAAGGCCGACGTGCTGGCGCTGACCGAGCTCAAGGCGAGCGCCGTCCCCGTCTACGAGAAGGCGCTGGCGGGCACGTACAAGTACCACGCGGTCGAGGGCACCGTCGGGGTGTGGAGCAAGTACCCGCTCACCTCCAGCAAGCCCGTCGACATCCGGCTCGGCTGGACCCGGGCCATGCGCACCACCGTCGCCGGCCCCACGGGCGACATCGGCGTCTACATCGCCCACCTCCCCTCGGTACGGGTCAAGCTCAACGCCGGTTTCACCGCGAACCAGCGCGACAACAGCGCCGACGCGCTGGGCGCGGCACTCGCCGCCGAACCCCTGCGCAAGGTCATCCTGCTCGGCGACCTCAACGGCACCATGAACGACCGGGCCCTGTCCGAGGTCACCTCGCAGATGCGTTCCACCCAGGGCGCGGCGGGCGACGGGTTCGGCTTCAGCTGGCCCGCGCAGTTCCCGATGGCGCGGATCGACCAGATCATGGTGCGCGGCATGAAGCCGGAGGCCTCCTGGACCCTGCCGCGCACGGGCAGCGACCACCTGCCCGTCGCGGCCCGCCTCACCGTCAAGCCGTAGCGCCGGCCGCGCGGCCGGCCGTGTCCCGGCCGGGCCGGCGCCGCCTACGCCCCTTCGCGCCAGCCGTTCGTGATGGGCAGCCGGCGGTCCTTGCCGAAGCCCTTGGCGGAGATCTTCGTACCCGGCGGGTACTGGCGGCGCTTGTACTCCGCGGTGTCGACCATGCGCAGGGTCCTGGCGACCAGCTCGCGGTCGAAGCCGGCCGCGACGATGGCGTCCAGGCCCTGGTCGCGGTCCACGTACAGGTCCAGGATCGCGTCCAGCACCGGATAGTCCGGCAGCGAGTCCGTGTCCACCTGGTCCGGGCGCAGCTCGGCGCTCGGCGGCTTCACGATCGAGTTCTCCGGGATCGGCGGGATCTCGCCGCGCTCGACGGCGGCCCGGTTGCGGTACCGGGCGAGGCGGAAGACGTCCGACTTGTAGACGTCCTTGATCGGGCCGTAGGCGCCGACGGAGTCCCCGTAGAGGGTGGAGTAGCCGACCGCCAGCTCGGACTTGTTGCCCGGGGCCAGCACGAGGTGGCCCTCCTGGTTGGAGACGGCCATCAGCATGGTGCCGCGCAGCCGGGACTGGAGGTTCTCCTCCGCCAGGCCGGTCAGGCCCAGCGAACCCATGTAGGCGTCGAACATGGGCTCGATCGGCACGGTCCGGAAGTTCAGACCGGTCCGCTCGGCGAGTCCGGCCGCGTCGCCCCGGGAGTGGTCCGAGGAGTACTTCGAGGGCATCGAGATGCCGTACACGTTCTGCGCGCCGACCGCGTCGCAGGCGATGGCGGCGACGAGCGCGGAGTCGATGCCGCCCGACAGTCCGATCAGGACGGAGTGGAAACCGTTCTTGCGGACGTAGGCGCGCAGGCCCACGACGAGCGCGTCGTAGATCTCCTCGTCGTCCTCGAGGCGTTCGGCGTAGCCGCCGGGGACGACCGGTTCGTACGGCTCCACGGGCTCCTCGGAGAGGACGACGCGGTCGATCCGCAGGCCGTCGCCGACGATGCCCTCGGGTGCGTCCGGCGAGGCGGCCGGGAGGTCCAGGTCGACGAGCACGCAGCCCTCGGAGAACTGCGGGGCGCGCGCGATGACCTCGCCGGAGGCGTCCACGACGATCGAGTCGCCGTCGAACACCAGCTCGTCCTGACCGCCCATCATGGCGACGTAGGCGAGGGTGCAGCCGGCTTCCTGGGCCCGCTTGCGGACCAGTTCGAGGCGTACGTCGTCCTTGTTGCGCTCGTACGGGGAGGCGTTGACGGAGATCAGCAGCCCCGCCCCGGCGGCGCGGGTGGCCGGGACGCGCCCGCCGTCCTGCCAGAGGTCCTCGCAGATGGCCAGGGCGACGTCGATGCCGCGGACCCGGACGACCGGCTGACTGTTGCCCGGCACGAAGTACCGGAACTCGTCGAAGACGCCGTAGTTGGGGAGGTGGTGCTTGGCGAAGCGCAGCGCCACCCGGCCGCCGTGCAGGACGGCGGCCGCGTTCTCCGGGGACCCGGCGGGCTTGCCGAGGCGGGGCACGGCCTGCTCGGTGCGGTCGAGGTAGCCGACCACCACCGGCAGGTCGCCGAGGCCCTCGGCGGCGAGGCGCTCCGCGAGCTCGCGGAGCGCCGTGCGGGAGGCCTCGACGAACGAGCCGCGCAGGGCGAGGTCCTCGACGGGGTACCCGGTCAGCACCATTTCCGGGAACGCCACCAGGTGAGCGCCCTGCTCGGCGCAGTGCCGGGTCCAGTGGACGATCGAGTCCGCGTTGGCGTCGATGTTGCCGACGTGCGCGTCGATCTGATTCAGAGCGAGACGAAGTTGAGGCACGCCGCCCAGTCTAATCGTCTTTCTGACGCGATGTCCTGGGTTCGGGTGACCGGGCCCCGTCGGAGTCAGCCGATCGGGCCGCTGAACTTCGCGTCGGGCAGCAGTACGCCGGGGGAGATCTCGGCGTCGATGTTCTTGGCGCCCGCGGGAATCTCGTAGGCGATCGTGCCGGTGGCGAACTCGCCGGGCGCGATGGTGCCCTCGAGGGGCTGCGGCATCCGGACGTCGTAGACGACCTTGCCCTCGTTGCCCTTCTCGTCCCTGATGTCGGGCACCGCGTAGATGACCTCGTGGGGCTTGTCCGAGGTGTTGGTGATGGTGAGCGTCAACTGCACCGCGTTGCCGACCTTGAACACCTTGCTGTTGGTGACGTACTTCTTCGGCGACGACAGGCTGACCTTGATGCCGTTCGGGTACGTGTACGTCTGGCCGAACGCCAGCGGGGTGCTGATGCCCGGGCCCTCGTCGCGCGCCTTGGGCGGCAGGCTGAACGACGGGCCGCCCGACGGCATGGTGAAGGGCTCGTCGTCGTTCGCTCCGTCCCATTCGCCGTTCTCGATGCTGCGCTCCATCCGGTCGGAGTCGTGGTCGATCACGGCGACGGTGAGGAAGAAGCCGCCGACGCTGGTCAGGATGCTGACCACGCCGAGGATCGTGCCGGTGAGGGCCATGCCCTTGCGCGGGGCGCCGGCGCGGGCGGCGGTCATGCCGCCGATGCCGAGACCGAGGCCGGTCAGGCCGATGAGGGTGCCGAGCCAGAAGAAGAACGGCGCCAACGACGCGGGGATGGCCAGGATGCCGAGCACGAGGGAGGCGACGGCGACCCCGTTGACGGACGGGGCGCCCGGGCCGGGCGGCGGGTAGCCGGGGTAGCCGGACTGACCCGGGTAACCCGGCTGACCGGGGTAGCCGTGGGCGTGGCCGGTCGGGGCGCCCCAGGCGTGGGCCGGAGCGCCGTACCCGCCGGGGGGCGGGGTGGGCGCGGGCGGCGGGGTCGGCACGAGCGGCGCGAACCCGCCGGGGGCGGGAGGGGCGAACGGGTTGTGCTCGGCGTGCTCGGCGGGGGCCGCGGGGGATCCCGGGGCGCCGAACCCGCCGGCGGGAGCAGCGGGGGGCGTCGGGCCGGCCGCCGGGGTCACCGGAGCCGCCGGGGGAGCGGCGGGCCCGAAGTGGTCGTGCCGCGTCGGCGGCGGCGGTGTCGGCAGCGGCGTCGGAGGAGCCGCCGGAGTCGCGGGGGCGGCCGGGGGCGCGTCTTCCGGGGTTTTGCTCAGCGACGGGGCCGGGGTGGCCGGCGGGGCGTCCTGCGGGGCTTTGCTCAGCGACGGGGCCGGGGCGGCCGGCGGGGCGTCCTGCGGGGTCTTGCTCAGCGACGGGGCCCCGGCGGCCGGCGGGGCGTCGGTCGGGGTCGGGTCGGGGGTGGGGGGCTTCGACAGGGACGGCCGTGCCGGGGTCTCGGGTATGGGCGTGCCCTCGGGCTCCGTCGGCGGGCCGACGGGGTCGCTGGGCGGGTTCGGGGGCGTGCTCATACCGGGGCGTCCTTGTGCGGTGGGTGGGCGAGGGGCGTCCGTCAGACTGCCACGACCGGGCAGCCCCACCAACCGACTTCGCGGCTCCGGGCCACGGTGCGGGCCTCCGCCCGGTCGGAATCCGGTGACTTCATCCGTTCCGCGCCGATCTGCCCGAGCGCTCCGCGCGTCGGCTCGCGGGGCCCACGTGGTGATCGCCACGCGCGGCCCGGGCAACGTCGACGGCCGCCCGTACGTCCTACCTTCCGTGGGCCTCGATCGGACGGGTGGGTTCGACCACGGGTCCGGCCCCGGATCTGCTTAGGATTAGTCACACTATGCGCACAAATGGCAGCAACGGTCCCTCCGCGCGGAGCGCCTGGCCCGTCGCCGGCTTCATCGGTCTCGGCGCCGCCGCCTACACCGCGTGGGTGCTGGAGGTCGTCCTCTCGACCGGCCTCAACCCCATCGAGACGTACGTCAGCGAGCTCGCCGCGCAGGACCAGCCCCTCGGCGGCCTGTTCCGCGCCACCGACTTCACCGCGGGTCTGCTCGTCCTGGTCGGCGGATTCCTCGCCCTGACCCGGCTGGTGCGGTACGCCGAGTCCCGCCGCCCCTGGGCGGTCATCGGCTGGGCGGGCGTCACCCTGTTCGGCGCGGCCACCGCCGCCGACGCCTGGCTGCCGCTCAGTTGCGCGCCCACCGTGGACCCCGAATGCGCCGCCCGCGAGACCGCCGGCCTGGTCCCCGCCACCCATCAGGCCCATGCCGTCAGCAGCAGCCTCGCCATGACCGGCGCCCTCACCGGCATAGTCGCCCTCACCATCGCCGCCCGCCGCTACGGCTGGTTCGCCCCGCTCGCCCGCTACGGTCCCGCCCTCGTCGCCCTGGAACTCCTCGCCACCGCCTGGACCCTGACCGCCATCGCCATGTTCACCGCCGGTCACGGAACCTGGGCCCTCGGCGCCGGCCAGCGGCTCCAGGTGCTGCTCGTGGCGCTCTGGCTGGGGCTGCTCGCCTATTCCGTCCACCGGGAGCGCCGTACGTGAGCGGCGGCGCCGGACACCTCGTACGCGTCGACGGGGTTCCGCTGCACGTGGTCGTCGAGGGTCGGGGACCGGTATGCGTACTGGCCGCCGGGCTGGCCATGGCCTGGTTCGACTGGGACCCGGTCGCCCGGCTCCTCGCCGACCGGGGCCGCACCGTCGTCCGCTTCGACCGGCCCGGACACGGACTGAGCGGGCCCGCCGCGCGGCCCCCGAGCACGGCCGGCGAGGCCCACCGGATCGCCGCCCTCCTCGACGCCCTCGGCCCGGGCATCGGCTCCGTGCCCGTCACCGTCGTCGGGCACTCCATCGCCGGGTTCCACGCCGAGGCCTTCGCCCGCCTGCACCCCGGGCGCACCGCGGCCGTCGTCCTCCTCGACTCCAGCGTCGAGGAACACCCCCGTACGCTCCTGCCCGCCGCGCTGCGCACCGGCGCCGCCCGGGCCGTCGGCCGTGCGGTGACCGCCGCCGGACTCCCGGCCGCGCTCGGCCCGGCCGCCCGCCGCCTGGTCGTACGGGCCTCCCGGACCGGCGACGGCGACCCGGCCCCGCCGGACCTCGTACGCCGCTGCTACCGCACCGGGCGCGTCTGGCGCGGGGCGCTGTTGGAGAACTCCCGCTACCCGGACATGGCCGCCGAGCTCGCCGCCCTGCGCGCCACGCACCCCCTGGAGGCGCCCGCCACCGTGATGGTCGGCCACGGCGGCGGCGCCGGGCGCGGGGCCCGGCGCTGGCTCGCCCGTCAGGAGGCGCTGGCCGAGCTGCTCGACGCCCGCTTCGAGGTGGCCGAGCCGTCCGGGCACCTGGTCATGCTGGACCGCCCGCACCAGGTGGCACGGGCGGTCATGGAGGCGGCGGGGCGGCCCCGTCGGGTCCGGGCGTAGAGGTCGGGCCCGCGGCGCGGGTCCGACCGCACGCCCGGTCGGCTCGTACGCGCCGGCGGGCCGGGCCCGTCAGCCTCGGGCGTAGACCTGCTCGGCCCAGTCGGCTATCTGCTTGTCCGAGAGGTGCCGGGCCAGGTCGGCCTCGCTGATCATGCCGACCAGCTTCTTGTTCCTGATCACGGGCAGCCGCTTGATCTGGTGGCTCTGCATCTCCTCCAGCACCTCGGAGACGTCCGCGCCGGCGTCGATCCAGCGCGGGGTGCCCTTGGCCAGGTCGCCGGCCGTGATCTTCGACGGGTCGTGTCCCATGGCCACGCAGCCCACGACGATGTCGCGGTCGGTCAGGATGCCGCAGAGCCGTTCCTCGCCGTCGCTGATGGGCAGCGCGCCCACGTTGAGGCGGCTCATGAGCTGAGCGGCCCGGTCCAGGGTCTCGGTGGCGGGAATCCACTGGGCCCCGGGGTGCATGATCTCTCCGGCGGTGGTCATCGTGAACCTCCTGAGCGCGCCGTCACGGCGGGCGCGGACGCGTCCGTCCCGGCGTCCCCATCCTCGTTCGCCCGTTCGGAGTACGCGACTCCACACGACTCCCCGCGACTCCGGTCGGCGGCGACCGCGCCTCCCCGCGCCGCCGCCCGCGCCGGAGGCGCAACGGGAGCGCCCGTACGAGGGGGAGGGCACGCCTTCCGACCCGTACGGGCGCTCCTGGCCGAGCCGGCCCCGCGCGTCAGCCGCGCGGCGCCGCCCCGCGCTGCTTCAGCATGTCCGCCATCAGGGTGAGCTCGGACTGCTGGGCCTCCACCATGCCCTGGGCCAGCGCCCGCTCCGCCGGGGTCTGGCACTGGCGCGCACAGCCCTCCGCCATCGCGACGCCGCCCTTGTGGTGGTCGGTCATCAGCTGGAGGTACAGCACCTCGGCGTCCCGACCGCCGGCGGCGCCGAGCCGCGTCAGCTCCTCCTTCGTGGCCATGCCCGGCATGATCGCGCCGGACCCGGCGGACCCGGCGGACCCGGCGGAACCGGCGGACCCGGTCGCCGCCCCGGTGGGCGTGGCGCCGTGACCCGAGTGCGCGCCGTGCCCGGACGTCCCCGCGGAACCCGCGCCCCGCGTCCCCATCCACGACATCGGCGGCTCGTCGGACACCACCTTCGGCAGCCCCCACAGGTCCAGCCAGCCCAGCAGCATGCCGCGCTGGTTGGCCTGGGTGTTGGCGATGTCGTAGGCGAGGCTGCGGACCGCCTCGTCCTGGGTGCGGTCGCGGACGACGAACGACATCTCCACCGCCTGCTGGTGGTGCACCGCCATGTCCCGGGCGAAGCCCGCGTCCGGCGAGTGCAGCCCCGGAGCGCGGGCCGCGCCGCCGCCCGAACCGCCGCTCGCGGTGGCGACCGTGGCCCCGACCGCGAACAGCACGGCCAGGACGACGGCCGCGCCCGCGGCCCAGTACGTACGGTTCACTTGCCGGTCAGCCCGTTCGTGCAGGCGGCGCCCGGCTCGGGGGTCTGCGCGCCCATCACGTACTTGGTGAAGAACTGCTCGACCCGGGGGTCGGCCGCGCTCTCCACCGTCACCTGCTTGCCCCACGCGCTGAGCATGATCGCGCCGGTCTGCTCCTTGACCGGGCTCATCAGCGTGTACGGGAGCTTGCTCACCTTCGCGGAGAGCTTCTCCAGGTCATCCTTGGGAGCCTTGTCGTTGTACGTCACCCAGACCGCGCCGTGCTCCAAGGAGTGGACGGCGTTCACCTCGGGCACCGGCTCCGTGTAGACGTCGCCGTTGCAGTTCATCCAGCGCGGGTGGTGGTCCCCGCCGACGGGCGGGTTCATCTCGTACTTCACCGGCGTCTCGACGTGGTTGCGGCCGAGCTTCTTCGCGTCCCACTCCTGCTCGCCGCTGACCGGGTTCTTGACGGCCGCGGCCTTGGCCTTCGCCGCCGCCTCGTCCTTCTGCTTCTGGTCGATCAGCACCCACGCGCCGAAGCCGACGAGCCCGGCGACGATCGCCGTCGAGGCCGTGATCGCGATGATCTTGTTACGCCGGTCGCGTGCTTTGTCGGCGCGGCGCATCTCGGCTATGCGCGTCTGGCGGGAGTGCTGGTCTGGCGTCCTGCTGGCCATGTGCCCTGGTTCCTTCTGCTGAGGGGGGTGTCGGGGTCGAACCTGTGGTGCGGCGCGGGACCCGTCAGGTCCGCAGCACCTGCAGGGCGTGCAGGTCGGGGGCGCGGGCGAGCGTCCCGGGCGTGCGGACCGGCCCCGTGGCAGCCGTACGGGCGACGTGCCCCGGACCGGCCCCCGCCACGGCCACGGCGGGCGGCGGGGCCGGTGGTACGGCCGGCGTCATCCGGGACAGCGGCGAGCAGCCGGGCAGGTCGTACGGGGACACGCAGACGGCGTGCGCGGGCTGCGCCCCTACGGGGGCGGACTGCGCCCGTACGGCGTCCGGGACGTGCGCGTCGGCGGGCCGCACGCACAGGAAGGCCACCCCGGCCGCCACCGAGAACGCGATCAGCAGGAGGACGGCAGCGCGGCGCACGGGCGTACGCCCGCGTTCCCCGCGCCCGATGTGCTCCCCGGCCCCCATGGGCGCCGATGGTAATGCTCATGACCGGTCCGCGGTCAGTGCGGGGTGTCATCACCTTTCGGGGGTGCGTAATGTGGCGGAAACCACCGCTGGCGATACTGGGCCGGCCCGACTGTGCCCACCCGCTCCTCGGGGCGGTGGTGCACAGGCCGTCTGAACTGCGAGGATGAAGGCATGGACAAGCAGCAGGAATTCGTCCTCCGGACGCTCGAGGAGCGCGACATCCGCTTCGTGCGCCTGTGGTTCACCGACGTACTGGGCTTTCTGAAGTCCGTCGCGGTCGCACCGGCCGAGCTGGAGCAGGCCTTCGACGAGGGCATCGGTTTCGACGGCTCGGCGATCGAGGGCTTCGCCCGGGTCTACGAGTCCGACATGATCGCCAAGCCGGACCCGAGCACGTTCCAGATACTGCCGTGGCGCGCCGAGGCCCCCGGGACCGCCCGGATGTTCTGCGACATCCTCATGCCGGACGGCTCGCCGTCCTTCGCGGACCCCCGCTACGTCCTCAAGCGCATCCTCGCCAAGACCTCCGACCTGGGCTTCACCTTCTACACCCACCCGGAGATCGAGTTCTTCCTGCTGAAGGACAAGCCGCTGGACGGGTCCCGCCCGGTCCCCGCGGACAACTCCGGCTACTTCGACCACACCCCGCAGAACGTCGGCATGGACTTCCGCCGCCAGGCGATCACCATGCTCGAATCGATGGGCATCTCGGTCGAGTTCAGCCACCACGAGGGCGCCCCCGGCCAGCAGGAGATCGACCTCCGCTACGCCGACGCGCTCTCCACGGCCGACAACATCATGACGTTCCGCCTGGTCATGAAGCAGGTCGCCCTCGAACAGGGCGTCCAGGCCACCTTCATGCCGAAGCCGTTCTCGGAATACCCGGGCTCGGGCATGCACACCCACCTCTCCCTCTTCGAGGGTGACCGCAACGCCTTCTACGAGTCGGGCGCCGAGTACCAGCTCTCGAAGGTCGGCCGTTCCTTCATCGCCGGCCTGCTGAAGCACGCCGCGGAGACCGCCGCCGTGACCAACCAGTGGGTCAACTCGTACAAGCGCATCTGGGGCGGTTCCTCCCGCACGGCGGGCTCCGGCGGCGAGGCGCCCTCGTACATCTGCTGGGGCCACAACAACCGCTCGGCCCTGATCCGCGTCCCGATGTACAAGCCGGGCAAGACGGGCTCCTCGCGCGTCGAGGTCCGCTCGATCGACTCCGGCGCGAACCCGTACCTGACGTACGCCGTCCTCCTCGCGGCGGGCCTCAAGGGCATCGAGGAGGGCTACGAACTCCCGGCGGGCGCCGACGACGACGTCTGGGCCCTCTCCGACGCCGAACGCCGCGCGATGGGCATCGAACCCCTCCCGCAGAACCTCGGCGAGGCCATCTCCCTGATGGAACGCAGCGAACTGGTCGCGGAAACCCTCGGCGAGCACGTCTTCGACTTCTTCCTGCGCAACAAGAAGCAGGAGTGGGAGGAGTACCGGAGCGAGGTCACCGCCTTCGAACTCCGCAAGATGATGCCGGTGCTGTAGGCGCGGCCCAGCCCCTCCGGGCCGGCGGTCGACGACCGCCGGCCCGTAGTCGTCCGTCGTACGGGTTCGCGCCCCCGCACCCGAGGAGCCGCCCGTGGTCGTGCACACCGCCGCACCGCTCGTCGGGGCGGTCCCCGTACCCGAACGGGTCTGGTACGCCTCCTACGGTTCCAACATGCACATGGACCGCCTCGCCACGTACCTCGCGGGCGGCACCCCGCCCGGAGCGACGCGCACCTACCCGGGCTGCCGGGACCACCGGGCGCCGGAGCGTTCGATCGCGCTCGAACTGGACGGCTGCCTCTACTTCGCGACGGAGTCCCTGGTGTGGACCGGGGGCCGCGCGTTCTACGACCCGACGGCCCCGGGCCGCACGCGCGCCCGCGCCCACCTGCTGACGACCGGCCAACTGTCCGACATCGCCGCCCAGGAGATGTACGGGCGCCCCGGCACGGACCTGGACCTGACGGCGGTCCTGCGCGACGGCCGCGACGAAGTCGGCACCGGCCGCTACGAGACCCTGATCTGCCCGGGCACGATCGAAGGCATCCCGGTGGTCACGTTCACCGCCCCGTGGACCCTCCAGGACGTCGAAGTCCGCGCCCCGTCGGCCGCGTACCTGCGCCACCTGGCCGGAGGCCTCCTGGAAGCCGGCCCCTGGCAGGACCACGACATCGCCGCCTACCTCGCGTCCCGCCCGGGCGCCGCCGACACCTGGACCCCGGCCCGGATCCACACCCTCCTGACGACCACCCCGGGCGAAACGACCGGCAACGCCCCCCGCCCAGGTCCGCGGCCCTGAAGACCGCCCGGGTCCGTTCGTCCGATGGGCCGGACTCGGTGAAAGCGCTGCGACCGAGCGGCTGAGCCGAACAACGCCCCAGCCCACGAAGCTGCTCCCCGCATCCGCGGGGATGGTCCTCGGGTGCGGGTGCGGGTGCGGGTGCGGGTGCGGGTGCGGGTGGGCGGGGATCGGGCGTTACGGGGTCGGGTCGGGGGTTGCCGGGTGCCAGGTGGGGGTGGGGCCGGCCGTGGTGGTGTGGAGGCGGGCGTCCAGGCCCAGGACCGCCGTCGTGACGCCGCCGCCGGGCTCCTGGACGGCCGCGGGGGCGCCCGCGTAGAGCATGCGGGACTCCGTCCACGCGGGCGGTCCGCCCAGCGGGGCCGCGGCGATGGTGCCCGTGTCGGCGCGGCCCGTGACGAGGCGGCCCGCGACGCCGACCGCTCCGTAGCCGGCCCGGCCACCGGCCTCCGCGAGGGCGGAGACCTGCGGGGCGGCGGGGCCCGCGGTGACCAGGGCGCTGCGGACGACGCCCGAGTCGGGGCGGCGGAACCAGAGGCGGACGCCCGCGCCCTCGGGGGTCGCCGTGAGGGGGACCGTGGTGGCGGGGAGCGCGGTGGGGAAGGGACCGGCGAGCGGGGCGCCGGGGGAGGGCTGCGTCCAGGCGAGTACGGACTTGGCGGTGGTGGCGTAGACGTGGCGCCGCCCGGCCGCGTCCACCACGGCCACCGGGTCGCTCTGCAGGTCCTCGCCGCCCAGGCGCTGCCAGTCGGTGAAGCCGCCCGACGGTTGCTGGGTGCTCGCGCGCAAGGTGCGGCGGGTGTCGCGGAGGTAGACGGTGAGCCGGCCCGCCGGGTCGACGGCGGCGGCCGGGGCGCTGATCGCCGAGGTGCCGGGTTCGTCGCCCGTCTCGGGGGTGCCGAGCGACTGCCACTGCGCGAACGGCCCGTCGGGGGCGGTCTGGACGGCGAGCACGACCTCGCGCCGGTAGTCGGCCGGTCGGGGCCCGAGCGTGGTGCGGGTGGCGAGGACCGCGACGCGGCCGTCGGGCAGGCGGGCCGTGGTGGCGCCCGGGTCGATGCCCGTTCCGGGGAGCAGGGCGGGGCCCGTCCAGGCACCGGCGCGGTCGCGGGTCCAGACGGCCATCCGGCCGTCCAGCGCGGTGAAGGCCCAGAGCCGGCCGGGCGTGCCCTCGGTCAGCCAGGAAGTGGTGTCGGCGCGGGCGTAGCGCAGGGACTGGGCCCAGTTGCGACCGGTGGGGCTGCCCGCCACCTTGCGGTCGCCGCAGCCCGACGGGCTGCCGCAGTGGTCCGAGCGGTCCTGCCACGCGTACGTCCGCAGGTAGCCGGTCTTCGTCTCGGCCGTCTGCGGGTCCAGCGAGTGGGGCAGGGCGCCGTTGTGGTAGCCGAGGTAGTTCTGCACGGAGAAGCGGGGGCGGTCCGTGACCCGCTCCGCGTACGCGGCGGTGGCGGCCTGTACGAAGCGGGCGCCGTACATGTGGTCCTGGTGGTCGGTGTACTTGCCGGTCTGCTCGTACCGCCCGGGCGTCGGGTCCTGCATCCGTATCGTCGTCGGCCGGTACTGCTCCAGAACTCCGGATATCGCCTGTATCGCCTGGTCCTTGGTGTACGTGAACGGCTGCTTGACCGGTGTTCCCGACGCCAGTTGGGCTTCGAGCGCGGGTATGTCCCCGTTCCACAGGCCGCGCAGGCTGTCCGGGTTCTTCCCGGCCGGGCTGCGCGCCTCGCGCAGTTGGAGCCAGACGAGGTGGATCTCCGGCCGGGCGACGAGGACGTCGAGCTCGGCCTCTCCGCCGCCCGCGGTCGGTATGACCGTACGCTTCCACGCGCCGGCGCGGTCGCCGGTGGCCATCTGGGAGTAGGCGGAGCGGATGCCGTTCTGCCGGGCCTCCGCGTAGTGGGCGCGGTCGGCCGGCTGCTCCGGGTCCTTGGCCTCGCCGCCCCGGGCCTCGTTGCGACCGTCGGCCTCGCCGGAGGTGAGGTAGGCGGTGGTGACCCGGGTCCCGGCGGTGAGGGACCGGCTGAGGTCGGGGTTCATGAAGAACAGGTCGTCGTCCGGGTGGGCGACGACCTGCACCACCGTTCCGGCCGTGGTGCTCGCCGGGACGAAGGGCAGCGTGCCGCGCGCGTCGGTCGCCTCGGCGGAGGTCTGTTGGCCCGAGGCGACGGCGAGCACACCGGTGGCGCCCAGGGTGAGCATGGGCAACACGGCCGCGAGGAGGAAGCGGCGGCGGGAAACGGGCATCGGGCACGCCTTGAAGTCGTTCCGGGCGGGAAGAACCGCTGTTCAGTCAATGAGAGGCGAAATCGGGGGAGTTGGTTCACCGATTCCGCCGATGACGCATGCTTTCCGAAAACGACCGGGTGTGATGATGCCCGTTGGGGTCCGGAGCCGCGCATGCGCCCGGATGGTGGACCGGACCGATCGGCGGCCGAACAGCAAGGAACGCCCCCCCCGAAGAGGGGCGTTCGTCGCGATCGGTGCGGAAGCGGAAAGCCGTCGCGATCGGTGCGGAAGCGGAGGTTTCGGGCGATTCCTACGGCGCGGTGTTGCTCGGTCCCACCGGCATCCACGGCGCCAGGTAGGCGTTCGCACCGCCGGAGGCCCCGGCGCCCCGGGAATCATCCACGCCGCCCGTGTCCCCCGCCTCGCCCGAACCCCCGGCGCCGTCCGGCCCGTCCTGCCCGCCCGAACCGTGCGTCGAGTCCGTCGAGTCCGCCGAGTCTCCGTAGTCCGCCGAGGATGTGACGTACAGCCGCGCGTCGAGCCCGACGACCGCCAGGCTGACCATGTTCTTCCCCGTCATCGTGCTGGACGGCGCGCCGACGAACATCAGCGGCGAGCGCCGCCACAGGTGCCCCGGCCCGAGGTCCGAGCCCAGCTGCCCGCCCGCCGACCGGCCGGCGAGGAGGTGTCCGCTCGCCGTCACGGCGCCGAAGCCCTGGAGCCCGCCGAGGTCGGTGACGCCGTTCACCTTCAGTCCGTCCTCCGCCGTCATCAGGGCGGTGCGAACGTTGCCCGAGCCCGGCTTGCGGAACCACAGCCGCACCCCGTCCTCGCGGCCCGCGGCCGTCAGTGGCACCGTCGTCTCCGGCAGGCCGGTGGCGGTGGCCGGGCCCAGCGCCGCGCCCGGCTCCGGCTGCGCCCAGCCCGTCACGGACCGGGTGGTCGCGGCGAACACCATCAGCCGCCCGGCGTCGTCCGTCGCCGTGACGGGGGTGCCGTGCAGGTCGGCGCCGCCGTGCCGCTCCCACGGCCCCCAGTCGCCGTCCGCCCCCTGGGTCCGGCCGCGCAGGGTGTACGCGCCGTCGCGCACGTACACCGCCATCCGACCGGCGCCGTCGACCGACACGGCCGGCGCGCTGATGTCGGACGTCCATTCCTCGTCGGTGGCCTCCGGCGTGCCCAGCGACTCCCACTCCCCGAACTGCTCGGAACCCGGCTCCCGTTGGACGGCGACGACGACCTCGCGCCGATAGTCGGAGGGCGCCTCCCCGAAGGTGGTCCGGGTGCCGAACGCGGCGATCCGGCCGTCCTTCAACGTGGCCGTCGATATGCCCTGGTCCATCCCGGTTCCGGGCAGCAGTCGCGGCCCGCTCCAGCGGCCTATCAGCCCGGTCCGGTGCCAGAGCGCGACCTGGCCGTCGAGCACCTTGAAGGCCCAAAGGCCCTGCTGCGCGTCCGAGGTCAGCCAGGAAGTCCCGGTGCCGCGCGCGTAGTTGATGGAATCGGTCCAACGGTTGCCCGCCGGCCGGTCGGCGACCTTGAGGTCCCCGCAGCCGGCCTCGCTGCCGCAGTGGTTCTGCCCGTCCAACCAGGCGTACGTGTCCAGGATGTCCAACTTCGCACGGGCCTCGGCGGGGTCGAGGGAGCTCGGCAGCGAGCTGTTGAAGTAGCCGACGTAGTTCTGCGTCGCGAAGTGCGGCCGGTCCTTGACCTCCCGCGCGTACGCCGCGCTCGCCATCTGCACGAACCGGGCGCCGTAGAAGTGGTCCTGGTGGTCGGTGTACCGCTTGGTGTCCGGGGTCCGGCCGGGCGTGGGGTCCTGGGTGCGGATGGTGGTCGGCCGGTAGCGGGCGAGGATGCCCGCGAGGGTCCGTACGACCTGGTCCTTCGTGTACGTGAACGGCTGCTTGACGGGGGTCCCGGAGGCCAGCATCGACTCCAGGTGCGGGACCTTGCCGTCCCACAGGCCGTGCAGGCTGTCGGGGACGTCCCGGTAGACGTGGCCGGCCTCGCGCAGTTGCAGCCACACGAGGTTGACCTCGGGCTTCGCGACGAGGACGTCGACCTCGGCGTGCGCGCCGCCGACGGTCGGTACGACGGTCCGCTTCCAGGCGCTGCTGCGGTCGCCGGTGGCCATCTTGGCGTAGGCGGCGCGGATGCCGTTCTGGCGGGCCTCGGCGTAGGCCGGTTTGTCGGGGCGGGTGGAGGCGCCCTTGGTGGAGCCCGCGTTGACGCCGTCGGCCTCGCCGGAGGTGAGGTAGACGGAGGTCACGGGGTGGCCGGCGGCTATGGAGTACCGCAGGTCCGGGTTCATGAAGTACAGGTCGTCGTCGGGGTGCGCGACGACCTGGAGCACCCGGCCCGGATCCGGGAGCCCCGCGGCGGTGGCGGTGGTGGCCCGGGAGTCGGCGGTGGTGGGCGTGTCGAGACCGGCGAGGGCCTCGTTGCCGCGCAGGACGAGCATGCTCCCGGCGACGGTGGCCGCGCAGAAGGCGACCACCTTGACGATCCGGCCGAGCCGACGGTGGTGGGCGAGGGCGTGCCCGTCCACGTGCCCGTTGCCGTGGCCCTCCACGTACGCGCTCGGAGCGTGCTCGCCGGACGCGGCCGGCTCGGCCACGGACCCCTCGCTGCCGCTCCGTCCCCCGGCGCAGTCGCCCCGAGGGTGCCACGCGCAGGTGTCCGGCGCCGTGCGCGGCTTGATCACGGACGGACGGGTGGTCGGGGACGGCTCGTGCCCGGGCCGCTTTCCGTCCGGTGCGGCCGACGGCGTCCCGGCCCGGTCCGAGGCCCGACCCGCGAGCCGCTCCGAGCCCCGACCCGCGGTCCGGACCGCGGTCGGTGCCGCGCCCCGTGACCCGGCGCCCGGGGGCGCCCCGGTGCGGGCGGCGGGTACGGGACCGGCGGGACCCTTGGGGCAGGGGGGATCGAGGAGGGGGCGTCCTTCGGACATGGGGCTCCTCGTGGCCGGTCAGCCGGGGACCGGGCCCCTTGGCGCATAGATCTACAAGTATTCAGAAAATCTGATAATCCGCCTCATGATGTGCGCCACGGCGCGCCGGTGAATCGAACGCCGCTCCGGCTAGGCTCACCACAGACCTGGCCGGGCCACCGGCCGCGACGGACGCGGGAGGCGGCGGGATGACAGTCCCGGGACGCAGGAGCAGCACCTTCATCAGGCTGCTGCGCAGCGGTTTCACCGACCCCTCCGCCGCGGCCCGGCTCCTGGACGCCGACGCGCTGGCCTCCGTACGCACCGACCCGGTGCTCCTCGACGCCCTCGGTGCGACCGCCGACCCGGACCTCGCCCTGCGCGGCCTCGTACGCCTCGCGGAGGCGCAGCCGCCGGACCAGCTGCCGGGGCTCCTCGACACCCTGGTCAGCGCCAAGCCCCTGCGTGACCGGCTCCTCGGCGTGCTCGGCGCCTCCGAAGCGCTCGCCGACCACCTGGCGCGCCACCCCCGGGACTGGCTCGCCCTCGTCACCTACGAGGCCGCCGACCTGCACCCGGGCCTGCCGGAGTTCGAACAGGGGCTCGCCGACGCGCACGACCCCGTCGCCCTGCGCGTCGCCTACCGCCGCTGCCTCCTGTCCATCGCGGCGCGCGACGTCTGCGGCACCACCGACGTCGCCCAGACCGCCGCCGAACTCGCCGACCTCGCCACCGCCACCCTGCGCGCCGCCCTGCGCATCGCGAGCGCCGCCGCCCCCGAGGACGCCGCCCGCTGCCGGCTCGCCGTCATCGCGATGGGCAAGTGCGGCGGCAACGAACTCAACTACGTCTCCGACGTCGACGTGATCTTCGTCGCGGACGCCGCCCCCGGCGCCGACGAGGGCAAGGCCATCCAGTCCGCCACCCGGCTGGCCTCCCACCTCATGCGGATCTGCTCCGAGACCACCGTCGAGGGCACCATCTGGCCGGTCGACGCGAACCTGCGCCCCGAGGGCCGCAACGGCCCCCTGGTGCGGACCCTGGCCTCCCACCTCGCCTACTACCAGCGCTGGGCGAAGACCTGGGAGTTCCAGGCCCTGCTCAAGGCCCGCGCGGTCGCCGGCGACCCCGGCCTCGGCGTCCAGTACATCGCGGCCATAACGCCCCTCGTCTGGCAGGCCGCCGAACGCGAGAACTTCGTCGCCGACGTCCAGAAGATGCGCCGCCGCGTCGTCGACAACATTCCCGCCGCCCAGGTGGACCGGGAGCTGAAACTCGGCCCCGGCGGCCTGCGCGACGTCGAGTTCGCCGTCCAGCTCCTCCAGCTCGTCCACGGCCGCGGCGACGCCACCCTGCACTCCGGCACCACCCTGGACGCCCTCCACGCCCTGGCCGCCGGGGGGTACGTGGGCCGGACCGACGCCGCCCAGCTCGGCGACGCCTACCGGTTCCTGCGCGCCATGGAGCACCGCATCCAGCTCTACCGGCTGCGCCGCACCCATCTGGTCCCCGAGGACGAGAACGACCTGCGCCGCCTCGGCCGCTCCATGGGCCTGCGCACCGAACCGGTCGCCGAGCTCAACAAGGCCTGGCGCCGGCACGCCTCCGCCGTCCGCCGGCTGCACGAGAAGCTCTTCTACCGGCCGCTCCTCGACGCCGTCGCCCAGCTCACCCCCGGCGAGACCCGGCTCTCCCCGCGCGCCGCCGGCCAGCGCCTCGAAGCCCTCGGCTACGCCGACCCGGTCGGCGCGCTGCGCCACCTCGAAGCCCTCGCCTCCGGAGTCAGCCGCAAGGCCGCCATCCAGCGCACCCTGCTGCCCGTCCTCCTCGGCTGGTTCGCGGACTCCGCCGATCCGGACGCCGGCCTCCTGAACTTCCGCAAGGTCTCCGACGCCCTCGGCAAGACCCCCTGGTACCTGCGCCTGCTGCGCGACGAGGGCGCAGCCGCCGAGAACCTCGCCCGCGTCCTGTCCGCCGGCCGCCTCGCCCCCGACCTGCTGATGCGCGCCCCCGAGGCCGTCGCCCTCCTCGGGGACCCCGAGAACCTCCGGCCGCGTACGCACGAGGCCCTGGAGCAGGAGGTACTGGCCGCCGTCGGCCGCGCCGAGAGCGGCGAGGCGGCCGTCGCGGCCTCCCGCGGGGTCCGGCGCCGCGAACTCTTCCGCACCACCGCCGCCGACATCATCGCCTCGTACGGAACGGAGGACAGCCCGGCCGAGACGGACCACGGCGCGCTCGTCGACCGGGTCGGCGAAGCCGTGTCCGACCTCACCGCCGCCACCATCGCCGGAGCCCTGCGCGCAGCCGTCCGCGACCACTGGGGCGAGACCCTCCCCACCCGCTTCGCCGTCATCGGCGTCGGCCGCTTCGGCGGCCACGAACTCGGTTACGGCTCCGACGCCGACGTCCTGTTCGTCCACGAACCCCGCGAGGGCGTCGACGAACAGGAAGCGGCCAAGGCCGCCCAGACCGTCATCTCCGAGATGCGACGGCTCCTCCAGCTGCCCACCGCCGACCCGCCGCTGCTCATCGACGCCGACCTGCGCCCCGAGGGCCGCTCCGGCCCCCTCGTGCGCACCCTGTCCTCGTACGCCGCCTACTACCGCCGCTGGTCGCTCACCTGGGAGAGCCAGGCGCTGCTGCGCGCCGTGCCGGTCGCCGGGGACGACGAACTCGGCAGCCGCTTCATCGACCTGATCGACCCCCTGCGCTACCCGGTGGAGGGCCTCGGCGAGGAGGCCGTCCGGGAGATCCGCCGGCTCAAGGCGCGGATGGAGACCGAGCGGCTGCCCCGCGGCGCCGACCCGACCCTGCACACCAAACTCGGCCGCGGCGGCCTCAGCGACGTCGAGTGGACGGTCCAACTCCTCCAGATGCGGCACGCCTGGGCCGAGCCGGGCCTGCGCACCACCCGGACCCGCCGGGCGCTGTCGGCCGCCCACGCCGCCGGGCTGATCCCGACCGAGGAGGCCCAGATCCTCGACGAGGCCTGGGTGCTCGCCACCCGGGTCCGCAACGCCGTCATGCTGGTCCGCGGCCGGGCCGGGGACACCTTCCCGTCCGAGGCCCGCGAACTGGCCGCCGTCGGCCGGTACCTCGGCTATCCGGAGGGCAGGGTCGGCGAGATGCTGGACGACTACCGCCGTACGACGCGCCGCGCGCGGGCCGTCGTCGACGACCTCTTCTACGGATCCTGAGCCGCCGGCCCCTCTACGCCCGCGCCGCCCGCAGGGCCCGGGCGTGCGCGAGCAGCGCTTCGAGGCCCAGGTCGAACGCCGCGTCGGCCCGCCCCGGCCCGCCCGCGGCGAGCGCCCCGGCCAGCAGCGGGGTCTGCGGCGAGGGCTCCCACATGGCTTCGGGGGCCGCCAGGTCCAGCGCGGAGCCCAGCACCAGGTTCTCCAGCGCGGTCAGCAGTGGCATCACCTGCTCCTCGCCGAACCCGGCCGCGAGGAGCAGCGCGACCGCCCGCTCGTACTGGGCGAGCACGGCCGGGGCCCGTACCGGCGTGGTCATCAGCAACGGGATGGCGCGCGGGTAGGCGGCGAACGCCGCCCGGTAGGAGCGGGCCCACTCCTCCAGCGCCCGGTCCCAGGGGGTCAGGGCCAGCGCGGAACCGGCGATCGAGGCGCACACCCGCTCCCGGATCAGCTCCACCACCGCGGCCCGGCCGTCCACGTGGTGATACAGCGAGCCCGTCTGCACCCCGAGTGCCCGGGCAATCTGCGGAACACTGAATTCCCCTTGTTCCGCCACCAGTTGCAGGGCGGTCGTGGCGATCCGCTCCCGGTCGAGCAGGGGGGTGCGCGGCCGTGCCATCGGTGTTCTCCCGCCGTGAGGTCTTCCCGTACGCCAGAACCGGAGGCTACATTGCCGCAAACCGAAAGCCTTTAGGTTTTCGGATTCCCGCCGCCTGCCGTTCGCAGAAGGGTGCCCCCGCATGCCCGAAACGCCGGAACCCGCGCCGAGACCAACGCCCGACCCCGGTCCGTCCACCCCCGCGCCCGCCGGGTCCGCCCTGCGCCGCGGCGCCCTCGGCACCGCCGACATCTCCTTCTTCGTCGTCTCCGCCGCCGCACCGCTGACCGTCATGGCCGGCGTCGCGCCCGTCGCGATTCTCCTCGGCGGCATCGGCGCCCCCGCCGGATACCTCCTCGCCGGCCTCACGCTCACCGTCTTCGCCGTCGGCTTCACCGCCATGAGCCGCCACGTCAGGAACGGCGGCGCCTTCTACGCCTACATCGCGCGGGGCCTCGGCAAGCGCGTCGGCATCGGCGCCGCCCTGCTCGCCCTCATCGGCTACAACGGCATGGAGATCGGCGTCTACGGCCTCCTCGGCACCACCACCGCCGACACCGGCCACGCCCTCGCCGGCGTCGACATCCCCTGGCTACCGGTCTCCCTCGCCGGGCTCCTGCTCATCTGGTACGGCGGTTTCCGCTCCATCGACTTCGGCGCGAAGCTCCTCGGCGTCCTCCTCGTCGCGGAGACCGGGATACTCGTCCTCCTCGCCGTCGGCGTCCTGGCCGAAGGCGGCGCCCACGGCCTGTCCGCCGCCTCCTTCACCCCCGACGCGGTCCTCGTCCCCGGCACCGCCGCCGTCCTGGCCTTCGCCTTCGCCGCCTTCACCGGCTTCGAGTCGACCGTCATCTACCGCCGCGAGGCCCGCGACCCCGACCGGACCATCCCGCGCGCCACCTACATCGCCGTCGCCTTCCTCGGCCTCTTCTACGCCTTCATCGTCTGGACGGTCATCCAGGCCTTCGGCGCCGAGGAAGTGGTCACCGCCGCCGCCGAGGACCCGGGCGGCCTGTTCTTCGCCGCGATCACCACCTACGTCGGCCCGTGGGCGGCGGACCTCATGCACGTCTTCATCGTGACCAGCGTCATCGCCTCCCTCCTCGCCTTCCACAACGCCATCAACCGCTACGTCCTCGCCCTCTCCGAGGAGGGCGTCCTGCCCGCGGCCCTCGGCCGCGTCCACCCCCGCCACGGTTCCCCGTACCTCGCCGGAGCCGCCCAGACCGTCCTCGGCGCGGTCATCGTCCTCGCGTTCGCGCTCGCCGGGGCCGACCCGTACCAACAGCTCCTGCTCTGGGTGAACACCCCGGGCATGATCGGCCTCATGGCACTGATGCTGCTCGCCGCCATCGCCGTACCGGTCCACTTCCGGCGCCACGCCCACGACGAGGGACCCTGGCGCACCCTGGTCGCGCCGGTCACGGCGGCCGTCCTGCTGGCCGTCGCGATCTTCCTCGTCGTCTCCAAGGTCGGCCTCTTCACCGGAGCCTCCACCACCGTCAACACCGTCCTCGTGGCCGTCGTCCCCGCCGTGTTCCTCATCGGTCTCGGCCTCGCCCAGCGGCTCAAGGCCCGCCGCCCCGAGGTCTACGCCCGCTTCGCCGAGGACCCGGCGGAAGCGGAGGCCGCAGCCGCAGCCGCAGTCGACGTCGAAACCGAAGTCCCCCTCACCTCCCTCGAAGGAGCAGAGCCGTGCCCGCTGCCGACACCGTCCTCACCGGAGCCCGAGTCCGCACGCTCGACCCCGCCCGCCCCGAAGCCGGTGCGGTAGCCCTCCGCGACGGACAGATCGTCGCCGTCGGCCAGGAGAGCGACGTACGCGACTGGAGCGGACCCGGCACCGAGGTCGTCGACCTGGCCGGAGCCACCCTCACCCCCGGCCTGACCGACGCCCACAGCCACCCCGTGTGGGGTGTCGAGATGGCCGCCGGAACCGACCTGTCCGCCGTCCGCGACCTCGACGAACTGCGCGCCGCCCTGCGCACGGCCGAGCGCGGCCCCGGCGGCTGGGTCCTCGGCCACGGCCTCGACCACAACGCCTTCGGCGGCCGTCCCGTCGACCGCGCCCTCGTGGAGGAGGCCCTCGCCGGCGCCCCCGCCTTCCTGCGCCTCTACGACGGCCACTCCGCCCTCGCCACCGGCCCGGCCCTCGCCGCCGCGGGCATCACCGGACCCCGCGCGTTCGCCCAGCGCTCCGAGATCGTCTGCGACGCCGACGCCACGGGCGCCGTACGCCCCACCGGACACCTCGTCGAGCACGCCGCGATGGCCCTCGTCGGCGCCGTCGCCCCCAAGCCCACCGCCGCCACCCGCCGCGCCCGTCTCCTCACCCTGCTCGACGAGATGGCCGCCACCGGCCTCACCGGCGCCCACGTCATGGACCTCGGCGACGGCGACGTACCCGCCCTCCTCGCCACCGTCGAGTACGAGGGCGACCTGCCGCTGCGGCTGCGCCTGGCCCCCTGGTGCATGCCGGGCGCGAGCGACGAGGAACTGGCCGAACTGATCGAGCTCCAACTCGCCGGCGGCCGCCACTGGCAGGTCGGCGGCGTCAAGTTCTTCATGGACGGCACCGTCGAGGGCGGCACCGCCTGGCTGGAGCACGCCGACTGCCACGGACAGGGCACCGACGCCTTCTGGCCCGACCTGCCCGCCTACGCCCGCGCGGTACGCATCCTCGACACCGCCGGGGTCCGCACCGCCACCCACGCCATCGGCGACGCGGCCGTCCGGCACGTCCTGGACACCGTCGCCTCCCTCGGCGCGCACGGCGCGATGCGGCACCGCGTCGAACACATCGAGACCGTCCCCGACGACCAGCTCAAGCGGTTCGCGGAACTCGGCGTGATCGCCTCCATGCAGCCCCCGCACACCGCCTACACCCGCGCCGACCACACCGACGAATGGTCCAAGCGGCTCGGCGACGAGCGGGCCGCCCGGGCCTGGCGCTGCCGAGACCTACGGGACGCGGGCGCGGTCCTGGCCCTCGGCTCCGACTGGCCCATCGCCCACCACGACGCCCGCCAGGTCCTCGCGACGGCGCTGCGCCCGCGCGGCGCGGCAGCCGCCGGTCGCTACCTGACGGGGCTGATGGCACTGGAGGGCATGACCTCGCACGCCGCGCTCGCCGCGGGGGAGCAGCGCGTGGCCGGCCGGATCGCCCCCGGCTACCGGGCGGACCTGACGGCCTTCGCCCTCGACCCGGTCACGGCCGCACCGGACGAACTGGCCGAGGCCCCGGTCCGCCTCACGGTCTCGGGCGGCCGGATCACCCACCGAGACCAAGGGCGCTGACCCGGCCGGGGACCGCAGCCGCAGCCGGGCGGCGGGCACCGGACCCGGTGCCCGCCGTCCGGCAGGCACTGTTGCGCATGCGAGCGAACTGACGGATGGTCGGCAGCGAACTCCACCGGAATACGGCTGCCGTTCGCCTGGTGTACGCGCCGCCGCCATACCCGGCTCCCGCCCCGGTTTCCCCGGGGCGCTGTCCTTGGGAACGGTCAACACCCTCGAAGCAAAGCAGAGGTCACTCTCGCCATGGCAGAACTCAACCGCCGCCGTTTCCTCCAGCTCACCGGTGGCGCCGCCGCCCTGAGCCTGCTCAACGAGAGCATCGCGCGCGCCGCCTCCATCCCCGCGCAGGGGACGACCGGAACCATCGCCGATGTCGAGCACATCGTGGTCCTGATGCAGGAGAACCGTTCCTTCGACCACTACTACGGAGCCCTGCGCGGCGTCCGCGGCTTCGGTGACCCCCGCCCCGTGACCCTGCCGAGCGGCAAGTCCGTCTGGCACCAGAGCGACAATGCGGGCAAGGAGACACTGCCCTTCCGCCCGCCGTCGGACGACCTCGGCATGGAGTTCCTCCAGGGCCTCAACCACGACTGGGCCGGCGGACAGAGCGCCTTCAACAAGGGCAAGTACGACAACTGGGTGCCCGCCAAGACACCGGCCACGATGGCCCACCTGACGCGCGAGGACATCCCGTTCCACTACGCCCTCGCCGACGCGTTCACCATCTGCGACGCCTACCACTGTTCGTTCATCGGCTCGACCGACCCCAACCGCTACTACCTCTGGTCGGGCCACACCGGCAACGACGGCAAGAACGGCGGCCCGGTCCTCAACAACGCCGAGGCCGGTTACGACTGGACCACCTACCCCGAGCGCCTGGAGGAGGCCGGCGTCTCCTGGAAGGTCTACCAGGACATCGGCAACGGCCTCGACGCCGCCGGCTCCTGGGGCTGGATCAACGACGCCTACCGCGGCAACTACGGCGACAACTCGCTCCTCTACTTCAACAAGTACCGCAACGCCCGACCCGGCGACCCGCTCTTCGACAAGGCCCGCACCGGAACCGACGCCAGGACCGGCGAGGGCTACTTCGAGCGGCTGCGCGCGGACGTCACCGCCGGCACGCTGCCCCAGGTCTCCTGGATCGCGGCCCCCGAGGCCTTCAGCGAGCACTCGAACTGGCCCTCCAACTACGGTGCGTGGTACATCGCGCAGGTGCTGGACGCGCTGACCTCCAACCCGGACGTCTGGGCCCGTACCGCGCTGTTCATCACCTACGACGAGAACGACGGATTCTTCGACCACGTCGTCCCGCCGTACGCCCCCGCGGACGCGGGCCAGGGCCTGTCGACCGCGCCGACCGCACTGGACGTCTTCCCCGGCAAGGCCGGCTACGTCGCCGGACCGTACGGTCTGGGGCCGCGCGTGCCCATGCTCGTCGTCTCCCCGTGGAGCACCGGAGGCTACTCCTGCTCCGAGACGTTCGACCACACCTCCGTGCTGCGCTTCATGGAGCAGCGCTTCGGTGTGCACGAGCCCAACATCTCGCCCTGGCGCCGCGCCGTCTGCGGTGACCTGACCTCGGCCTTCGACTTCGCCCGCAAGGACACCGCCACGGTGTCGCTGCCCGACACCGGTGCGTGGGCGCCGCAGGACCGCGAGCGCCACCCCGACTTCCGGGCCACCCCGCCCGCCGTGGGCGCCATGCCGCGCCAGGAGAAGGGGGTGTGCCGCACCCGCCCGCTGGGCTACGCCCCGTACGTGGACGGCTCGGCGCTCACCGGCGAGGGCAAGTTCCGGCTGACGTTCAGCGGCGGCCCGGACCTGGGTGCGCAGTTCTACGTCACCGCGGGCAACCGGACCGACGCCCCCTGGACGTACACCACCGAGGCCGGCAAAACGATCTCGGACACCTGGAACACCCGCTACTCGGCCGGTCGCACCGACCTGACCGTCCACGGCCCGAACGGTTTCCTGCGCGGCTTCCGCAACCCCGGCACCACCGCGGGCCCCGAGGTCTCGGCCCGCCACAACGCCACCACGGGAAACCTGGACCTCACCCTCACCAACGCGGGCGCCTCGACGGCGACGCTCACGGTCACCAACGCCTACGGCGGCGGCCCCAAGCGCCTCACGGTCGCCAAGGGCGCCACCGTCACCCACAGCGTCTCCCTGAAGAACACGAAGCGCTGGTACGACGTGACGGTCACCTCATCCGAGGTCGCGGACTTCGGCCGCCGCTTCGCCGGCAAGGTGGAAACCGGTGCGGCCGGCCTGTCGGACCCGGCGATCCTCACGGAGCAGTCGTCCTGATCCCGGCGCTCGTGGAGCAGCCGGCCCGCGGGCCCGCGGCGCTCGTGGAGCGCCCGCAAGGGCGGCGCCGACGCCCGTACCCGCCTCAGGCGCGGGTGCGGGCGCGGAAGCGGGTCAGCAGCGCGGCGGCCGGATGCGGTCCGGTGTGCACGGGGTGGCGCGGCAGCCGGTGCGGCAGTGCGCCGTACCAGGCCCGCGAGACGCCGTAGCCGAAGGCCAGGCAGATCATCCCGCCGACCGCGTCGAGCCAGAAGTGGTTGGCCGTGGCCACGATGACGACGAGGGTCGCCGTCGGGTACAGCAGGCCCAGGATCCGGGCCCAGGGGGCCGAGGCGACCGCGAAGATCGTCAGCCCGCACCAGAGCGACCACCCTATGTGCATGGACGGCATCGCCGCGTACTGGTTGGACATGTTCTTCAGGTTCCCCGAGGCCATGGAACCCCAGGTGTGGTGCACGAGCACCGTGTCGATGAAGTCCTGCCCGTTCATCAGCCGGGGCGGCGCGAGCGGGTACAGGTAGTAGCCGACCAGGGCGACGCCCGTGGTGGCGAAGAGGATCAGGCGGGTCGCGGCGTACCGCCCCGGATGAAAGCGGTAGATCCACACGAGCACGCCGATGGTCACCACGAAGTGGAGGGTGGCGTAGTAGTAGTTCATGCCGACGATCAGCCACGTCACCGAGTTGATGCCGTGGTTGACGCTCTGCTCCACGGCGATGCCCAGGCTGCGCTCCAGCTCCCAGATCCAGTCGGCGTTCGCCAGCGCGGCGGCCTTCTGCTCGGGCACGGCGTTGCGGATCAGCGAGTACGTCCAGTAGCTGACGGCGATCAGCAGGATCTCGAACCAGATGCGGGGCCGGCGCGGGGCGCGCAGCCGCGTCAGGAGGGTGCGTTCGGACGCCGGACGGGCCTCGTGCTCGGTCACGGGGGGTGACGAGAGGTCCGTCCGGGTTTCCAGTGTCTTCACGCTCGCTTCACCCATGGGGAGAGAGTCTGCCAGATGAGATCTCCCCTCCGATCATCCCTCGGGACGGTCTTGGGGACGGGGGGATCCGCCCTGCGGACTACACCCCGGCTCCTACCGGTTCCCACCGGCTCTCAGGGGGCGGGGGCTTCCCGCAGCCTGCGCTGACCGGGCCCCGAGGCGGTCGAACCGCGGACCACCAGCTCGGGCAGGAAGACGAACTCGCTGTGCGGGGCCGGCGTACCGCCGATCTCCTCCAGGAGGGTCCGTACCGCCGCCTGCCCCATCGCCTGGACCGGCTGCCGGATCGTGGTCAGCGGCGGATCGGTGAACGCTATGAGGGGGGAGTCGTCGAAGCCCACGACCGACACGTCCTGCGGGACGCGCAGTCCCTGTTGCCGGGCGGCGCGGATCGCGCCCAGCGCCATCATGTCGCTCGCGCACACCACGGCGGTGCAGCCCCGGGAGATCAGCGCCGACGCCGCGGCCTGACCGCCCTCCAGGGTGTAGAGGGAGTGCTGGATCAGCTCCTCCGCCTCGGCCTCGTCGAGCCCGAGCCGCTCCTTCATGCCCAGCCGGAACCCCTCGATCTTGCGGAGCACCGGTACGAACCGCTTCGGGCCGACCGCCAGACCGATCCGAGTGTGCCCGAGCGCCGTCAGGTGGGTCACGGCGAGCTGCATGGCGGCCCGGTCGTCGGGGGAGACGAAGGGGGCCCGCACCTTGTCGGAGAACCCGTTGATCAGGACGTACGGGACGCCCTGGCCGCGGAGTTGGTCGTAGCGGCCCATGTCGGCGGTGGTGTCGGCGTGCAGCCCCGAGACGAAGATGATCCCGGAGACGCCGCGGTCGACCAGCATCTCGGTCAGCTCGTCCTCGGTGGACCCGCCGGGCGTCTGCGTGGCCAGCACCGGGGTGTACCCCTGCCGGGTCAGTGCCTGCCCGATGACCTGGGCGAGCGCCGGGAAGATCGGGTTGTCCAGCTCGGGCGTTATCAACCCGACGAGCCCCGCGCTGCGCTGCCGCAGCCGTACGGGACGCTCGTAGCCGAGGACGTCGAGAGCGGCCAGCACGGACTCACGGGTGCCTGCGGCCACACCGGGCTTGCCGTTGAGCACGCGGCTGACTGTGGCTTCGCTGACCCCCGCCTGGGCTGCGATGTCGGCTAGCCGTGCGGTCACGGGATTGGACTGTACCGGGCGCGCGTTCAGATTGCCCACCACGTGCAGGAATCCGCGGGGAGCAGGACCGTACGCCCGTCCGTCCGCACCGGCGAGCTCGACAGGACGGGCCGCCCCGGGGCCGGCAGCTCCACCGGCTCCGGCCCGGTGTTGACGGTGCAGGCGAAGCCGGGCCGGGTGAAGAGGAGGACGCCCTCGGGCGCCGGCAGCCACTCCATGCCGCAGGGGGCGGGGGCCCCGGGAGCGCGGGCGCCGGGAACGGCGGCCTCCGCCGCGCGGGACGACGGTTCGGGGGCGTCCGCTGCCGGCCGGCCGGCTTCCGGGGCGCCCAGGCCCGGCATCGCCCGGCGCAGTTCCAGGGCGGCCCGGTAGAGCTCCAGGGTGGAGTGCGGGTCCCCGGTCTGGGCGGCCAAGCTCAGCCCGGCCCAGTCGGCGGGCTGCGGGAGCCAGCTGCCGGAGCCGCCGAAACCGTACGGCGGCTCCTCGCCGCACCAGGGCAGCGGGATCCGGCACCCGTCACGGAGCCCGTCCTGCCCGGCGGCCTCGCTGTCGCCCCGGTCGTCGGCGGCATCGCCGCTCCCCGACGCGACGGGGGAGCCCGCCTGGCGCGGGATCCGGCCGCGGCGGAACGCCGGGTCGCGGCGGACCCCGTCGGGCAGGTCGGTGACCTCGGGCAGCCCCAGTTCCTCCCCCTGGTACACGTACGCCGAACCGGGCAGGGCCAGCATCAGCAGCGCCGCCGCCCGCGCCCGGGCCAACCCCTGGGGCCCGCCCCCGTACCGGGTCACGTGCCGCACGACGTCGTGGTTGGACAGCACCCACGTGGTCGGCGCCCCCACCGAGGCGGTCGCCGCCAGGGACTCGTCGATGACGGTCCGCATCGCGGCCGGGTCCCACGGACAGTTCAGGAACCGGAAGTTGAAGGCCTGGTGCAGCTCGTCGGGCCGTACGTACAGCGCGAGCCGCTCCGAGGTCGGCGCCCACGCCTCGGCGACGCCGATCCGCTCGCCCCCGTAGGAGTCCAGGAGCCGGCGCCAGGAGCGGTGGATCTCGTGGACCCCGTCCTGGTCGAAGAAGGGGAGCGGCTCGGTGCCGATCAGCGTGGCCTGCGCGCCGCGGCCGATGTCGGGCAGCCCGGGCGCCTTGACCATGCCGTGGGCCACGTCGACGCGGAAGCCGTCCACCCCGAGGTCCAGCCAGAACCGCAGGACCGACGCGAACTCGGCCGCCACCTCCGGATGCTCCCAGTCGAGGTCCGGCTGCTCGGGAGCGAACAGGTGCAGGTACCAGTCCCCGTCCGGCACCCGCGTCCAGGCCGGGCCACCGAAGACGGACTCCCAGTCGTTCGGGGGCCGCGCCCCGTCCGCGCCGCGCCCCGGCCGAAACAGGTACCGCTCCCGGGCGGGGCTCCCCGGCCCGGCGGCGAGGGCCTCCAGGAACCAGGGGTGCTGCTCGGAGGTGTGGTTCGGCACCACGTCCACGATGACCCGCAGGCCGAGCGCGTGCGCGGCGCGGACCAGGTCGTCGGCGTCGGAGAGGTCACCGAAGAGCGGGTCGACGGCGCGGTAGTCGGCGACGTCGTAGCCGCCGTCGGCCTGGGGGGAGACGTAGAAGGGGGTCAGCCACACCGCGTCCACGCCGAGCCGGGCCAGGTGCGGGAGCCGCTCGCGGACCCCGCGCAGGTCTCCGACCCCGTCGCCGTCGCCGTCCGCGAAGGAGCGCACGTAGACCTGGTAGATGACGGCATCGCGCCACCAGCCACCGCTCGTGGACGGGTTGCTGGAAGCGCTTGCAAGCCCGGGGGCCGTCAACTCATGGGTCATATCGGGGTCAACGCGGGTACACACCCCATGGTTGCGGGCCTGGTCACTCGAAGGTGGGTCGAACTAACAGCAAGCTGCGGCAACCGTCCGGACACACGGATGTAACGATCACCGCGTCTTGCAGAAAATTGCCGCAAGCTCTTTCGGTCGGCTTTCAGTCTTGTTACGTTCTCGGCAACTCGGGACCGCAGGGACGCGGCCGGGATCATCGAAGGAGTTCATATGCGGCGTGGCATAGCGGCCACCGCGCTGGTCGCGGCCCTGGCGCTCGCGGCAACGGCTTGCGGCGGGGACACGGACAGCAAGGACGCCGCCGGGGACACCAAGGCCGGCGGCGAACTGAGCGGCACGGTCACCTGGTGGGACACCTCGAACGAGGCCGAGAAGGCGAGCTTCCAGAAGATCGCCGAGGCGTTCACCGCCAAGCACCCGAAGGTCACGGTCAAGTACGTCAACGTCCCGTACGGCGACGCGCAGAACAAGGTCAAGAACGCCTTCAACTCCGGCGCCGAAGCCCCTGACGTGATCCGCGCGGACGTCGGCTGGGTCGCCGACTTCGCCTCCCTCGGCTACCTCGACGAGGTACCCGCCGAGACGGCCAAGAAGATCGACGCCGAGTTCCTGCCGCAGGCCGCGGCCAGCGGCAGGTTCGAGGGCAAGACCTTCGCGGTCCCGCACGTCATCGACACCCTCGGCCTCTTCTACAACAAGAAGATGCTCGCGGACGCCGGCGTCCAGCCCCCCACCACGCTGGAGGAGCTGAAGACGGCCGCCACCGCCATCAAGGCGAAGAGCGGCAAGACCGGTCTCTACCTGCGCGGCGACGACTCGTACTGGTTCCTCCCCTTCATCTACGGCGAGGGCGGCGACCTCGTCGACGCCAAGAACAAGACCGTCACCGTCGACAACCCCGCGGGCGTCAAGGCCTTCAAGGCCGCCCGCGACCTCGTCACCTCGGGCGCCGCGGTCACCAACGCCACCGACGGCTGGACCAACATGCAGACGGCCTTCAAGTCCGGCGAGGCCGCCATGATGATCAACGGCCCGTGGGCCGTCGCCGACACCTACGCCGGCGAGCAGTTCAAGGACAAGGCCAACCTCGGCGTCGCCGCCGTCCCGGCCGGCTCCGCCAAGGCGGGCGCCCCCCAGGGCGGCCACGACCTCGCCGTGTACGCCGGTTCCAAGAACCGCGCCGCCGCGCACGCCTTCGTCGAGTACCTCACCTCCCAGGAGGTGCAGGTCCAGTCCGCCAAGGAGCTGAGCCTGCTGCCGACTCGTACCGCCGCCTACGAGCAGCCGGACGTCAAGAGCAGCGAGATGGTCCAGTTCTTCAAGCCGGCCGTCGACAAGGCCGTCGAGCGCGCCTGGATCCCGGAGAACGGCTCCCTCTTCGAGCCGCTGAAGGTCGAATACACCAAGGCCGTCACCGGCACCTCCACCCCGGAGGAGGCCGCCAAGGCCGCCGGAGCCGAGTTCCGCAAGATCCTCAAGGGCTGGAATTGACGTACCCCCCGGCCGCCTGGCGGCCGGGGATTCCCTCTGCGGTCTGGTGACCGCCGTGGTGGCTTCCTGTTTCATCGCGCTGTGCAGGGATCACTCCCGGTCCTACCGGCGCTCCGCAGGCGTTTAGCCTGTCCGCCCGCCCGGCGGCCAGGGTGTTGATGGCGGCGTTCTCGTCGCGATCGTGGACGGTCTGGCAGTTCGAGCAAGTCCACTGACGAATATGAAGGGGTTTGGGGCCGTCCTTATGTCCGCATGTCGAGCACACCTGGGAAGTCGGCACGAAGCGGCCGATCTTCCCGAAGTGCCTGCTGTGCTTGGCGGCCTTGTACTCCAGCATGCTGACGAACGAGGCCCAGCCGGCGTCGTGGACGGACTTGGCCACCCTGGTACGACCGAGCGCGGACACCGCGAGATTTTCCACGTACACCGCTTGGTTGTCACGGATGATGCGTGTGGAGACTTTGTGGTGCCAGTCCCGGCGGCGGTCGGAAACCCTGGCGTGTTGCTTGGGGAGCTTGACGCGGGCCTTGGCGTGGTTCTTCGAACCCTTGGCCTTCCGCGACAGGTCTCGCTGCGAGCGCTTGAGTTTTCTCTCCGCCCGGCGCAGGAATTCCGGACTGCCGATCCTGGTGCCGTCGGAGAGCACAGCGAACGTCGTCAGCCCCAGGTCGATGCCGACTTCCGTGTCCACCTCGGACAGGGACTCGGGCTCGGTGTCCACGACGAAACTGGTGAAGTACCGGCCGGCTGGGTCCCTGACCACGGTCAGCGAACTGGGCGCGGCAGGCAAAGCCCGGGACCACTTCACTTTCAGGTTCCCAACCTTCGCCACGTACAGGCAGCCATTGCTGGTCAGCGAGAAGGCGTTTCGGGTCAGGCGGATCGACTGTCGAAAGTCCTTTTTCGACTTGTATCGTGGCGGAGCCATCTTACGGCCCTTCGATCTCCCGCCGGCCGAGTCGAAGAAGTTTTTGAACGCACTGTCCAGATCTCGCAGGGACTGTTGCAGCACCACCGCCGAAACGTCGGCGAGCCAGGCCCGGTCCGGCGTGCGTTTGGCCTGGGTGATGTGCTCCTTGGACAGATCCTTCGAGCTCACGTACGGAAGACCTGCCTCGTACGCCACCATGCGTGCACGAAGACAGTCGTTCCAGACAACCCTGGCGCACCCGAAGGCCTGCGCCAGCGCCTGGCGTTGCGGGGCGTTCGGATATACCCGGAAGTTGTATCGGAGCTTCACGAGTACGACTCTATGTCCGAGACACGCAGCATAGTTCGAAAGGCTCGAAGGATGCACAAATTGGCGGCTTCGGTCGCATTTGTGATGAGGCAGGGACGAAATATGTCCATACCGGAACTGACGCAAAGGCAGGCCCACTGATATGGCTGCTCACACCAGCCAGTCGGTGGCGAAGGCCGCGGACGGGGAAGCCGGTACCACCGGTCCCGTCCGCGGCCGGAGCCGCAGGACTGACAGCGACAGCACCGGCGGCGCACGCCCCGGCCTCAAGCGGGCCCTCGCCACGCACTGGTACGCCTGGACGATGATCGCCCCGGTCGTGCTCGTCCTCGGCGTGATCATCGGCTGGCCGCTCGTCCGCGGCGTCTACCTGTCGCTGACCGACGCCAACGAGCGCAACGTCGCCCGCACCATCGGCGTCCGCCACATCGAGGCGACGTACGAGTTCGTCGGCCTCGACAACTACGTGGCCGTCCTCGGCGACCCGGTGTTCCTGCAGCGGCTGGTGTGGACGGTGGTGTGGACCGTCGCGTGCGTGTCCATCACCTTCGCCCTGGGCCTCGGCCTGGCCAACATGCTCAACCGACCGTTCCGGGGCCGCGCCGCCTACCGGATGGCGCTCATCCTCCCCTGGGCCGTCCCCGGCTTCGTCTCCGTCTTCGCCTGGCGGTTCCTCTTCAACCGCGACAACGGCATCCTCAACAAGGTCCTCGACGGCGGCGGCATCGCCGCGATCCCGTGGCTCGACGACCCCACCTGGGCCAAGTTCTCCGTCATCGCCGTCAACGTCTGGCTCGGCGTCCCCTTCATGATGGTCGCCCTGCTCGGCGGGCTGCAGTCCATCCCCGGAGAGCTCTACGAGGCCGCCGAGATGGACGGCGCGACCCCCTGGCAGCGCTTCCGGCACATCACCCTGCCCGGACTGCGCGCGGTGAGCATGACCGTCATCCTGCTCTCCACCATCTGGACCTTCAACATGTTCCCGGTGATCTTCCTGCTCACCCGGGGCGGACCGGGCGACTCCACCGAGATCCTCGTGACCCAGGCCTTCCGCGAGGCCTTCATCGCCAGCCCGCGCGACTTCGCCGGCTCCGCGACCTGGGGCGTCCTCATCCTGGCCCTGCTCATGATCTTCGCGCTGGTCTACCGGCGCTCGCTGCGCAAGCAGGGAGAGGTGTGGTGACCGTGACCACTTCCACGACCGCCGACACCGGGACCGCCGTGAGCGGCGGGAAGGCGGGAGCGCCCGCCGCGGCGAAACCCGCCCGCGCCCGCGGCAGCCGCTCCCCGCTCGCCTCCTTCGCGCTGCACGCCACCCTCGTCGGCGCGTCCGTGATCGCCGTCTTCCCGGTGCTCTGGATCCTGCTGACCTCGCTGAAGCCCGCGCAGCACGCCATCACCACCGACTTCGTCAAGGAACCCACCCTCGCGAACTACGGCCACCTGCTGGAGGACACCCACTTCCTCAGCTGGTTCGCGAACTCCGTCCTCGTCGCCGGCGTCACCACGGTGCTCGGCGTGTTCATCGCCGCCACCACCGGATACGCCGTCAGCCGCTTCAAGTTCCCCGGCATGAAGCCCCTCATGTGGACCCTGCTCGTCACGCAGATGTTCCCCATGGCGATCCTCATCGTCCCGCTCTACAACCTGATGGGAGAGCTCGGGCTGCTCAACCAGCCGCTCGGCCTGATCATCACGTACCTCACCATCGCCGTGCCGTTCTGCGCGTGGATGATGAAGGGCTTCTTCGACACCATCCCCATCGAGATCGACGAATCCGGACGCGTCGACGGACTCAACCCCTTCGGCACCTTCTGGCGGCTGATCCTCCCGCTCGCCAAGCCCGGCCTCGCCGTCACCGGCTTCTACGCCTTCATCACCGCCTGGGGCGAAGTCGCCTACGCCTCCGCCTTCATGGTCGGCGAGGAGAACCTCACCCTGGCCGGCGGACTCCAGACCTTCGTCACCCAGTACACCTCCAACTGGGGAGCGATGAGCGCGGCCTCCGTCCTCATCGCGATCCCCGCGGCCGTCTTCTTCCTCTTCGCCCAGCGTCACCTCGTCGCCGGGATGACGGCAGGCGCGACCAAGGGCTGACCACCCCGATTCGCCGACCATCCGCGCCCGTCCGCTTCACCTCCCGGCCCGACCTCTCCAAGGACGACATGACCCAGCACCTCGCCGACGCACTTCCCGCCCCGACCGGCACCCTGCCCGGTTGGTGGAGAGAAGCGGTGATCTACCAGGTCTATCCGCGCAGCTTCGCCGACTCCAACGGGGACGGCATGGGGGACCTCGAAGGCATCCGCACCCGACTGCCCTACCTCAAGGAGCTCGGCGTCGACGCCGTGTGGCTGAGCCCCTTCTACGCCTCCCCGCAGGCCGACGCCGGCTACGACGTCGCCGACTACCGCGCCATCGACCCCATGTTCGGCACCCTGCACGACGCCGACGCGGTGATACGCGAAGCCCACGACCTGGGCCTGCGCATCATCGTCGACCTCGTCCCCAACCACTGCTCCGACCAGCACGAATGGTTCAAGCAGGCGCTGCGGGAAGGGCCCGGCACCCCGCTGCGCGAGCGCTTCCACTTCCGCCCGGGCCGCGGGGCCGACGGCGAGGAGCCCCCGAACGACTGGGAGTCCATCTTCGGCGGACCCGCCTGGACCCGCGTCGCCGACGGCGAGTGGTACCTGCACCTCTTCGCCCCCGAACAGCCCGACTTCAACTGGGAACACCCCGCCGTCCAGGACGAGTTCCGCTCCATCCTGCGGTTCTGGCTCGACCTCGGCGCCGACGGCTTCCGCATCGACGTCGCGCACGGCCTCGTCAAGGCCCCCGGCCTGCCCGACCTCGGCCGCGACGAACAGCTCAAGCTGCTCGGCAACCAGGTCCTGCCCTTCTTCGACCAGGACGGCGTCCACGAGATCTACCGGTCCTGGCGCACCGTGCTGGACGAGTACGCCGGCGACCGCATCGGCGTCGCCGAGGCCTGGACCCCCAGCGCCGACCGCACCGCCCTGTACCTGCGCCCCGACGAACTCCACCAGGCGTTCAACTTCCACTACCTGAACACCGGTTGGGACGCCGAGGCGCTGCGCGGCGCCATCGACGACTCCCTCGACTCGATGCGGCCCGTCGGCGCCCCGACCACGTGGGTGCTGTCCAACCACGATGTCGTGCGCCACCGCACCCGCTTCGGCAGCCTGGAGCGGGCCCGCGCCGCCGCGCTGCTCATGCTGGCCCTGCCCGGATCGGCGTACGTCTACCAGGGCGAGGAGCTCGGGCTGCCCGAGGTCGTGGACCTCCCGGACGAGGTCCGCCAGGACCCGTCCTTCTTCAAGGCCAACGGGCAGGACGGCCTGCGCGACGGCTGCCGCGTCCCGATCCCGTGGTCCGGCGAGCAGGCCCCGTACGGCTTCGGCGACGGCGGCAGCTGGCTGCCGCAGCCCGCCGAGTGGGCGGGCCTGAGCGTCGAGGCGCAGACCGGCGACCCGGCGTCCACCCTGGAGCTGTACCGGGCCGCCCTGCGGATCCGCCGCGAGGAGGCCGACCTCGGCGCGGGCGACCACGTCGAGTGGCTGCCCGCCCCCGCCGGGGTGCTGGCGTTCCGCCGGGGCCGCTTCGTGTGCACCGTCAACACCACCGGGGAGGCGGTCGCGTACGCGGCTCCGGGCGCGGTGCTGCTCGCCAGCACCGACCTCGACACCGCCGCAGTCCCGCACGGGGTCCTGCCCGCCGACAGCGCCGTGTGGTGGCGGGGGTGACTTCCCCGCTGCGGCTGACGGACATCGCCGCGCAGGCCCAGGTCAGCGAGGCGACCGTCAGCCGCGTGCTCAACGGCAGGACGGGCGTGGCCGCCGGCACCCGGCACAAGGTGCTGGCGGCGCTCGACCTGCTCGGCTACGAACGGCCCGTACGGCTCAAGCGCCGCAGCAACGGCCTCGTCGGGCTGCTCATCCCCGAGCTCACCAACCCGATCTTCCCGGCGTTCGCCCAGGTCATCGAGCAGGCGCTGGCCGGGCACGGGTACACGCCGGTGCTGTGCACGCAGACACCGGGCGGGGCCACGGAGGACGAACTCGTCGAGCAACTGGAGGAGCGCGGCGTCACCGGCATCGTGTTCCTGTCCGGGCTGCACGCCGACGCGCACGCCGACCCGTCGCGTTACCGGAGACTGGCGGCGCGCGGCGTGCCGTTCGTCCTGATCAACGGGTTCAACGAGGGCATCAGCGCGCCCTTCGTCTCGCCGGACGACCGGGCGGCCGCCGACATGGCCGTCCGGCACCTGGAGGAACTCGGGCACCGGCGGATCGGCCTGGCGATCGGGCCGACGCGGTACGTGCCGTCGGCGCGCAAGGAGCAGGGGTTCCTCGCGGCCGTCCCCTCGGCCGAGGAGGAGGGGCTGATCCAGCGCACCCTGTTCACGGTGGAGGGCGGCCACGCGGCCGGCGGGGCCCTCCTCGACCGGGGCTGCACCGGCATCGTGTGCGGCAGCGACCCGATGGCACTGGGCGTCGTACGGGCGGCCCGCGAGCGGGGGCTGCGGGTTCCGGAGGACGTGTCGGTGGTCGGCTTCGACGACTCCCCGCTCATCGCGTTCACCGACCCGCCGCTGACGACGGTCCGCCAGCCGGTCCGCGCCATGGCCACGGCGGCCGTCGGCGCCCTCCTCGAAGCGGTGGCCGGCACCCCGGTCCAGCGCACGGAGTACGTCTTCCAACCGGAACTGGTGGTACGCGGCTCAACGGGCCCGGGGCCGGGGGAGTAGAGGGGCGGGGGTGTAGGGGCGGGGCCTGAGGGGGCGGGGGTGGTGCGTTGGTCGGGCCATCCGGGGCGGGGTGCCCGTGATCCGGGTCAGGGAAGGTTTGGGGGGTTCCCGCCGGTCTCATCGTCTCTCCGCGTCGGGCCGGTCCCTCAAGGGCGCTCCCTTCGGTCGCGTCGCTTCGCGATGGCCTTCGGCCACCCTTGACCGACCGACCCGCCACGAAAATCCGAAGACCGACGGGAACCCCCCAAGAGAACGGTCACGGGTCAGAGGAGCAGGGACGGGTCCCTCAGTGACGAGACGAGGGACCGGGCGCTGCCAGGCCGGGCATTCGGGCGCGCCGTACCTTCCCCGGGGCCACGACCACGCCCCACCCACCGGACGAGGCAGATCGCTACGCGTTTCTCGCGGCCGGTGTCCTACGGCTGTCCGGTGGAGAGAACCGGCTCAGTCAACGGACTTCTCGATGGCCTCGAAAATGTCGGCGTCGGTTTCCTGCTGCCAGGTGGGTAGTTCGGGCCAGTCGGCGACGTACCCGGGCTTCGGGTCCTCGAACTGCTTGTACATCTGGGCCGTCCAGCACGTCGCGACGAACCGGCCCTTCTGCTCGCGTGACAATCGGGACGTGTGGCCGCCGCTGAGCTTCACGAACTGCCGTACCTGTTCGTAGACGGAGCCGGCCGCCTCGCGCTCCCACTGCGGCGTATCGGCCCACGGTGTGACGTAGCCCGGCTTGGGCTCCCCGGGAAAATGCTGGTGGACGCCCGCGATCCACGTCTCCCGGAACAATCGTGCGCCTTCGGTCTGTGGCATGCCGACCCTTCTCCTCACGGTGTGTTCAGCATGGCGATGCCCGCTCCCAGCTCTGCCACGCGACGGTCGTTCCTCATCGGGCCGAACTCGTCGCACAGCGCCAGGAGTCTACGGGCGATATAGCCGGATGATGAGGCCCGCGCCAGATGGATGGCCTGCCATCCGTACGCGATGAGCTGTTCAGGATCGCGCCGCCTTGCCCCGACGGCGGCCAGGTCCGCGAGCACGACGCCCTTGCGACGGTAGGACTGTCCGGACAGCAGAACGGCTTGATGCAACGCGGAGTTCAGCGTCTCCTCTGCCGCGTCCAAGCGGCCGAGCTTCAGGTACCGGGCTCCTCTCTCCTCGGCGAGTCGTGTTCCGTCGAATCGCAACCAACCGCCATTGGTGCTGTCGGAAGCGAGGTCGCGGACCTTCTCCGCTCGGTCCAGTGCATGTTCGCAAGCACTCAGGTCACCAAGGCCCGCGTAGGCCTCCGCCTGGACCGACGCGACCCACTGGCGGGTGGACAGACTGCTGTTTCCTCGTCCGGCCAACCGCTCGGCCGCGTCGAGCATCTGTGCCGCCTGACCGTAGCGCTGCTCGGACATGTCCACATAGGCGTGGCGAACGAGGGCGCAGGCCCACAGGTCGTATGCGTCCGCGTCCTTGCTGACGGAGGCCGCGAGCGTGTAGGAAGCGGCCGCATCGGCGTACCTGTTGCTGTCGAAGGCGACTTCACCTGCCATTTGGAAGAGATCGGCAGCGGCACTCAGGAGGAGGCGGGAATTGCCTCGGCCGGCGGACAGTGCCTCGTTCAATGTCGTCAGCTGGTCACGAATGATCGTGTAGACGGAGCCTTTGGAGCGGGCCAGTCGATAGACCTGCCAAAGGTGGGCGTTCATCAGCTCGAAGTCTGCAGGCGTTCCCCTTGCCGCCCCGCCCGAGAGGGCGTCGGCATCGTCCAAAGGGAAGGAAGAGAGCGCCCCGCTGATCGTGAGAATGCGGAGGAATTCGCGGCGGATCATCTCGTCGAGGTCTCCCGCGGTCGGGTGGTCACTGCACTGCTTCCCCGGGGCCTCAAAGCCTGCGGCTCGTGGCTGGGCGAGGAGGTCTTCGAGCTCTTGGAGGCTGATCCCGAGGGTGGTTGCCAGGCGTCGTCGCTGGGGTGGTTGCGGCTCGACCTTGCCGCTTTCCCAGCGCCCGACCGTCGTACGGTCCACGCCGAGCAGTTCGGCCAGTTCCTCCTGACTGTAGCCCAGGGCCCTCCGCCGTCCAGCAAGTCCCATTCCGGTCCCTTCTCGCAGTTCGGAACCTCGTGCACGGATCTGCGTCAAGCCTGCCGCATCGATGCTGTGGAGTCCGCCGACTTCCGTCGGTTTCCTTGGACTTGTAGCGAACGGGTCGTCGAGTCGGGAAAGGGATGAGCCATGGCAATGGATGGCACGGAGGGTCTGCCTTCGGGCGGGCCCGGTGGGCTCCAGCCCCTCGTGAGGGCCCACGGCGCGGGCTGGGGAGCGTGTTTCGGGATCAGCGAGGAACTGCTTGAGCGGGCACATGCCGGTTGGGAACTCTTCGCCTTCTCCCTTGAGGAGTCGGTCGATGAGTGAGCGGTACGAGTACGTGCCCCATCGGCTCCTGCGTCGCCGGGTTCGCGATGTCGCCTCCGGCGTCGAAGGCGAACTGATGGCCGTGGTCAACGAGAACGTCTCGGATACGGCAGTGGAGCGCTGGATGGAGCTGGCCTACATACGTGCCGAGTCCGGTCGTGAATTCACCACCTCGGTCGCCAACGTCGCCCCCGCCGCTGACCGGCCCCAGGCGGCTCGCGGACGCTGAACCGGGCGAAGAACGCACGGATCTGAAGCGCCTTGGCCGTCTGATGGGCCCTGAGGCCGATTTCCTCGTCCTGACGGGCGGGTAGGGGCGCTTGGCCGCGCTCGTGGACCGGCCGCAGGTCCTCCGCCCTCCCCGCACGCCCGGCCTGGCGGCGCCCGGCCCCTCGCCTCGTCACTGAGGGACCCGTCCCTGCTCATCTCTGCCCCGTGACCGTTCTTTTGGGGGGTTCCCGGCGGTCTTCGGCTTTCCGGGACGTGCCGGTCGGTCAAGGGTGGCCGAAGGCCATCGCGTAGCGACGCGACCGGAGGGAGCGCCCTTGAGGGACCGGTACGGCACGGGGAGACGATGAGACCGGCGGGAAGCCAACAAACCCGCTCTGATCCGGAGGAGTTGAACTCCGCACCCGGTGGGCCGACCGGCTGCTCGGCTCGGGGCCGGAAACAAATCTGCAACCTCTTGCGCAAACTCTTGCAACACTCCCGGCCTGGCTCTACGGTCGCGTGCAATCCCCACCTCTACGCCAGGAGGCCCCCGCATGCCTGTCAGAGCCGCCAGAGCTGCAACCCTTTTCGCCGTCGCCGCAGTTGCCGCCGCCGGGACCCTCACCGCCCAGGCGCCGCAGGCGCGGGCCGCCGCGCCCGGGGAGCGGGACGTGACCGCCGTGCTCTTCGAGTGGCGGTTCGACTCCGTCGCCAAGGCCTGCACCGACAGCCTCGGACCGGCCGGGTACGGGTACGTCCAGGTCTCGCCGCCCCAGGAGCACGTCCAGGGCAGCCAGTGGTGGACCTCGTACCAGCCCGTCAGCTACAAGATCGCCGGACGGCTCGGCGACCGGGCCGCCTTCAAGGCCATGGTCGACGCCTGCCACGCCGCCGGCGTCAAGGTCGTCGCCGACTCGGTCATCAACCACATGGCGGGCCCGGCGGACGCGGGCGCGACCCACACCGGGACCGGCGGGAGTTCGTACACGAAGTACGACTACCCCGGCCTCTACTCCGGCGCCGACATGGACGACTGTCGGGCGACGATCTCCAACTACCAGGACCGGGGCAACGTCCAGAACTGCGAGCTCGTGCAGCTGGCCGACCTGGACACGGGGGAGGACTACGTACGGGGGCGCATCGCCGGGTACCTCAACGACCTGCTCTCCCTCGGCGTCGACGGGTTCCGGATCGACGCCGCGAAGCACATGCCGGCCGGTGACCTCGCGAACATCAAGTCCCGGCTGACCAACCCCGGCGCGTACTGGAAGCACGAGGCCATATTCGGTGCGGGCGAGGCCGTCTCGCCGAGCGAGTACCTCGGCAGCGGCGACGTCCAGGAGTTCCGCTACGCCCGTGACCTCAAGCGGGTCTTCCAGAACGAGAACCTCGCCCACCTGAAGAACTTCGGCGAGGCCTGGGGCCACATGCCCTCCGCGCAGAGCGGCGTGTTCGTCGACAACCACGACACCGAGCGCGTCGGCGACACCCTCAGCTACAAGAACGGCTCCGCCTACACCCTGGCCAACGTCTTCATGCTGGCCTGGCCCTACGGCTCCCCGGACGTGCACTCCGGCTACGAGTGGTCCGACAAGGACGCCGGCCCTCCCAACGGCGGTACGGTGAGCGCCTGTTACGCCGACGGATGGAAGTGCCAGCACGCCTGGCGCGAGATCTCCTCGATGGTCGGCTTCCGCAACGCGGCCCGCGGCCAGTCCGTGACGAACTGGTGGGACGACGGGGGCGACCGGATCGCCTTCGGGCGCGGCGCGAAGGCGTACGTGGCCATCAACCACGAAGGCTCCGCGCTCACCCGCACCTTCCAGACCTCCCTGCCGGCCGGCGCCTACTGCGACGTGCAGAGCGCTCGCGCCGTGACCGTGGACGGTTCGGGCCGCTTCACCGCGACCCTCGGCGCGGGCACCGCGCTCGCCCTGCACGTCAACGCCCGTACCTGCGGCGCAACCCCGGAGAACCCGTCCCCGACGACGGGAGCCTCCTTCGCCGTCACCGCGACGACCGTGCCCGGGCAGAACGTGTACGTCACCGGCGACCGGGCCGAGCTCGGCAACTGGAACCCGGCGTCCGCCCTGAAGCTCGACCCGGGCGCCTACCCCGTCTGGAAGCTCGACGCGGCCCTCCCGGCCGGTACGGCCTTCGCCTACAAGTACGTGCGCAAGGACGGCGCCGGGAACGTCACCTGGGAGAGCGGCGCCAACCGTACGGCCACCGTCCCCGCGAGCGGCAAGGTCACGCTGACCGACACCTGGCGCAACTGAGCCGCCGTCCGCAGACCAGGGCCGCCCGGCACCCATCGGACCCGCCACCGCCGGGCGGCCCTCCACCCCGTGACCGAGGAGAACCCGCCTTGATACGCCCCGTCGCAGGAGCGCTCGCCGCCGCACTGGCCGTGACGCTCCTGCCCGTCCTCCCGGCGGCGGCCGCCGCACAGGCCCCCGCCCCGCCCTCGGACGCGAAGTTGGCCACCACGCCGGCCCGGCACGACCTGACCCGGGAACAGTTCTACTTCGTCCTGCCCGACCGGTTCGCGAACGGAGACCCGCGCAACGACCGCGGCGGCCTGACCGGCACCCGGCTCCAGACCGGTCTGGACCCGACGGACAAGGGCTTCTACCAGGGCGGTGACCTCAAGGGCCTCACCGACCGGCTCGACTACATCAAGGGTCTCGGCACCACCGCCATCTGGATGGCGCCGATCTTCAAGAACCAGCCGGTCCAGGGCGAGGGCAAGGACGCCTCGGCGGGCTACCACGGCTACTGGATCACCGACTTCACGCAGGTCGACCCGCACTTCGGCACCAACGCCGACCTGGAGAAGCTGATCGACAAGGCGCACGGGAAGGGGATGAAGGTCTTCTTCGACGTCATCACCAACCACACCGCCGACGTCGTCGACTACCGCGAGGGATCCCACTCCTACCTGTCGAAGGGCGCGTTCCCCTACCTGACCAAGGACGGCGTCCCCTTCGACGACGCCGACTACGCCGACCACGCCGACGCCAAGGGCAGGGACACGTTCCCGAAGGTCGACGCGGAAGCCTTCCCCCGCACCCCCTTCGTCCCCGACGCGAAGAAGAACGTCAAGGTCCCCGCCTGGCTGAACGACCCCACCATGTACCACAACCGGGGCGACTCCACCTTCGCCGGCGAGTCCTCCGAGCAGGGCGACTTCTCCGGGCTCGACGACCTGTGGACGGAGCGTCCCGAGGTCGTCAGCGGTATGGAGAAGATCTACGAGAAGTGGGTCAAGGACTTCCGGATCGACGGCTTCCGCATCGATACGGTCAAGCACGTCAACACCGAGTTCTGGACCCGGTGGGCCACCGCCCTCGACGCGTACGCCGCCGAGCGCGGCCGCGACGACTTCTTCATGTTCGGCGAGGTCTACTCCGCCGACACCGCCGTCACCTCCCCGTACGTCACCCGAGGCCGCCTCGACGCCACCCTCGACTTCCCGCTCCAGGACGCCATCCGCGCCTACGCCTCCCAGGGCGCGGCAGCCGGCCGGCTGGGCTCCGTACTCGCCGACGACTACCGGTACACCACCGACAAGGCGAACGCCTACGAGCAGGTCACCTTCCTCGGCAACCACGACATGGGCCGCTTCGGGACCTTCCTGAAGCAGGACCGGCCCGGGGCGGGGGAGCAGGAGCTCCTCGACCGCTACCGGCTCGCCAACGAGCTGATGTTCCTCTCCCGGGGCAACCCGGTGATCTACTCCGGCGACGAGCAGGGCTTCACCGGCGCGGGCGGCGACAAGGACGCCCGCCAGCCCCTCTTCGCCTCCCGGACCGCCGACTACCTGGACGACGACCAGCTGGGCACGGCCCGTACCCACGCGAGCGACGCCTACGATCCGCAGCACCCGCTGTACCGGCAGATCGCCGCCCTCGCCCGGCTCACCGAGGCGCACCCGGCCCTGCGCGACGGCGTGCAGAGCGAGCGCCTCGCCGACGGCCCCGTGTACGCCTTCGCACGGACCGACGCCCGCACCCGGACCGAGTACCTGGTCGCCGCGAACAACGCTCCCGAGGCCCGCACCGTCGAGATCGACGCCCCCGCCGGCGCCCAGTACCGCCTCCTGTACGGGGGCACCGCCCTGGTCCGCGCCTCCGCGGCCGGCAAGCTCACCGTCCCGCTGCCCGCGCTCGGCTCGGTGGTCCTGCAGGCCGTGGCGCCGCTCGCCGCGCCCACCGTCAAGCCCGCTCTCACCCTGAAGGCCCCGGCGCCCGGCGCCACCGGAACCGTCGAGCTGTCCGCCGAGGTCACCGGCGGCGGCCTGAACCGGGTCGTGTTCGCCGCGCAGACCGGCACCGGGAAGTGGCAGGTCCTCGGCTCCGCCGACCACGCCCCGTACAAGGTCACCCAGCACGTCACGGCTCCGGCCGGGACGCCCCTGCGCTACAAGGCCGTCGTCATCGACTCGGCGGGACGCACGGCCGGCGCCCTCGCCGCCTCCGTCGCCGGGCAGGCGCCGCCGAAGGAGACCCCGACCGCCACCCAGCGCGACTACGCGGTCGTCCACTGGAACCGCCCCGACGGCGACTACGCGAACTGGCGGCTGTACGCCTGGGGAGACGTGGCCGACGGCGAATCCACTCCGTGGCCGGAGGGGCACGCCTTCACCGGCCGCGACGCCTACGGAGCCTTCGCCCACGTCAAGTTGAAGCCCGGGGCCTCCTCCGTCAGCTACCTCGTCATCGACAAGGACGGCAACAAGGACGTCGCCGGCGACCGCACCATCGACGTGACGAGGACCGGTGAGATCTGGCTCGAACAGGGCAAGGAACCCGCCCGAACCGAGCCTCCCGCCCAACCGCCGCAGGACACGACCAAGGCCGTCCTGCACCACCAGCGCCCCGACGGCGCCCACGACGGCTGGGGCCTGCACGTCTGGACCGGCGCCGCGAACCCCACCGACTGGTCGAAGCCGCTGATGCCCGCCCGGTTCGACTCCTACGGAGCGGTCTACGAGGTGCCCCTCGCGCCCGACGCCACCAGCCTGAGCTACATCCTCCACAAGGGCGACGAGAAGGACCTGCCCACCGACCAGTCCCTCGACCTGAAGGCCACCGGCCACGAGGTGTGGATGCTGGCCGGCCGCCGGACGTACCTGCTGCCGCAGCCCGCAGGATCGGCCGCCGCCCTCGACCTCACCAAGGCCGAAGCCGTCTGGATCGACCGGGACACCGTCGCCTGGAAGGCACCCGCCGCAGCCGCCTCCGTACAACTCCTCGCCTCCCGCGAGGGCCGGATCACGGCGGACAACGGCGTCCTGCGCGAAGCCGGCGCCGGCCGGCTACGGCTGAACCGCTCCGAACTCACCGCCGCCCAGAAGCAGAAGTTCCCGCACCTGGCGGCGTACCCGGCCTTCACCGTCGACCCCCGCGACCGCGACCGCGTACGGCAGGCCCCGCGCGGCCAGCTCGTCGCGAGCGCCCGCGCCGCGAACGGCGCCGTCCTCGCCGCCACGGGCGTCCAGCTCGCCGGCGTCCTCGACGACCTGTACGCGACGAACACCGCCCTCGGCCCCGTCTTCAAGGACGGCCGACCCACCCTGTCCGTGTGGGCGCCGACCGCCCAACAGGTCGCCCTCGAACTCGACGGCCGCACCGTGCCCATGCGCCGCGACGACACCACCGGCGTCTGGTCGGCGCGCGGCGAACGCTCCTGGACCGGCAAGCCCTACCGGTACGCCGTGACCGTGTGGGCGCCCAGCACCCGCCAGGTCGTCCGCAACCTCGTCACCGACCCCTACTCCACCGCCCTCACCGCCGACTCGACGCACAGCCTCGCCGTCGACCTCGCCGACCCGAAGCTCGCCCCGCCCGGCTGGAAGGACCTGCGCAAGCCGGCGGCGGTCCCCTTCACCTCCGCCCAGATCCAGGAACTGCACGTCCGGGACTTCTCCGTCGCGGACCGCACCAGCAGCCACCCCGGCCAGTACCTGGCCTTCACCGACACCGGCTCGGCCGGCATGAGGCACCTGCGCGACCTGGCCGCCTCCGGCACCTCGTACGTCCACCTGCTGCCGGCCTTCGACATCGGCACCATCCCGGAGAAGCCCGCCGACCGCACCGAACCCGCCTGCGACCTCAAGGCGTACGCCCCCGACAGCGCGGAGCAGCAGGCCTGCGTGACGGCCGCCGCCGCGAAGGACTCGTACAACTGGGGCTACGACCCGCTGCACTACACCGTGCCCGAGGGCTCGTACGCGAGCGACCCGAACGGCACCGCCCGTACCGTCGAGTTCCGCAGGATGGTCCAGTCGCTGAACGGGGCCGGGCTGCGCACCGTGATGGACGTGGTCTACAACCACACCGTCGCCTCCGGGCAGGCCGACACGTCGGTACTGGACCGCATCGTCCCCGGCTACTACCAACGGCTCCTCGCCGACGGCGGCGTCGCCACCTCCACCTGCTGCGCCAACACCGCTCCCGAGAACGCCATGATGGGCCGGCTCGTCGTGGACTCCCTGGTCACCTGGGCCAAGGAGTACAAGGTCGACGGGTTCCGCTTCGACCTGATGGGCCACCACCCGAAGGACAACATCCTCGCCGTCCGCAAGGCCCTCGACGCCCTGACCCCCGCCAAGGACGGCGTCGACGGCAAGAAGATCGTCCTCTACGGGGAGGGCTGGAACTTCGGCGAGATCGCCGACGACGCCCGGTTCGTCCAGGCCACGCAGAAGAACATGGCGGGCACCGGCATCGCCACCTTCTCCGACCGGGCCCGCGACGCGGTCCGGGGCGGTGGCCCCTTCGACGAGGACCCGCGCGTCCAGGGCTTCGCCTCCGGCCTGTTCACCGCTCCCAACGCCTCACCGGCCAACGGGACCCCCGCCGAACAGCGCGCCCGGCTCCTGCACTCCCAGGACCTGATCAAGGTCGGATTGTCCGGGAACCTCGCCCCGTACACCTTCACCGACACCACCGGCCGCCTCGTCAAGGGCTCCGAGGTCGACTACAACGGCTCCCCGGCCGGTTACGCGGCAGCGCCCGGCGACGCCCTCGCCTACGTCGACGCCCACGACAACGAGACCCTCGCCGACGCCCTCACCTTCAAGCTCGCGCAGGGCACTTCACCCGCCGACCAGGCCCGCATGCAGGTCCTGGCCATGGCCACCGCCGCCCTCTCGCAGGGCCCGGCCCTCTCCCAGGCGGGCACCGACCTGCTCCGCTCGAAGTCCCTGGACCGCAACTCCTACGACAGCGGGGACTGGTTCAACGCCCTGCACTGGGACTGCCGGGACGGCAACGGCTTCGGCCGGGGCCTGCCGCCCGCGGCCGACAACCAGTCGAAGTGGACGTACGCGAAACCCCTGCTCACCGGCCCGGCCCCCGGCTGCGCCGAGATCACCGCGACGTCGGCCGCCTACCGGGACCTGCTGCGGATCCGTACGACGGAGAGCGCCTTCGCCCTCACCACGGCGGACGCCGTCCAGTCGAAGCTGGCGTTCCCGCTCTCGGGCCCCGAGGAGACGCCCGGCGTGATCACCATGACCCTCGGGGACCTGGTGGTCGTCCTCAACGCCGCCCCCACCGCCCAGCGCCAGCGCGTCCCCGCCCTCGCGGGCACCGCGTACGCCCTGCACCCCGTCCAGCGGTCGGGCGCCGACCCGGTGGTCAAGTCCGCCTCGTACGACGCGACGAAGGGGGAGTTCACCGCGCCGGCCCGCTCGGTCGCCGTCTTCACACGACGGTGAGCCGGTCCAGCCGCTTCTCCAGCAGGATCACCCCGTAGAACCTGCCGTCCGCCCCCTCCTTGTGGGGGAACTCCCCGACCACCCGGTAGCCCGCGTTGCGGTAGTACGCGAGGAGCCGGGGGTTGGTGGAGACGCAGTCCAGCCGGACCCGGGCCAGCCCGGACCGGGCGACGCGCCGCTCGACGTGTTCGAGCATGCGGCGTCCGGTCCCGGCCGGAGCGGTCCGACGGTCCACCATCAGCCGGTGCACGTACCCCGCGACCGGCGGCTGGACCCCCCACGCCTCCTCGTCGGACCACCACAGCTCGTACGCCCCGACGATCCGCCGGTCGGGGTCACCGGCGAGCCACACCTCGCCCTCGCGCATCTTCCTCACGAAGTGCGCGGCGTCCTTCTCACCGGGCTTCCACTGCTCGATCCCGCGCTTCTGCATCCACCGGGCGGCCTGGTCGTACAGGTCGACCAACGTGCCGACGTCCTTCTCCACGGCCCGACGGAACAGGATCTCGTCGTCAATGATCACGCGGGCATTATCGCCACAGCGGTGATCATCCGGTCGCGGGCACCCCGCCGCAACCGTCACCTTCGCCGGAGCCGTCACCCTCGCCGGCCACCGCGCCGCTGCCGGGCACCAGGGCGACCAGCCGCGTCACGAGCTCACCGAACGGCCCGTCCGCCGGCTCGTGCACGAGGATCTGCCCCAGGATCCCCGCCATCTCCGCGTCGTACGCGGCACTGACCGCGGCCAGCGCCGCGAAGTCGTGCACCAACTGCAACTCCAGCTCGGCCCGCGGAATGCGTCGCCCGTCAAGCCAGATCAACGCCGTCGACTCGGCGAGCGACACCCACGAGCGCACCACCAACTCCAGCCGGGCCGGCGGCTCCTGCACCCCGATGTGCGCGACGATCTGCTCGTACGCGGCTTGGCGCACCTCGTCGATCATCGCGTTCGCCCGGCTGCTGCCGGCCGCCGGACCACCGCGCATCAACGCCGAGAAGCCGGGCCCGTGATCGTCCACGAACGCGAAGTACCGGCCCATGACCCGCAGCAAACGCGTCCCGAGCGGCCCCTCGTGCGGCTCCACGAACCGCTGCGCCAAATCGTCCGCGGCCCGCCGCAGGGCGGCCTCGTACAGACTGAGCTTGCCGGGAAAGTAGTGGTAGACGAGCGGCCGCGATATCCCGGCCGCCGCCGCGATCTCGTCGATCGACACGTCGTCGGGGGAGCGGTTGCTGAACAGCTCCAGGGCCACCCCGATCAGCTGCTGCCGCCGCTCCTCGACTCCCATCCTGCGCCGCACCCCGGTTGTCATGCCGACACCCTACTCGCGCCACGGGACGGGAGCCGGGCCCCCACCGGCCGTTACAGGTCCAGGACCAAGCGGTCCGCGGCGGCCCGGGAGACGCACAGGAGCATGGAGTCCGCGCGCTCGCCGTCGGTGAGGAGCTCGTCGCGGTGATCGATCTCCCCCGCCAGCACCCGGTGTTGGCAGGTGCCGCAGAAGCCCTGCTCGCAGGAGTAGGGCGTGTTCGGGAGCTCCCGGCGGACCGCCGTCAGGGCGGACTCGTCCGCCGCGACCTCCACCGTGCGCCCCGAGCGGGCCAGTTCCACCGTGAAGGGCCGCGCCGGGCCGCCCGCCGCCGGGGCGAACCGCTCCAGACGGACCGTCGAGGGGTCCGCCACCGCGTCGGTGACGGCCCGCATCAGGGCGTCCGGGCCGCAGCAGTGGACGAGGGTGCCCGGCGCGAGCGCCGCCAGTGGGCTCAGGTCGGGCAAGCCGCTCTCGTCCTCGGGCAGGACCGTGACCCGGTCCCCGTACGCCGCGAGTTCGGGCAGGAACGGCATCGAGGCGCGCGAGCGGCCCCCGTACAGGAGCGTCCACTCGGCGCCGGAGGCCGTCGCCGCGCGGAGCATCGGGAGGATCGGGGTGATGCCGATGCCGCCCGCGACGAAGACGTACGAGGGCGCGGGCGCGAGCTCGAACCGGTTGCGGGGCGGGCGGACGTCCAGCTCCGCGCCCTCCACCAGTTGCGCGTGCGCCTCGCGGGAGCCGCCCCGGCCGTCCTCGATCAGGCGGATCGCGATCGTGTACCGGCCGACCTCGGCGGGGTCCCCGCACAGCGAGTACTGGCGGACCAGGCCCGACGGGAGGACGACGTCCACGTGCGCGCCCGGGGCCCAGGACGGCAGCTCGGGGGACTCCAGGACCAGCCGCAGCACGCCCTCCGCCGGCTCCGTACGGGAGACGATCAGCGTGCGCAGCAGCCGGCGCGGGGAATGGCCCGACACCGGGTTCTCCAGCGCGGGCAGCGGCCACAGCGGGGAGCGGCGGATCCGCCGGCCCAGCGCGCGGCGCGTCAGGAACGCGGCGCCGGCCACGGCCGTCACGGTCAGGGCCCGCCTCACGGCCGGACTCCGCCGTTGGCGCCGGGCGAGGTGGCCAGGTAGGCCTCCGCCTGGGCGGTGGACCCCTCCTGGGAGGGATGGTAGGTACGGGAGAGGTACGTCGGGATCGACCTGGCCATCGCCCCGGCGGAGGGCAGGACCCCCTGCTGTCCCGCTCGGAAGAACTGCCCCAGGGAGGCTCTCGCGGCCGGCAGGTGCGGATCGTTCTCCATGAAGAATCGGGCGCCGCGCTGCCACAGGAACACCAGGGCCGTGAAGGCCGTCGCCCAGGTCCGGGCGCGGCGGCGGTAGTTGCCGTCCACGTGCATGAACAGGTCGAAGGCCACCGAGCGGTGCTCCACCTCCTCGGCGCCGTGCCAACGCAGCAGGTCCAGCATCGTCGGGTCGGCGCCGCGCCGGTCCAGCTCGTCGGCGTTGAGTATCCAGTCGCCCAGGAACGCCGTGTAGTGCTCGATCGCGGCGATCATCGCGACCCGCTCCATCAGCCACCACCTGCGGGCGCGCCCCGGCGGCAGGGTCCGGTCGCCGAGGAGCTTCTCGAACAGCCAGTCCACCTGGGCGGTGTACGGGGTCGGGTCCAGGCCCAGCCGCTTCAGGTGCGGGAGCACGTCGTCGTGCGCGGTGGCGTGCATCGCCTCCTGCCCGATGAAGCCGATGACGTCCGCCCGCAGCCGTTCGTCCGTGATGTACGGGAGGACCTGCTTGTAGACGTGGACGAACCAGCGCTCACCGGCGGGCAGCAGCAGGTGCAGCACGTTGATGGTGTGCCCGGCGAAAGGATCGCCGGGCAGCCAGTGCAGCGGGGTGTCCTGCCAGGAGAAGGAGACGTTCCGCGGCTGGAGGTCCGTCTGTTCCGACGCCACGGGGGCGGGCACGAGCGGCGTATTAGACATGGCGTCAATGTACTGATGGGTACCGGAGAGGAAAACCCCTCCGGCACGCCAATCTGCCACACCCCGCGAGCTCCCCCGCCGGGGTCTCCAAAGAGACGGCCTAGCGCAGCACTCCCGCCTTCGTGCCGTCCGTCAGCTTGCCCGAGAGGTCGACCTGAGCCCCCTCCGGAGCCTTCACGGCCAGCCGGTTGCCCGTCGCCGAACCGCTGGCACCGCCCGACACCGACAGCGACGCGAACTGCGCGCTGCCCGCCGCCAGTACGTACCAACTCCCCGCCCGGGACTTCCACAGCACCCCGGCCAGCACCCGCGGCTCCCGGGGCCCGCAGGCCGCCGACCCCTCCGCCTTCGCCGCCTGGGCCGCCAACGGGGCCCCCGGGGCCAGGAACTGCGCCTGCACCCGGTCCGACCCGCCCTGCCAGGTCTCGGCCCGCGTGCACAGCCAGGTCGCCGTCCCGTCGTTCTCCGGCAGCGGCTGCTTCGCGTACGTCCAGGCGTTGACGCTGCGCACACCGTGCGAGCGGACGGAGGGAAGCAGGCAGGCGATCCTCGACCACTCGCCCAGTTCGGCCGCCTCCGACACGTCCCGCGCGGCCCCCGGCGCACCCGACGTCAGCCGGGCCGGGGTCAGCTCACCCAGGTCCGTGACCAGCCGGGTCGCCCCGTCACCGGTCAGCGCCATGGCGTTCCAACCGGTGCAGCTGCCGCTCGGAGCGGGACTCGCCACCGGCGGGGTCATCCCCTCCGGCGTCAGCTTCAGCGCCACCGGCGCCTCGGCGGGCTTGAGGAGGTCCCGCAGCGCGGCGCCGGTCACCCACGGGGCCGTCAGGTAGCGGACGTTGCCGTCGACCCGGCTGAGCACCAGCCCCGTCGCGGTGTCCGCCGACGCCCCGTCGGTCCGGGCGAAGTCGAGGGCGGCCCCCGCGGTCCCGGCGCGCGGCTCCGCGTACCGGACCACCCGCAGCCCGTCGTACAGCAGCACCACCACCGCTTGGTCGACGGCCCCCGCGAACAGCAGCTGCGGCGGCCCCATCGGCGGCCCCGACGGGGTCCCCGGCGTCGCCGACACCACCACCGACTTCCCCGGCCGGGCCCAGACGGCCAGCGCCCGACGCAGCAGCTCCTTGTCGTCGGCGCGGTCGCCGCGCGCCGGCCAGGCGGAGTAGTCCGTACGGGAGGAGGTGCGCCACAGCGTCGCCGAAGCCCGCACCAGCTGCCCGGGATCCAGGGCCTGCTCGGCCGCCGCGTTCAGCGCGTACGGCGGAGCGGCCGGCCCGTCGGAGCCCCAACCACCACCCGGCAACGCCAGCAGCGCCCCGCACACCGCGAGGGCGGCGGCCGCCGCCAGCCCGGCCCGGGTGAACCGCCGGCGGCGCAGCAGGTCGGTGGGCCGGGCCTGGAGCACGCACGGATCGAACTCGGGCGAAGCGAACAGGGCGTCGTGCGCGGGATCCCCGGACTCCGCGACCGCCGCCGCCGGATCGGCGACCCCGGCCTCGGTGAGCACCCGGAGCACGTCCGGCTCCGCCAGCCCCTCCACCGCCCGCAGGACGCAGGCCGCCCGACCGGGCCCGTTCAAGGTCGCCAGCCACTGGTCCAGCGCCAACTCCTCGGCCCCGCCCGACCTCGGGAACAGCCGCAGCCCCCACACCTGGGGGAGCAGCGGCGGCACCTGCCCGCGCAGCGGGAGCGCCCGGAAGCTCAGCGGGATCCCCGCCTCCAACGCGGAGCGCAGCACCCGCAGCCGGACGTACGCGTACCCCGACTCGGGCCCGTCCGCCCCGCCGCGCTGTGCCGGGACCCCGCCGCGCACCAGGGCGGCGTCGGCCTCCGCGGCCCGCCGACCGCGCGGCAGGGCGCGCTGGGCCAGCGAATGGGCGGTCAGGACCCGCCGGTTGCGGCCGAGGGCGGGCGGCAGCACCAGATAGGCGAGCCGCACCAGCCGCGGGTAGTGCTCGACGATGGCGGCCTCGGCCTGCTCGACGTCGGGAGGCAGGGGGCGGGTGGCGGTATCCGGCGCAGTCACGTTCAGCAGAACGAGCGATTCGTCGGATGGTCACCCGTCCCCAGCGCACACGTTCGGACGAACCGGGCGCCCGGGAACGCTCCGTGTCTCCCGGGCCGCCGGGCCGTCGGGCCGCCCGGCCGTCGGGGACGCGGCGGGGTGTCAGGCGACGAGCTTGGTCCGCAGCGCCTCGACGGTCTCGTCGGACACGCCCAGTCCCTCGCGCACGTACTTCTCCATCGACCCGTAGCGGGTGCGGACCTCGTCGAGACCGGCCTCCAGGTAGGAGGGGAACACCCCGATCAGGGCGAGCGCGATGTCCGGGTCCCCGCCCGCCGCGGTGAAGCCCTCGATCATGGGGGCGAAGGCCGCCTTGACCGCCGGGTTCACCGACAGGTACTCCGCCATCAGGGTCTCGTCGTCCGCGCCGAGCAGCGCCAGGATCAGCGTCGCACCCCACCCCGTACGGTCCTTGCCCGCCGTGCAGTGGAAGAGCAGCGGACCCGACTCCGGATCGGCCGCCTCGACGAGCAGCGTGCGGTACGCGGCCTGTGCGGAGCCGGAGCTGACGAACGACCGGTAGACCGACCCGAAGAGTTCCTGCGCCCGGCCGCCCCCCAGGTGCTCCTCGGCCACCACCGGATCGGCGAGCAGGTCCTTGAGCTGGGTCGCGGCGGGCATCCTGCCGTCGTTCATCTTGTCGGCCAGCACGTCGCGCACCACCAGCCGGGCCCCCTGCGGCAGCCGGTCGGGGTGGTCGGCTCGCTCCGAGTCGCTGCGGAAGTCGATGACCGTACGCAGTTCCAGCGCGGCCACCACCGGGTCGGCGGCCAGGTCGAGCCGGTCGAGGGAGCCCGAGCGCAGCACGAGTCCGGGCCGGACGGTCCGGCCGCCGGCGAGCGGGGTGCCACCGAGATCGCGGAGGTTGGCGACGGTGGTGGAGGGCGTGGCGGTCATCGTGGCGTCTCCAGCGGTATGCGCGAGGTGTGGATTACTCGTGTCATTCAGATCATTCGTATCATTCGGGTCACGCAAGAGCGGTATTCCGATGAGCCGGTCCCACATGCCGGGCGAGTACCGGTCGGCCGAGCGCCGGTCGGCCGAGCGCCGGTCGGTCCACGGGCGGTCGGCCCACGGGCAGCCGGTCCCATATCAGGGAGAGTCCGATCCCCAGGCCCAGCGCCGCGAGGTGCCCGGCGTCGGTGAAGCTCCGCTGCCGGCGCAGGACCGGCTGCGCCGCGAGCGCCGACAGCCCCACCCGGGCCGCGTTCCGTACGGTCCCGCGCGGCAGCGCCGAGGTCAGGGCGCCGAGCACGGCGTTGAACCCGTAGCTCGTGCCCACGTCCACGGCGCCGCGGGTCGCGCGGTCGGTGGTGCGCCGCAGCACGCCGTGGACGAGCAGGGTCGCGCAGGTGTGCCCGAAGAGGAACACGGCCACCGTCCACCAGGCCCCGTACGCGTACTCGGCGTACCCGAGCACCGCCACCAGCAGCAGCGCGTAGGGCAGCGGCATCGGTTCCTCGACGACGAAGGCGCTGCTCAGCAGGGTTTCCCAGCGTCCGGTCGAGAGATTGTCCACGTTTGTCGAACAACCGAGCAGGATCCGGTCGCGGCGCTCCGGACCCAGCCGGTCCAAGGCGTGGGCGCCGAGTTGCACTCCTGCGGCGTACACCGCGCCGAAGGGCAATGACCATGACCATGGCAATGGATTCACCCGCTCATGATCGGACACCGCCCTGCCGGCGGCAGCACCGGGCCCCGTGCGAACATGACCGGAACATGTCCGGAACCCCCGCGCCGATGCGCGTCGTGCGGGCCGCGATGTTCGCGGCCGTGTGCGTGGCATTGGGTGCGCTGGGGCATTCGTACATGTCCGGGATGAATGTCCCCGTCGGTACGCTGGCCGCGGCCTTCGCCGTGACGGGCGCACTCGCCTGGCTCGCGGCCGGCCGGCGACGCGGCCCCACCGGGATCGGCGCCGCCCTGCTCGGCGTGCAGGCCGCGCTCCACCTCAGCTTCTCCGCCGGCCAGGCGCACGTGTCCGCCCCGCCGTCGCCCCCCGGCCACGACCCCGCGCACGCGACGCCGGCAGGGGCCGGCGAGGTGGGCCGTCCGGCGGTCGGTCCGGTCGGGGGAGCGGGCCACGGGACACCGGGCGCGGGCAACGGCGTGCCGAGCACGCCACATGGCGGGGCCGGCACGGCACATGACACGCCCGCCGCGGCCGACGGCTTGGCCGGAACGGCCGGCGCGACCCACGACATGGCCGCGCCCGGCATGACCGGCATGACCGGGATGACGGACGGGGCGGCGGGGGCGGCCGGCATCCACGACGGCATGACCGGCACGTACGACGGCCTGGCCGCCCTGCCGGCCGTGCCCGCCCTGCCCGGCATGCACGACATGGCCGACGGCATGCAGGGCATGGCCGCCCTGGCCGGCCACGGCGGCCTCGGCATGATCGCCGCGCACGTCCTCGCCGGACTCTTCTGCGCCGCCTGGCTGGCCCGGGGCGAAGCCGCCGTGTTCCGGCTTGTCGGCGTCCTCGGCGCGAGCGCGCTGCTGGCGGCCCGGCCGCTCGCCCGCGCCCTCGCACTGGTCCGCACCCGGGTGGCCCTCGTACCCCGCCCGCCCGCGCACTGCGCCCCGTGCGACCGGCCGCGCCGGCTCCGCGGCGCCGTCCACGCCCACACCGCGGTGCGCCGCGGGCCGCCCGGCCGGTGGAACACCCGCGCCACGGCCCCCGGCCGTCCTGCCCGCGCCTGACCGGCGCACCTCCTCGGCGAGGGGGGCGAGACCTGGGGCCACCCACCCATGCCTTCGCCAACCTGAGGACCGACATGTCTCTCGACGTGCTTCCGGACGCCCCCACCGGGGATCCCGCCGCACCGCCGAAGCGCACCGGCGGCACCTGGGCCGCCCTGCGCCCGCTGCTCCTGCGCCTCCACTTCTACGCGGGGCTGCTCATCGCCCCGATCCTGTTCCTCGCCGCCACCACCGGCCTGCTGTACGCAGGTTCCTGGCAGGCCGAGAAGATCCTCTACTCCGACGAACTGACGGTCGCCCGGGTCGGCGAGAGCGCCCTGCCGCTCAGCGCCCAGGTCGGGGCCGCCCGCGCCGCCGCGCCCGAGGGCAAGGTCCTCGGCGTGTGGCCCGCGCCCGAGGAGGAGGCGACCACCCGGGTGATCATGGAGAGCCCGGGCCTCGGTGAGGGCGAGACCCTCACCGTGTTCGTCGACCCGTACACCGCCGACGTGCGCGGGCAGCTCACCACCGCCGGCGACGCGCTGCCGCTGCGGGCCTGGCTCAGCGAGTTCCACTCCAGCCTCCAGCTCGGCGAGTTCGGCCGGAACTACAGTGAACTGGCCGCGAGTTGGCTGTGGGTCGTCGCCCTCGGCGGCCTCGCCCTGTGGATCGGCCGCCGCCGCTCCCGCAAGGCCCACCTCGTCGTCCCCGACCGCAAGGCCACCGGCCGCCGCCGGACCTTGTCCTGGCACGGCACCGTCGGCCTGTGGGCCGTCGCCGGACTCGTCGTCCTCTCCGCCACGGGCCTGACCTGGTCCCGCTACGCCGGTGAGAACATCGGGCAGCTCCAGGACCGACTCGGCGGAGCCACTCCCTCCGTCGCCGCCGCCCTGAACGGCGCCGCGGGCGGCGCCGACGAACACGCCGGGCACGTCATGACGGAGGGCATGGAGATGCCCCCGCCGCCGCCCACCGCCGACATCGGCATCGACCGTGCCGTGGACGCCGCCCGGGCCGCCGGGGTGGACGCGAGCCTGCGCGTCACCCTCCCCGCCCAGGGCAAGGGCTACGTCGTCAAGGAGGCCGACAAGCAGTTCCCGGTGCACCTGGACGCGGTCGCGGTGGACCCCGCCGACGGTCGGGTCATGGACGAACTCCGCTTCGCCGAGTATCCGTTGCTCGCTCAGCTGACGCGCTTCGGCATCGACCTCCACATGGGCCTGACCTTCGGGCTCGCCAACCAGCTCGCCCTGGCCGCGCTCGCCGCCGCCGTGATGTTCCTCGTCGTGTGGGGCTACCGGATGTGGTGGATGCGCCGCCCGACCAAGGAGCGCAAGCTGTCGGTGGGACGTCCGCAGCCGCGCGGCGCCTGGCGGAAGCTGCCGGTCACCCTGCTGCTGCCGCTGGCCGCCGTGACCGCGCTCATCGGATGGTTCGTCCCGATGCTCGGCATCAGCCTGCTCGTCTTCCTCGCGGGTGACGTGCTGCTCGGCTTCGTGGCCGCCCGCCGCCGGGCCGCGACGCCCGAGCCGCAGGCCTAGTACGCGACCGCTCGCGCAGGTGGGCCCGCACTCCCCCCGGAGAGTGCGGGCCCACCGTCGTTCCGGAGACCGGCCGCTTCCGGCCCAAGAGGCCGCGGGCCGGTCAACACACCTCTCAGGGCGCGTACTTGTAACCCACCCGGCGGACCGTCTGGATCGTCCCGCGGTGCGCCGCGCCCAGCTTGCGGCGCAGCCGGGCGATGTGGACGTCGACCGTCCGGCCGTCGCCGACGTGTCCGTAGCCCCACACCGTCGTGACCAACTGGTCCCGGCTGTGCACCCGGTGGGGGTGGGCCACGAGGTGGGCGAGCAGTTCGAACTCCAGGTAGGTCAGGTCCAGGACCTGACCGTCCACCTCGGCGGTGCGCTGCGCGGAGTCGATCCGCACGAGCTCGTCCCCGGTGGCCGTCGGGGCCGCGGGGGCCGGGAGGGGGACGGACTGCGGGGCGAAGGTGATCGGCGGCTGCTGGTCGGCCGGTACGAGCACCAGGTAGCCGACCATCGGCGGGTTGCCCGGCAGCGTCGGCAGGGTGTGCTGGGGCGCGGGCAGCCAGGTGGCGCCCGGCGGCAGCAGGTCCACGACGCGGGCCACCTCGTCCCGGTCGACGGCGCGCAGCCGATGGCGGGGACTGGGCGGGAAGGTCAGGGGAGCGTTGGTCGCAGCGGAGGCGGCAGAAGTGATGGAACGGGTGTTGGTCATGAGTGGTCAGCTCTTTCACGCGGAGTGGTCGGCAGGAGACGTACGTACGTCGTCGTTGTCGTACCGCGCAGACCGAAGGCCTCGGGCGGGTCTGTCGGGAGGTCCCGGAAGGCTTTAGAGGGCCGGCGCGTTCTTCGCGCGGCAACACACCCGGTCGAAATCGTGATCCTGACGGGAGGGCCAGAACGGCTCGAGGTCGCTGCGACCTGTCGAGGTGTGCGGGTGGCTGGCCATGACGCATATTGAAGCAGATGTGCGGGCCCGGGGCAGGCCCTATCTCACCTGATGGAGCGGAATCTCATATTCCGCAATCAAGGTTTCGTCAAGACGTCACAATCCCGACAAACAGTCAACCGACGAGGGGCTTCCGCCCGTCCGCATCGGTGACCCGTACCGAATCCTGGGCAGATCCGTCCCACGCCCACGTCGGGCCCACCCCGTCCAGAACCGGCCCCCGGCCGCCCCGATGCGCCCGCCCTCCCGCGGGGGAGGACGGGCGCATCGGTCCGTCGGGGGGCGTGTCAGGGGCCGGTCTCAGACCAGGCCGTCCTTCTTCAGGCCGGTGCAGCAGGTGTCCGTGATCAGCCGCGTCACCACGTACGGGTCGACGTTCGCGTTCGGACGGCGGTCCTCGATGTAGCCCTTGCCGTCCTTCTCCACCTGCCACGGGATGCGCACGGAGGCGCCGCGGTCGGAGACCCCGTAGCTGAACTCGTTCCACGGGGCCGTCTCGTGCAGCCCCGTCAGGCGCTCGTCGATGCCCGCGCCGTAGTTCTTGACGTGGTCCAGCGGCTTCGAGCCCTCACCCAGCGCCTCGCAGGCCGAGATGATCGCCCGGTAGTCCTCGCGCATCGCCTTCGTCGAGAAGTTGGTGTGCGCGCCCGCGCCGTTCCAGTCGCCCTTGACCGGCTTCGGGTTCAGCGTCGCCGACACGTTGAAGTCCTCGGCGGTGCGGTACAGCAGCCACCGCGCGATCCACAGCTGGTCCGAGACCTCCAGCGGACCCACCGGGCCCACCTGGAACTCCCACTGGCCCGGCATGACCTCGGCGTTGATGCCGGAGATGTTCAGGCCCGCGGCCAGGCAGTGGTCGAGGTGCTTCTCGACGATGTCCCGGCCGAAGATCTCGTCCGAACCGACACCGCAGTAGTAGCCGCCCTGCGCCGCGGGGAAGCCGTTGACCGGGAAACCGAGCGGGCGGGCGCCGTCGAAGAACGTGTACTCCTGCTCGATGCCGAAGATCGGCGCCTGCTCGGCGAACTCCTCCGCGACCGGGCGCAACAGCGCGCGGGTGTTCGACGCGTGGGGGGTCATGTCGATGTTCATGACCTCGCACAGGACGAGCAGGTGGTCGCCGCCGCGGATCGGGTCCGGGCAGGAGAACACCGGCTGGAGCACGCGGTCCGAGGCGTGGCCCTCGGCCTGGTTCGTGCTGGACCCGTCGAAGCCCCAGATCGGCAGCGCCTCGCCGTCCGCCAGGATCCTCGTCTTGGAGCGAAGCTTCGCCGTCGGCTCGGTGCCGTCGATCCAGATGTACTCAGCCTTGTAGCTCACGGGCCCCATCCTGACTCTGCGGGTGCTGCGGATCGCCATGGTGTTCTGCGCAGCGTCCCCCGGCGCGATTTCTCATCCGTTGCCCGTGTGTGAACCCCGTGTTACCGAGGTTTACACCGCAGGTCGAACGGGTTGTGCGGGTTGGCGACCGCACACCCGTCCGGGTGCGGCAGACTGGGCGCGTGAGCATTTCGTACGATTTGAACTCCGCCGACGGCGCCCCCGAGGCAGCCCCCGGCCCAGCCCCCCACCAGGCGCCCGGAACCCCCCGACCCCGCATCGGCCTGCTCGGCACCGGCCCCTGGGCCCGCCGCACCCACGCCCCCGCCCTCGCCGCCCACAAGGGCTCCGAGTTCGCCGGGATCTGGGGCCGGCGGCCCGAAGCGGCCGCCGAGCTCGCCCAGGAGTACGGCGTGAAGGTGTACGAAGACCCCGACGCCCTGTTCGCCGACTGCGACGCGGTGGCCTTCGCCCTCCCCCCGGACGTCCAGGCCCCCCTCGCCGTCCGCGCGGCCGCCGCCGGCTGCCACCTGCTGCTCGACAAACCCGTCGCCACGACCGTCGAGGACGCCCGCGCCGTCGCCGACGCCGCCGCCCGGCACCAGGTCGCCTCCGTCGTCTTCCTCACCCTCCGCTTCGCCGAACCCACCGCCGGATGGGTCGACGAACAGGCCGGCCGCACCGGCTGGTTCACCGCCTCCGCGCACTGGCTCGGCGCCGTCTTCCCGCCCGACGGCGCCCCCAGCGCCTACGCCGACTCGCCCTGGCGCAAGTCCAAGGGCGGCCTGTGGGACGTCGGCCCGCACGCCCTGTCCGTCCTGATCCCCGTCCTCGGCGACGTCACCGCCGTCACCGCCGCGCGGGGCCCCTCCGACGTCGTCCAGCTCACCCTGCGCCACACCTCGGGCGCGGCCAGCACCGCCGTGCTCAGCCTCGGCGCCCCGCAGGCCGCCGCCGGGGTGGGACTCGAACTGCGCGGGGCCGAGGGCGTCTTCGCCCTCCCCGACTGGAGCGACGTACCCGCCGCCTACGGCCGCGCCGTGGACGCCCTCCTCACCGCCGCCCGCACGGGCGTCCCCGACCCGCGCGGAGCCGCCTTCGGCGCCCGCCTGACGGAAATCCTGGCGGGGGCGGAGGACCAACTCGAGGGGTGAGGGGCACTCACGATATTCAGTTGATCGTCCCTTTACCCAGCGGTGTAGAAAGAGGTCGCAAAGGATTGTCCGAGCAAACTCGTATGATCCGTTGATCCACACACCATGCTTTCCCGGGGGGAAACACACCCATGCACACCCATGTGCTCCGCCGTGCGCTCGTGGCCCTGCTCGCCGCCTCCGCCGTGACCCTGATGGTCCCGGCGTCGGCGTCGGCCACCGACCCCGGTCAGTGCAGGACCGGCGGGGGCGGCTTCACCTCCGCCCTGAAGCCCGGTGAGCGCCTCGAATCGGGCGCGAGCCTGGTTCCGACGCCCGGCAAGCCCGAGCTCGTCATGCAGCCCGACGGCAACCTCGTCATCTACCTGGTCAGCAGGCCGGGCGGCTACAAGCTCCCGCTGTGGAACAGCGGCACCTACGGCAATCCCGGTGCGTACGCCACCATGCAGGAGGACGGCAACTTCGTCATCTACCGCAAGGGCGGCGGCCCCCAGCAGGGCGGCGGGATCTGGCAGACCGCCACCTACGGCAGCCGGACCGACATCAACATCGGCGCCACCTTCGTGGACGACGGCCGACTCGTCGTGACCGGCCGCAGCGAGGACTACTACTGGACCACCGAGACCATCGAGCAGCACGTCAGGGTCTGCGCCTCGGACATGTCCTGGGACCAGGGCTACTGGGCCCAGTCGGCGTCCGTGTGGCTGGTGCTCCAGCAGGACAACAACCTCGTCATGTACCGCAAGAGCGACGGCAAGGCGATCTGGGGCAGCGGTACCTACGGCAGCCGGAACAGCCTGACCCTGGAGATCAGGGACAGCGGCGACCTGGTCCTGCGCGAATACGACCGCAACGAGACGGTCCGCTGGCGCAGCGGAACGGCCGGCAACAGCGGCGCCTACGCCCTCCTTCAGGACGACGGCAACTTCGTCGTCTACAAGAAGGACGGCGGCCCCGGCAAGGGCGGCGCCCTCTGGAACACCGGCACGTACAACAAGATCTGACCGACACCACGGGGGATACATCCATGCGTCACCGCCTGCTCCGCAGCGCGTTCATATCCGTCCTCGCCGCCTCGGCCCTGGCCTCTTTGGTCCCGGCGACGGCGAACGCCGCACCCGGCCCCCGGCCCGGGATGGCCGAGTGCGACGAGCCCTACGACCGGCGGGAAACCGTCCTGAACGCGGGCCAGAGGCTCGCCCCGGGCGAGAAGATGACCAACCCGACCGGGGCGACCGAGCTGACCATGCAGCCGGACGGCAACCTGGTGCTGTACGCCCTCGGCAACCCGGGCGGCTACAAGCTCCCGCTGTGGAACAGCGGTACCTACGGCAACCCCGGCGCCTACGCCACCATGCAGGCGGACGGCAATTTCGTCATCTACCGCCAGGGCGGCAGCGCCCAGACCGGCGGCGGCATCTGGCACACCGCCACCTACGGCGACCGGGCCGAGATGACGCCCGCGGCCAAGCTGGAGGCGAACGGCAACTTCAAGGTCATCGGCCGCAAGGACAACGAGTGGGGACTGCACTGGTCGTCCCTGCGCCGGGAGATGACGACGAAGATCTGCGCGGAGGACCCGACGCACGAGTACCGCTACTGGTTCACGGGCGACTGGGCCCAGTCCGCCACGGTGTGGCTGATGATCCAGGAGGACAACAACCTCGTCATGTACCGCAAGCGGGACGGGAAGGCCATCTGGAACAGCGCCACCCACAGCACGGGCTTCTCGGTCCTGGAACTGCGCATGGGCACCGACGGTGACCTGTTCATGCGCGACTGGATGGGCGGGAGCAAGGTCGTGTGGCGTGCCAACGGGGCCGGCAACCCCGGCGCGTACGCCCTCCTCCAGGACGACGGCAACTTCGTCGTCTACACGAAGGACGGCGGCCCCGACAAGGGCGGCGCCCTCTGGCAGAGCGGTACCTGGAACCAGGGCTGAGCCCGGCCGCGCGGCCGGCCCGTGATGACCGCGGGCCGGCCTTCGGCTAGGCCTTCGCCTTCCGGGTCCGGGAGAGTGCCTCGTGGACCGCTTCGTCCGAGCGGGCGATGACGGCCGTGCCGTCCTCGGCGGTGATGATCGGGCGCTGGATCAGCTTCGGGTGTGCCGCCAGGTGGGCGATCCAGCGCTGCCGGGCCGTGTCGGTCTCCTCGCGCGGCAGGTCCCGTACGCCGGTCTCCCGGGCCAGCGGGTCGGAGGTGCGGGTGATGTCCCAGGGCTCCAGACCGAGGCGTTCCAGCACCGCGCGGATCTCGTCCTCGGACGGCACGTCCTCCAGGTACCGGCGGACCGTGTAATCGGCGCCTTCCGCGTCCAGCAGGGTCAGCGCGCTCCGGCACTTCGAGCAGGCGGGATTGATCCAGATCTCCATGGCCGCCAGCCTAGTTGGACTCCGTCCGGCCAGGGCTTTTGTCAGTGCCCCCCGGTAAAATCGAAGGAGAACGACAGGAAGCCAACTACTGTTTGGGAGGCTGTAGATGGCCGCTGCCGCTGTCATTGAGATGCCCAGGAAGAAGCCGCTGCCCGCGGGTCTGCCCCGGGAGTGGTACGAGAGCCACAACCGCCGCCTGAAGGCGATGCGGCTCGCGATATCCCTGCTCGACACCGGGACCTACGACGTCAAGCGCGCGACCAACCGCAAGATCCGCACGATGGCGGTACGGGTGGGCATCCACCGCCCGTCCAACCTCACCTGCAAGATGGTGCGCTCCTTCATCCGCGACGTTTCATGACGCTGCGATGACGTCCGGTCCGCCGACGAAGCCGGATGCGTCGGCGGACTCGGCGGACTCGGCGGACTCGGCGGTCCGGGCGATCCCGGCGGCCCCGTCCCGCTCCGGCGGTACGCCGACCACCGTGCCGCCGCCGTCGTTCCCCACGAAGTCGATGGAGCCGGTCCGCGCCACGGCGGGGGTCGAGGCGGCGGCCCCGCCGCTGCGGCCCGCGGATTGTCCGGAGTGGTCGCCCGCCCCGTACCCGAGCAGCATCGCGCCGGTGAGCAGGCCGGCGGCGGTGGCCGCGGCGGCGACCGCCGCCATGCGCTTCCTGTGCTTGCGCGGTGCGTGCATCGGGGCCTCGTCTTTCCGTGCTCGGGTCGGCGTCGTGGTGGTCGCGGCTGTCGTCGCGCTGCCGAGCGAAACACGGAAACCGGGCCGTGGCCCGCACTGTTACCAACTGATCATCCGATCAGTACGGGCCGGTCACGCCGCCTCGCGGAGCCCGTCCCTCCGCACCCACCGACAGCATCAGCAGGGCCACGTCATCGCGCGGACCGCCGTCGGTGAAGGCCGCCAGGTCCTTCCACACCGCCCGGACCAGGCCCGCCGGGTCGCTCGCCAGCACCGGAATCCGGCTGGCCAGCGGATAGAAGTTGCCGCCGGCGTCGCGTGCCTCCGTGACCCCGTCGGTGTGCGCGAGCAGCCGGTCGCCCGGCACCAGCCGCAGTTCGGTCACCGGGGGGAGGGCCGGGCCGGCCAGCCCCAAACCCAGCGGAGGGCCCGGTTCCACCGTGACCTCCGAGGCCACGAAGTCCCGTAGCAGCAGGACGGGGGGATGCCCGCACGACACGATCCGTACGAGATCCAGCCCGGTCGGGAATTCCAGCAGCACGGCCGTCGCGAACAGCTCCGGATGCTCCACCGCTTCCGCGGCGGCGTCCGCCACCAGGCGTCGGTCGAGCCGCGACGCGACGTCCACCAGCTCCCGGTCGTCCAGCACCGCCTCGCGGAAGGCGCCGAGCAACGCGGCCACCGTCCCGACGGCGGTCAGCCCGTGGCCCTGGACGTCGCCCACGACCGCCCGCACCCCGAACGGACCGGCCCGCACGTCGAACAGGTCGCCGCCGACGAGCGTGCCCTGCTGGGCCGCCCGGTAGAGACCGGCGCACCGCACCGGACCCACCCGGTCCGGGACGGGTGGGAGCACCGCCAGCTGGGCCGCCTCGGCGACCGTACGGACGCTGACCAGCTGGGTGTCCCGGCGGTGGCGCACCCAGGCGATGACCACGCTGAGCAGCCCGACGACGGCCACCGTGGCCAGGTCGGAGCCCTGCGCGTGCCCGACGCCGAGGTCGGGGAAGGCGAGCAGCACGAGCACCAGCGCGGCGAAGACGGCCGTGCCGGCGGCGCCGTAGGAGAACGCGGCCACCGCGGGGAGGGCCGCCAGGAAGTAGCCGAGCTCGACGTTGCCGGGCGTCAGCCACTGGGCGCAGCACAGCGCCACCAGGGCCACGGCGGGCGCGAACCGGGCCCAGCGCGGCGGCGGGGCACCGTGCAGCCTGCCCGGATCCTCCCAAGCGCGTCTCACCCCTCCACCCTGGTACGCGGTCCCGGGCCGCGCACGCCGGGTGGCCCCTCGGGGCGTCGCCCGGGACAGTGGAGCGGTGACGGATACCAGCGCGGCCATCAGTACCCGCCTGAACTGGCTGCGGGCGGGCGTGCTCGGTGCCAACGACGGGATCATCTCCATCGCGGGCCTGGTCGTGGGCATGGCCGGCGCCACCACCTCGCGCACCGCGATCCTGACGGCGGGGGTGGCGGGGCTGCTGGCGGGCGCGCTGTCGATGGCGGCGGGGGAGTACGTGTCGGTCAGCTCGCAGCGGGACTCGGAACGGGCCGCGCTGGACGTGGAGCGGCGGGAGCTGGCCCAGCAGCCGGAGGAGGAGCTGGACGAGCTCACCGACCTGCTGGCCGAACGGGGCCTCGGCCGGGAACTGGCCCGGGAGGCGGCGGTCCAGCTCACCGAGCGCGACGCGCTGCGGGCGCACGCGCGGGTGGAACTGGGCATCGAGCCGGACGAGCTGGCGAACCCGTGGCACGCGGCGCTGGCCAGCCTGGTGGCGTTCACGGTGGGGGCGCTGCTGCCGCTGCTGGCGATCGTCCTGCCGGGGGCGTCGGCGCGGGTGCCGGTGACGGTGGCGGCGGTTCTCGCGGCGCTCACCCTGTGCGGGGTGGTCAGCGCCCGCCTGGGCGGGGCGCCGACGCTCCGCGCGGTGCTGCGCAACGTCACGGGCGGCGCCCTCGCGATGGCCGTCACGTACGCGGCCGGCACGGTGCTGGGCACCACCTGACGCCCCCGATCCGAGCCCCCGACGGCCCCGACCCACCCGGAAGCCCCTTGACCCGGCCCCCGGGCGTTCGCGCCTCAATCGCCGGCGAGGCCGGGATTGGCGCCTGCGGGGCCGATTCGGCGGGACGTCGACCGGGGCGGGCCGCCCAGGTCGGGGTCGGGGACGGGGTGGGGTGTCGTCAGGGACTAAAACGTGATTTGTTGGCGCCCACTCCCGCCCCACCGACGCAGCCCGGGACAGGGCGCCATAAATCATGCCCGTCCCGGACGACACCCCACCCCGGCACCGGCCCCGACCCACCCGCAGCCCTACCCCGGCACCGGCCCCGACCCACCCCCGCAGCCGAACCGGACCCGGACCCCCGACCCACCCGCAGCCCCCACGAGGGTCGGCCGTCGGTGTCGGGGAGTTGCGCGGTACCGCCCGGCCAGGGCAGCGGCAGACTGGGCCCATGCGTATCGCCATCACCGGATCCTCCGGACTCATCGGTCAGGCCCTCGTCCAGTCACTCCGCGCCGACGGCCACGACGTGGTGCGCTTCGTGCGTCGCGCGCCCGCCGGACCGGACGAGGCGCGGTGGGACCCCGCGGCCGGCCGCGTCGACCCCGCCGGGCTCGCCGGGTGCGGGGCCGTCGTGCACCTGGCGGGGGCCGGCGTCGGGGACCGTCGCTGGTCGGCGGCGTACAAGAGGGAGATCCGCGACAGCCGCGTCCTCGGGACGGCCGCCATCGCGCAGGCCGTGGCCGCCCTGGACAGCCCTCCGCCCGTCCTGGTGTGCGGCACCGCCGTCGGCTACTACGGCGACACCGGCGACCGCCCCGTCGACGAGACCGCGCCGGCGGGGCACGGCTTCCTCCCGTCCGTCTGCGTGGAGTGGGAGGCGGCGGCGGCCCCCGCCCGCGACGCCGGCGTGCGTACCGTGTTCGCCCGTACCGGGCTGGTGGTCGCGGCCGAGGGCGGGGCGTGGGGGAAGCTGTTCCCCGTCTTCCGGGCGGGCATCGGCGGCCGGCTCGGCAACGGCCGCCAGTACTGGTCGTACATCTCGATGCACGACGAGATCGCCGCCCTGCGGCACCTGATCGACACCCCCGAACTCTCCGGCCCGGTGAACCTGACCGCGCCCGAGCCGCTGACCAACCGTGAGATCACCGCCGCCATGGGCCGCGTACTGCACCGCCCCACCCTGTTCCCCGTACCCGCGCCGGCCCTGCGGGTCGCGATCGGGGAGTTCGCCGACGACGTGCTGGGCAGTCAGCGGGTGCGCCCGGCCCGCCTGCTGGAGTCGGGCTTCGTCTTCCGCCACCCCGGCATCGACGACTCGATCAGGGCGGCTCTGGCCTGAGCCCCACCGGGGCCCCGCCCGGCCCCGCCCGGCCCCCCCACCCCGGGCGCCCGAAAGGCGCCCCCCGCGCCCACGTGCGACCGTTCGTGACCCGTATGCGACCGCCATGCGACCGAAGTTGTGCGCAATACCCCACCGGACTCGGGTTCTCCTGGAGCCCGTTGGGGGAAGGAGGTTCCCACACAGCCGCGCCGACCTCGGGGAGGGGCACGTGCTCAGCAGCACACACCATGCCGCGCACCACACCGCACAGCTCGCGGACGTCGTCATCGTAGGAGCCGGAGTCTCAGGACTCGCGGCCGCACACCACCTGATCGCGGCGGGGGTCACGGTCACCGTCCTGGAGAACGCCGACGATCCCGGAGGCCGCATGGCCACCGAATCGGCCGACGGGTTCCGCCTCGACCGGATCGGGCAGCTCCTCAACACCTCGTACACCGAACCGGCCCGCACCCCCGGTCTGGAGGGCCTCACGCTGCGGCCCTTCGCCCCCGGGGTCCTGGTGCACGGAGTCGACGGCAAGCAGCAGCGCGCCGGGGCGCTCACCCCGGCCCGCGCGCTGGCCAGCGGTTCCCTCGACCAGGCCCGGCTCAGCGCCGCCCTCGGCCGGCTCGCCGCGCTGCCCGAGGAACGGGTGCTGGCCCGGCCGGAACGCTCGGCGCTCACCGCGCTGCGCTCCCGCGGCCTGCCACCGCGCACCGTGAACGGGGTCCTGCGCCCCCTGCTCTCCACCCTGCTCCGCGACCCGGACCTCACCACCTCCAGCCGCGTCGCCGACCTCGCGCTGCGCACCTTCGTCCGGGGCCGGCTCGCCGTGCCCGAGGGCGGGGCCGCGGCCTTGCCGCGGCTGCTCGCGGCGTCCCTGCCGCCGGGCACCGTACGCACCGGCGTCCGGGTCCGGTCGGTGGCGACCAGCCTGGTCACCACCGAGGAGCACGGTGACTTCCGCTGCCGTTCCGTGGTCCTCGCGACGGGCGCCCGGGCCGCGGCCGAGCTGCTGCCGGGGTTGCGGGTGCCGCGCTTCCACGAGGTGACCGTCATCCACCACGCGACCCCCGCGCCGCTGCCCTGGGACGGTTCGCTGCTCCTGGACGCCGACCCGAAGTGGCCGCTCGCGCACACCACCGTGATGAGCGCGGTCGACCCGAGCCGGGCGCCGACCGGCCGCAGCCTGGTCACCACCACCGTCCACGGCGCACCGCCCCCCGCTCGGACGGTGGCCTCACGGTTGGCCCGGCTCTACGACACCTCGACCCGTGACTGGGACCTGCTCGCCGTGCACCACACCCCGGAGGCCGTGCCCGCGATGCCCCCGCCGTACGACCTGCGGCGCCCGGTGCGGGTCCTGGCGGGGCTCTACGTGTGCGGGGACCACCGCGACTCCAACACGGTCCAGGGCGCCCTGCACTCCGCCCGCCGGGCGGCCACGGCCCTGCTGCGCGACTTCGGGATCCCGCTCCCGGCCGCCCCGGAACCAGCCCTTCCGGCGGTGGCCTGAGAACCACCCCGGCCAAGGCCCGGTCCCACCCGCGGGGGCCGGGCCTTCCGCACGCCCCGCCCGGCCCAACCGGGCCAGGACCCGACCCCCGCTCAGGGCCCGGCCCCCGCTCAGGACAGTGCCGCCACCCGGTCCCGGTACGTCCGCACCGCCGACGCGTCCCGGTACGGCTCCAGCCGCCGCTCGAAGTCCCGTACGTACTCCACCGCGCGCACCGACCGCATCTCCATCGCCTGCTGCGCCGCCTCCGCGCCCAGCGCGCACGCCTGGTCCAGTTCGCCCAGCCCGAGCCGGGCCGTGGCCAGCACCACCCGGCAGAACAGCCGGGACCGCGCGTAGCCGGGCGAGCGCAGTTGCAGGGAGCGTTCCGCGTGCTGGGCGCAGGCCCGGTACTGCTGGAGGTCCCGGTGGCAGTGCCCGAACTCGTCGGCGAGCTGCGCCTCGTCGAAGAACCGGGCCCACGGCGGTACGTCGTCCCCCGGCCGGCCCGCGCCCAGCGCCCGCTCGGCGCGGACCAGGGAGGCCGTCGCCGACCGCACCTCGCCGAGCACCGCGTGCCCGCGCGCCTCGGCGGCGTGCAGCAGCGCCTGCACCACCGGCGGGGGCCCCGAGCCGACACCCTGCTGGGCGACCCGGGCCAGCTGGACGGCCTCGCGACCGTGGCCGAGGTAGACCGCCTGCCGGCTCATGGTGACCAGCACGTACGACCCGTACGGCCGGTCCCCGGCGGCCTGCGCGAGGCGCAGCGCCTGGACGAAGTACCGCTGGGCGAGTCCGTGCGCGGCGATGTCGTACGAGGTCCAGCCCGCGAGCCGGGTCAGGTCGGCGGCGGCGGAGAACAGCCGCCGCCCGGTGGTCTCGCCGTAGGTGCCGCGGAGCATGGGTTCGGCCTCGTGCTCCAGGTAGCGCACGAGGGCCTGGCGGGCGTGGCCGCCGCCGTAGGCGTGGTCGAGCGTGCGGAACAGTTCGCTCACCGAGCGCAGGGCCGCGATGTCCCCGCCGGTGACCCGCTGTCCGGGGCCGCGGTCGACCTGCCGCTGCCGGGGCACCGAGGCGCGGCCCTGCGCGGGGACGCGGGAGGCGACGCTGTCCGCGCCGCGTCCGACGCGTTCGTCGGCCCGGCCGATGAGCCAGTCCCGGCTGGGCACCACGAGGCCGGCCGGGGTGAAGGCGATCTTGCGCAGCTCGGCGTGCGATCCGGAGTCCTTGCGCCACAGCCCGCTCGCGATGTCCACGGCCTCCTCGGGGGTGGCCGCGAACTCCAGCCCGGCGTAGACCGGCGCGCACGCGTCGAGGCCCAGGTCCTGCGCCGACAGCCGTCGCCCGAGGCGCCGGGTGAAGACCTCCGCGATCAGCGCGGGGGTGGTGCCGCGGGGCTGCTGGCCGCGCAGCCACCGGGTCACGGAGGTCTTGTCGTAGCGCAGGTCCAGACCGTGCTCCAGGCCGAGTTGGTCGACGCGGCGGGCGAGCCCGGCGTTGGAGAACCCGGCTTCCGCGATCAGCGCCGCGAGCTGCCGGTTGGGGACGCGCTGGGCAGGTCGTTCCGTCATCTGCTCCACGGTTTCCTGACGTGACGGACCGGAGTCCCGGCCCTGTGAACGGCGTGAATGTAGCGGCGAACTCCGCCCGCACCGCCCTCTCTGCCCCACATTCATCCGATCGTGTGCAGAATGGGTAGGGCTCTTTACGGACCGGCCGGTGACCTCCGCGTACGCTGCGGCCCATGACCCGCCGGCCCCACGGGGCTCACCACCCCGACGCGTACGCGGAATCCACAGCTCCGCTGCCCGCTCCCGAGCTCACCGAGGCCGAGTGCCGTCGGTGCGGCACCTACATCGCGGGGCTCGACGGCCGGTACGCGTGCGGGGTGTGCGGCTGGGTCAACGACCACTCCGAGGGCCACCGCCGGCTGCCGCGGGCCGACGAGGACCCGGACCTCCCGCGCAAGGGGCGCAAGCGCCCCGAGCGCCCCCCGGGCCCGCCGCCGGAGGCCCGCACACTGCTCGGACCCGGGCGCTGAAGCCCGGGACACCGGGGGCCTGAAGGAGCCCGCGGGAGCCGCCGTACCCTTGGCCGGGTGCGGTACGTGCACACAGCAGGTTCAACGAGGAGGCGCTGCGGTGACTGAGCTTCGGTTTGTCCATCTGGGCTTCGGGCCGGAATCGGTCGAGTACACCGAGGCCTGGGAAGAGCAGCGGCGCGTCCACGCCGCCCGCTTCGCGGACGAGATCGAGGACACCTGCCTGCTGGTGGAGCACCAACCGGTGTACACCGCAGGCCGGCGCACCGACCCGAGCGAGCGCCCCCTCGACGGGACGCCCGTCATCGACGTGGACCGCGGCGGCAAGATCACCTGGCACGGGCCGGGTCAACTGGTCGGCTACCCGATCATGAAGTTGCCCCGCCCGGTGGACGTCGTCGCGCACGTCCGGCGCCTGGAGGACGCCCTGATCCGCACGGCGGCCGAGTTCGGCCTGGAGACCACCCGCATCGAGGGCCGCTCCGGGGTCTGGGTGCTCGGCGACCCCGTCGAGGAGCGCCCGAAGATCGGTGGGCTCTCCCTGGAGTTCGATCCCCGGCTGCACGACGAGGAGTTCGACGCCCGCCTGAACGGGCCCGAGTACGCCCCCTCCAACGCCGGCCAGCGCCGCGAGGACCGCAAGCTCGCCGCCATCGGGATCCGCGTCGCCAAGGGCGTCACGATGCACGGTTTCGCGATCAACGTGAACCCCGACAGCACCTGGTTCGACCGGATCATCCCCTGCGGCATCCGGGACGCCGGTGTGACCTCGCTCTCGTACGAACTGGGCCGCGAGATCACCATCGCCGACGTGCTGCCCGTCGTGGAGCGGCACCTGAAGGACGTGCTGGAGCAGGCCGAGCTGCGACCCCGCGCGATCGAGCCGGCCGTGGGCTGACGCCCCCGGGAATGCGTCCGGCGGCCCCCAGGTTGGCCGACGTAAGAGCGTATGAAATTACGGGCGTACCCTGGTGGGCGCCGAAGAATCGAAGTCACAGGGAGCCGGTCGTGTCCGCAGTCGCACCCGACGGACGCAAGATGCTGCGCCTCGAAGTCCGCAACGCCCAGACCCCCATCGAGCGCAAGCCCGAGTGGATCAAGACCCGGGCGAAGATGGGACCCGAGTACACCAAGATGCAGGCCCTGGTGAAGGGCGAAGGACTGCACACGGTGTGCCAGGAAGCCGGCTGTCCGAACATCTACGAATGCTGGGAGGACCGCGAGGCCACCTTCCTCATCGGTGGCGACCAGTGCACCCGGCGCTGTGACTTCTGCCAGATCGACACGGGCAAGCCCGAGGCCCTGGACCGGGACGAGCCGCGCCGTGTCGGCGAATCCGTGGTCACCATGGACCTGAACTATGCCACCATCACCGGTGTCGCCCGCGACGACCTGCCCGACGGCGGCGCGTGGCTGTACGCGGAGACGGTCCGCCAGATCCACCAGCAGACGGCGCACCGCGAGAGCGGTCACACCAAGGTCGAGCTGCTCGCGCCGGACTTCAACGCGGTCCCGGAGCTGCTGGAGGAGGTCTTCGCCTCCCGCCCCGAGGTCTTCGCGCACAACGTCGAGACCGTGCCCCGCATCTTCAAGCGGATCCGCCCGGGCTTCCGCTACGAGCGCTCCCTCGACGTGATCACCAAGGCCCGCGAGTACGGCCTGATCACCAAGTCGAACCTGATCCTCGGCATGGGCGAGGAGCGCGAGGAGGTCAGCGAGGCGCTGCGCGACCTGCACGCGGCCGGCTGCGAGCTCATCACCATCACCCAGTACCTGCGGCCCTCGCCGCGGCACCACCCCGTCGAGCGCTGGGTGAAGCCGGCGGAGTTCGTGGAGCTGGCGAAGGAGGCCGAGGAGATCGGCTTCTCCGGCGTCATGTCGGGCCCCCTGGTCCGCTCCTCGTACAGGGCGGGACGCCTCTACACCCAGGCGATGGAGAAGCGAAGCCGAGCCGGAGCGTAGGTTGCGGGTTCGCCCGAGGTACGAGGGCGGGCGCGCGGCCGTAGCGGTGGCGAGGCGGAGCTCGACGGGGTTTGTGTGAAGCGAAGCCGAGCCGGAGCGTAGGTTGCGGGCGATGTGAAGTCGTTCACATAAACCTACCAAGCAGTAACACAGTGTCGACGCGGCCCCTAGGCTCTTATCGGGAGAGCCTGGGGGCCGCGTCAATATTTCATCACGTTTGACCGGCCGGTCATGCCCTGGTAACACCAGTCAGTGACGCTGGGTCCACGCACCGCACACGCCCATCGATGCGAGCTCCGAGAGAGGGACCGACATCATGCAGGCCGCGCCCGTACGCGCCATCGCCATTCCGTCCGTAGCCGAGGCCTTCCGCGGCATCGAGTCGCTGCTCATGAGCGGCGCCCGCCGCAACGCCTGGACGGCGGTCCTGGAAGACCGTCGCAGGGCGAAGGACCGGGTCGAAACCGAGCACGTACTCGAGGCCGCGGCTACCCGGACCCCGCGGGCCACGTAAACTTCGCCTCATGGCGAGGAAGTCAAACGCAGAGACTGCTGCGAACCCCGGGCGACTGAAGCAGATCGCCCTGACGTACAAGATGACGCGCAAGGCCGACCCGAAGGTCGGTCTGATCGTCGCGGGCGTGGGAATCGTCACCTTCGGTGTCTTTCTTGCGATCGGCTTCCTGATCGGTCACCCGGTTTACCTGGGCATCCTGGGCTTCCTGGTGGCGTTCCTGGGGATGGCGATCATCTTCGGGCGACGGGCCGAGCGTGCTGCCTTCGGGCAGATGGAGGGACAGCCGGGCGCTGCCGCGGCCGTACTGGACAACGTGGGACGGGGCTGGTCGACCACCCCGGCCGTCGCGATGAACCGGAACCAGGACATCGTCCACCGGGCCGTCGGCAAGGCGGGCGTGGTCCTGATCGCCGAGGGCAACCCGAACCGGGTGAAGACCCTGCTCGCGGCCGAGAAGAAGAAGCTGGCCCGGATCATGCCCGACGTCCCGGTGCACGACTTCATCGTCGGTACCGGCGAGGGCGAGGTGCCGCTCAAGAAGGTCCGTACGACGTTGCTGAAGCTGCCGCGCGTCCTGTCCGGCCCGCAGATCACCCAGGTCAACGACAAGCTCCGGGCCATGGGCGACCTCATGAGCAACATGCCGGTGCCGAAGGGTCCGATGCCCGGACGTGGCGGCTCCGCTCGCCCGCCCCGCGGACGCTAGTGGCCTAGAGGGCCGCTCCGCTTTCCGTATACGACGGGGCGGAGGCCCGCCGCACGACACGCGGCGCACGTACGACGCAGGGGCGCCCCCGAAGCCATCCGGCCCGGGGGCGCCCCTGCGTCGTACCCACCTCGCGTGCCCGCCGCTCCGCCTGCGTGCCCGCCCGGAGGCGGAGCCTAGATGCGGACCTGGACCGCGCCGGCCAGCCGGTCGTGCAGGCCGCGTCCGTCCCGGTCCCAGACGAGGGCCGGGATGACCAGGGCCAGCAGCACCGTACGGATCACCACGCGGACGATGCCGAGGCGGTTGCCGTTCTGCCCGATGACGCGGAGGCCGAGGATCCGCTTGCCGGGGGTGAAGCCCACGGTGCCCACGGTGAGGATCGTCAGGGCGACGAAGAGCCCCAGCGTCCAGTTGCGGGTGGCGGCCAGGTCGCCACCCGTGATCAGTCCGTATGCGATGAGCTGGCAGCCGACCCAGTCGATGAGCACCGCGCCGATCCGACGGCCGAAGCGGGCCACGGAGCCGGGCCCCGACTGGGGCAGACCGAGCTGCTGGCCCCGGTACCCGAAGTCGACGCCCATGTCCTCGGCGGCCGCACGGGGGCCGGAAAGCCAGGATCCGATTGCTTGCCTGTTGTCCACTCGACCACGGTACCGGTGGTGCTCCATCGACCTCCGACGGGACCCTGGTTAACTTGTGCGAAACAAATGGGTCATGCTTGAGAAATCCCGTCTGCTTATGGTCGGGTCAGCGTGCGGCACCGCACTGACGCACCACGAGCTATAAAACCCGCCCCTGCCCCGGGGCCGGGAGTAGGAGGAGTTGGATGTTCCAGAACGCCGACGAAGTGAAGCAGTACATCGAGGAGAACGACGTCAAGTTCGTTGACGTCCGCTTCTGCGACCTGCCTGGTGTGATGCAGCACTTCACCATCCCGGGGCGGGCGTTCGACCCGAACGAGGAGCTCGCCTTCGACGGCTCCTCGATCCGCGGCTTCCAGGCGATCCACGAGTCCGACATGGCGCTGCGTGCCGACATCAGCACCGCGCGTCTGGACCCGTTCCGCAAGGACAAGACGCTCAACATCAACTTCTTCATCCACGACCCGATCACGGGCGAGGCCTACAGCCGTGACCCGCGCAACATCGCGAAGAAGGCCGAGGCGTACCTCGCCTCCACCGGCATCGCCGACACCGCGTACTTCGGCCCCGAGGCCGAGTTCTACGTGTTCGACAGCGTGCGCTTCGCGACCACCGCGAACGAGAGCTTCTACCACATCGACTCCGAGGCCGGCGCCTGGAACACCGGTTCCGAGGAGAACAACCGTGGTTACAAGGTCCGCTACAAGGGTGGTTACTTCCCCGTAGCCCCGGTCGACCACTTCGCCGACCTGCGCGCCGAGATCTCCCTCGAACTGGACGCCCAGGGCCTCCAGGTCGAGCGTCAGCACCACGAGGTCGGCACCGGCGGCCAGGCCGAGATCAACTACAAGTTCAACACGCTGCTCGCCGCGGCCGACGACCTGATGCTCTTCAAGTACATCGTGAAGAACGTCGCCTGGCGCAACGGCAAGACCGCGACCTTCATGCCGAAGCCGATCTTCGGTGACAACGGCTCGGGCATGCACGTGCACCAGTCGCTGTGGGCGAACGGCGACCCGCTGTTCTACGACGAGGCCGGCTACGCGGGCCTGTCGGACACCGCCCGTTACTACATCGGCGGCATCCTCAAGCACGCCCCGTCGCTGCTGGCCTTCACGAACCCGACGGTGAACTCCTACCACCGCCTGGTTCCGGGCTTCGAGGCGCCGGTCAACATGGTGTACTCGCAGCGCAACCGTTCCGCCGCGATGCGCATCCCGATCACGGGCTCGAACCCGAAGGCCAAGCGCGTCGAGTTCCGCGCGCCGGACCCGTCGTCCAACCCGTACCTGGCCTTCGCGGCGCTGCTGCTCGCGGGTCTCGACGGCGTCAAGAACAAGATCGAGCCGATGGAGCCGATCGACAAGGACCTCTACGAGCTCTCGCCCGACGAGCACGCGAGCGTCCCGCAGGTCCCGACCAGCCTTGAGGACGTCCTCAAGGCCCTGGAGGAGGACCACGAGTACCTCCTGGCCGGCGGTGTCTTCACCCCCGACCTCATCGAGACCTGGATCGACTACAAGCGCACGCACGAGATCGCCCCGATCGCGCAGCGTCCGCACCCGCACGAGTTCGAGCTGTACTTCGACCTCTAGGTCGTAGCCCCGAAACAGCGGGTCATGCCTGATGGGAGGCCCCCCGCCGCACTCCACGGAGTGCGGCGGGGGGCCTTTCCGCTTTGACAGGTCGTCCCGGTCGAGTGAGGGTTGAAATGACCTAAAAGCCGGATAAGCGAGACACGTTCGGAGGTGCATGAAGATGCGCCGCAGGATCATCGCCACAGTCGTCGCCGGGGCCGCGGGGCTCACTCTGGGCCTCCTGCCCGTCGGCAGTGCATCGGCAGCGGTCACCGGGGGCGGGGGTGGAGGCGGAGGCGGGGGAGGCTGGTGCGACTCGCGCTACGACGACTGCTGCGACCGGAACTGGGACAGCCGGTACTGCGCGGCGGGCGTCGGCGGCTGGTACGACCCGAACTGGCGCGACAACTACTACAACTCGAACTACTACGACTCCGACTGGCGCGGCCACGACCGGTACGACTCGGACCGGTACGGCGACTGGAACCACTACGACTCCGGCGGCTACGGCGGGTACGACGGCAACTGGAACGACGGCTGGGGCGGCGGGTACCGCTACAACGACTAGCGGTACGCCCGCCGCACCGGCCGGAGCCGCCGCACCCGCCGGACCCCCGGCGCCTAGTCCGCCGGGCCCCGCAGCAGCGGCATCGCGCCGGTGAGGTCGCGCAGGCAGCGGACCGCCATTTCGGCGGGGGAGCCGGGTCCCGCCACGGGGGCGTCGGTGGTCGACCAGAGCTCCAGCGAGATGCGGATCGCATCGGTGGCGGCCGCTGCCAGCAGGCGTACGGGCAGGGGCTCCGCCCCCGGCCCGACGAGCCGGGCGATCACCGGGACCAGGCGCTCCTCGGAATCCTGGTTCACCCGGTACCAGACCGCCCGCAGGGCCTCGTCGCCCGCGGCGGCACGCAGCAGTCCGCGGGTCACCTCCAGCCCCTCCTCCACCGCCTGGGAGTCGCTGAGAGAGCGGGTTATCGCCCGTGCCAGGGCTTCCCCCAGCGGGGTCCCCGGGTCCTCCTCCGCGAGCAGGGCCCGCCAGGCGTCGCCGCCGCCGGCGAGCAGCGGGGCCACGGCCTCCTGCTTGTTGCGGAAATAGCGGTAGAACGTGCGCAGCGCGACGCCCGCGCGGTGGGCGATGTCTTCGGCGGTGGTGCCGTCGGGGCCGTGTTCGGCGAACAGTTCGCAGGCCGCGCGGGCGATGTCGAGCTGGGTGGCGGCTTTGCGGCGCTCGGTCAGCGACTGGGTCCCGGGACCGCTCTGGGGGGAGTACGGACGAGGAGATCTCACAGGTGAAGCGTACCGTCCGACATGTGGGCGATTGCATGCATTGACAGTCTGGCAAAACGTGCCATGGGGTCGGTACGCTTCGCCCCATGAACCGTTACGAAGGACGTCGCGTCCTCATCACCGGCGGCGGCTCCGGCATCGGCCGGGCCACCGTCCACCGCATCCTCGCCGAAGGCGGCCGCGTACACGCCGTGGACGTGAACGAAGCCGGGCTCGACAGCACGACCGACCGGGCCGCGGCCGACGGCCACGCCGACCGGCTCAGCACCGCCGTACTGGACATATCCGACGAGGCCGCGGTGAAGGCGGGCGTCGCCGCCGCCGTCGACGCCCTCACCGGCATTGACGTACTGGTCAACGCGGCGGGCATCCTGCGCTCGGCGCACACCCACCGGACCACCCTCGACTTCTGGAACAAGGTCATCGCGGTCAACCTGACCGGCACCTTCCTGATGATCCGCGAGTCCCTCCCCGCGCTCCTCGCGGGCGAGCAGCCGGTCGTCGTGAACTTCAGCTCCACCTCGGCGTCCTTCGCCCACCCCTACATGTCCGCCTACGCGGCCAGCAAGGGCGGCATCCAGTCCATGACCCACGCCCTGGCCGCCGAGTACAGCAAGCAGGGCCTGCGCTTCGTCTCCGTCGCCCCCGGCTCGATCGAGAGCGGCATGACCACCGGGAACGGCCCCGGCCTGCCCGAGGACACCGACTGGAGCCTGTTCACCAAGCTCGCCCCGGCCCTCGGTCAGGGCTTCGCCGGCCCGCAGGCCGTGGCCGGAGTCGTCGCCATGCTCGGTTCCGAGGACGGCGCGTTCATCACCGGCACCGAGATCCGCATCGACGGCGGCACGCACTACTAGTCCGTCCCACCGGGTGCCGACCGGCCCGGGGATCAGCCCCGGAAGCGGTCCCAGAGCCGGGGGAAGCGCTCCGCGAGCACGGCTTCGTCCTCGAAGTCCAGCGCAGTGCCCTCCGGCTCGGCCGGCTGGAGCGGCACGCCGAGATCCGGGGCCACCGCACCGGTCAGCTGCTCGTACGCCTCGTCGGCCGCGTACCCGAGCTCCTCGCCGTCCCCGTCGATCTCCTCGTCGAACTCGCCGAGCAACTCCGCCAGGTGGTCCGGGTCGTGCACCCCGCCCTCGAAGACCTCCCGGCCCTGGCCGATCAGCCAGCACCGGAAGTAGTCGAAGGCGTCGTCGCTCGCCCCGTCCAACAACACCCAGGCGGCGCCCCACAGGTCCCAGGTGTACGCGCGGTTGTAGCGCGACTCGAAGTGCCGCGCGAAGTCCAGCACGGAGTCCGGGTCGAGCAGTGCCAGCCGCTCGACGAGCAGCTCGGCGTGTTCCTCGGGGTCGCCCTCGGCGGCCTCGCGGGTACGGTCGACGATCTCCCAGAACTCCGTCTCGTCCATCACCGCTCCAGCATCACGGGTCCACCCCCGCGCCGCCACCGCTCATACGGCCAAAGGCCGGTGACCGACCCCCACACGGCCGCACGGCCCACCCCAAAACGCCGCGAGGCGGCCCGTCCCCTCCTGGGCGGGCCGCCTCGCGGGCGGTCGTGCGGTGCGTCGCGGCCTACAGGCCGTAGCGCTCCCGGGCCTCCTTGACGGAGGACGCCGGGACCTCGCCGCGGCGGGCGAGCTGGGCCAGGGCGGCCACGACGATCGACTGGGCGTCGACACCGAAGTGACGGCGGGCGCCCTCACGGGTGTCGGACAGACCGAAGCCGTCCGTACCCAGCGAGGTCCAGTCCTGCTCCACCCACTGGCTGATCTGGTCCGGGACCTGACGCATCCAGTCGGAGACGGCGAGCACCGGGCTCGTGACGCCCTCCAGCGCGCGGGTCACGTACGGGGTGCGGAGTTCGCCGCGCAGCAGCGCCTCGTCGCACTCCAGCGCCTCGCGGCGCAGCTCGCCCCAGGAGGTGGCGGACCATACGTCGGCGGACACGTTCCACTCGGCGGCGAGGAGCTTCTGCGCCTCCAGCACCCAGTGGATCGCCGTACCGGAGGCCATCAGCTGGACCTTCGGGGCATCGGCGGCCGGGGCCGCCTCCGCGAGGTCGGCCGCCGTGTTGAAGCGGTACAGACCCTTGAGGATGCCTTCCTCGACGCCCTCGGGCATCGGGGGCTGCACCTTGGGCTCGTTGTAGACCGTCAGGTAGTAGAAGACGTCTTCCGGCTTCTCGCCGTACATCCGGCGCAGACCGTCCTTGACGATCACCGCGATCTCGTACGCGAAGGCCGGGTCGTAGTTCAGCGACGCCGGGTTCGTGGACGCGATCAGGTGCGAGTGGCCGTCCGCGTGCTGGAGGCCCTCACCGGTCAGCGTGGTGCGACCGGCGGTGGCGCCGACGATGAAGCCCTTGCCGAGCTGGTCGGCGAGCTGCCACATCTGGTCGGCGGTGCGCTGCCAGCCGAACATCGAGTAGAAGATGTAGAAGGGGATCATCGGCTCGCCGTGCGTCGCGTACGACGTGCAGGCGGCGATGAAGTCGGCCATGGCGCCGGCCTCGGTGATCCCCTCGTTGAGGATCTGGCCGTCCTTGGCTTCCTTGTAGTACATGAGCTGGTCGCGGTCGACCGGCTCGTACGTCTGCCCCAGCGGCGAGTAGATGCCGGCCGACGGGAACAGGGACTCCATGCCGAAGGTACGGGCCTCGTCGGGGACGATCGGCACCCAGCGCTTGCCGGTCTCCTTGTCCCGCATCAGGTCCTTCACGAGCCGGACGAAGGCCATGGTGGTGGCCATCTCCTGCTTGCCGGAGCCCTTGAGCAGCGGGGCGAAGGAACGGTCGGCCGGCGCCGGCAGGGCGACGTGCTTGACGTTGCGGGCCGGGGCCGGACCGCCGAGCGCCGAGCGGCGCTCGTTCAGGTACTGGACCTCGGGGCTGTTCGCGCCCGGGTGGCCGTAGGGGACGACACCGTCGGCGAAGGCGCTGTCCGGGATCGGGAGGCCAAGGAGGTCACGCATGTCCTTGAACTCGTCGATCGTCAGCTTCTTCATCTGGTGGTTCGCGTTCTTCGACTCGAACCCGGCACCCAGCGTGTAGCCCTTGACGGTCTGCGCGAGGATGACCGTCGGCGCGCCCTTGTGCTCCAGGGCGGCCTTGTACGCGGCGTAGACCTTGCGGGGCTCGTGGCCGCCGCGGGAGGTGTGGAAGCACTCCGCGATCTTCGCGTCGGACAGCACGCCGGCCAGCTGCACGAGCTCGGCGTTGGCGCCGAAGAAGTGCTGGCGGATGTAGGCCACGTCGCGGGTCGCGTACGTCTGGAACTGAGCGTCGGGTACCTCGCGCAGGCGGCGTACCAGGGCGCCCGTGGTGTCGAGCTGGAACAGCTCGTCCCAGGCGGAGCCCCACAGCGACTTGATGACGTTCCAGCCGGCGCCGCGGAACTGGGCTTCCAGCTCCTGGACGACGCGGAAGTTCGCGCGGACCGGACCGTCGAGGCGCTGCAGGTTGCAGTTGATGACGAAGGTCAGGTTGTCGAGCTGCTCGCGGGAGGCCAGGGCCAGGGCGGCGGTCGACTCGGGCTCGTCCATCTCGCCGTCGCCCAGGAAGGCCCAGACGTGCGAGTTGGCGGTGTCCTTGATGCTGCGGTTCTGCAGGTAGCGGTTGAAGCGCGCCTGGTAGATCGCCGACAGCGGGCCGAGGCCCATGGAGACCGTGGGGAACTCCCACAGCCACGGCAGGCGCCGCGGGTGCGGGTAGGACGGCAGGCCGTTGCCGCCGGACTCCTGGCGGAAGTTGTCGAGCTGCTGCTCGGACACGCGTCCGTCGAGGAAGGCGCGGGCGTAGATGCCGGGGGAGGCGTGGCCCTGGATGTAGAGCTGGTCGCCGGATCCGTCGGCCTCCTTCCCGCGGAAGAAGTGCTGGAAGCCGGTCTCGTACAGCCACGCGGCGGAGGCGAAGGTGGCGATGTGGCCGCCGACGCCGTACTTGGAACCGCGGGTCACCATGGCGGCCGCGTTCCAGCGGTTCCACGCGGTGATCCTGGCTTCCATCTCCATGTCACCGGGGAACTCGGGCTCCGCGGAGGTGGGGATGGTGTTGACGTAGTCCGTCTCCAGCAGCTTCGGCAGGGCGAGGCCGGCGGCCTCGGCGTGCTGGAGCGTACGGCGGAGCAGGTATTCGGCGCGGCGCGTACCGGCGGCCTTGGCGACGGCGTCGAGTGAGGCCGCCCATTCGGCGGTCTCCTCGGTGTCGCGGTCCGGGAGCTGGTCGAGCTCGCTCGGAAGCTTTCCTACGGGGTCGGACATCGGTGTGCGCCGCCTTCCGGACAAAGGAGAGGTGGTGGTGATAAGAACCCTGACGGGCAGGACAGGGTCATTGGACCCGGTGGGGTCCGCGTTGACTGTAAAGCGCTGATCGATGATCGATCAAATAAAAGTGACAAATAAATGTCACTCCGGCGAAAGTCGGCACCCGGTGCCAGCGATCGAGGCACGGCGTGCCCGTGGATCGAGTGCACGACAGGGCACCGGAGGACCCCTGGAGATCCGCTCGAAACCGCAGGTCGGAGACGGTTTCGCCAGCGGACGGAAGAGTGCCCCGGGCCGGTCCGGCGGGCCGTGTTCAGGCGCGCGGGGCGCAGCCGAGAACGTGCCGCTTCACGAGCAATCCGATGTCCGGATCCTGGGACCGAAAAGCCGCCACGAGGGCTTCGTGCTCCTCGGCGTAGGACTTCTGGACGGTTCCCAGCCACCGGATGGACAGGGCCGTGAACACCTCGATGCCCAGCGACTCCCAGGTGTGCAGCAGCACGCTGTTCCCGGCGGCCCGCACCATCTCCCGGTGGAAGCCCACGGTGTGCCGCACCTGCGCGGTGCCGTCCTCGGTGCGGTCGGCCTCCCACAGGGCCGCCACGTGCGGCTCCAAGGCCGTGCAGTCGGCCGCCAGCCGGGGCGCCGCCAGCTCGGCGGCGATCTGCTCCAACCCGGCCCGTACGGGGTAGATCTCCTCCAGGTCGGCCGCGGACAGGTTCCGTACGCGAACGCCCTTGTTCGGCGCCGACTCGATGAGCCGCAGCGTCTCCAGCTCGCGCAGGGCCTCGCGCACGGGCGTCTGGCTGACCTCCAGCTCCACGGCGATGCGGCGCTCCACGATCCGCTCGCCGGGCTTCCAGCGGCCGCTGACGATCCCCTCCACGATGTGCTCGCGGATCTGCTCGCGCAGCGAGTGCACGACGGGTGGGGTGATCATCGGCTCTTCATCTCCTGTGGGGGCACGCGGGGCCTGATGCCGTAGACAATACGGCGGCGTGGCCTGCTGCGATGCGTTCCTTGCGGGTGACGCTTCGTGAGGCTCGTTACAACGCCGAAGCCCCCGCCCGGACGAATCCGGGCGGGGGCCTCGTATACGGCGTTTCGGTCCGGGGACCTTACAGGCCGAGCTCGACCTCGAACTCGCCGGCCTCGAGGATCGCCTTGACGGCCGAGAGGTACCGGGCCGCGTCCGCGCCGTCCACCAGGCGGTGGTCGTAGGACAGGGTCAGGTACGTCATGTCGCGGATGCCGATGTTGGTGCCCTCGGCGGTCTCGATGACCACCGGACGCTTGACCGTGGCACCGATGCCCAGGATGGCGACCTGGTTCGGGGGCACGATCACCGTGTCGAACAGCGCACCGCGCGAGCCGGTGTTGCTGATGGTGAAGGTCGCGCCCGACAGCTCGTCCGGCGTGATCTTGTTGCCGCGGACCTTGCCGGCCAGATCGGCGGTCGCCTTGGAGATGCCCGCCAGGTTGAGGTCACCGGCACCCTTGATGACCGGGGTCATCAGGCCCTTCTCGGAGTCCACGGCGATGCCGATGTTCTCCGAGTCGAAGTAGGTGATGGTGCCCTCGTCCTCGTTGATCCGGGCGTTGACGACCGCGTGGGCCTTCAGCGCCTGGGCCGCGGCCTTGACGAAGAACGGCATCGGGGACAGCTTGACGCCCTCGCGGGACAGGAAGCCGGCCTTGGCCTTCTCGCGCAGCTTCATGATCTTGGTGATGTCCACCTCGACCACGGAGCTGAGCTGCGCCTGCGAGTGCAGGGCCTTCATCATGTTGTCGCCGATGACCTTGCGCATGCGGGTCATCTTGACGGTCTGACCGCGCAGCTCGGAGACCGCGGCGGCCGGAGCCTTGGCGGCGGGAGCGGCAGTCGCGGCGGCCGGAGCGGCGGCAGCGGCCTTCGCGGCCTCGGCGGCGGCGATGACGTCCTGCTTGCGGATGCGGCCACCGACACCGGTGCCCGAAACCGTGGACAGGTTGACGCCGGACTCCGAGGCGAGCTTGCGCACCAGCGGGGTCACGTACGCGCCCTCGTCGCCGGCCGGGGCCGGAGCGGCGGGAGCGGCCGGGGCCGCGGCGGCCACGGGCGCCGGAGCGGCCGGAGCCGGAGCCGCGACCGGAGCGGCGGCGGCCGGAGCGGCAACCGGAGCCGGGGCGGCGGGAGCCGGGGCGGCAACCGGAGCCGGGGCGGCCGGAGCGGCCGGAGCGGCGGGAGCCGGAGCGGCGGCCGGAGCCGGGGCGGCGGCGGCCGGGGCAGCCGCCGGAGCGGCACCGGCGGCTCCGATGACGGCCAGACGGGCGCCGACCTCGGCGGTCTCGTCCTCGGCCACCAGGATCTCCAGCAGGGTGCCGGAGACGGGGGCGGGGATCTCGGTGTCGACCTTGTCCGTGGAGACCTCGAGCAGCGGCTCGTCGGCCTCGACGGACTCGCCGACCTCCTTCAGCCACCGGGTGACGGTGCCCTCGGTGACGGACTCGCCCAGGGCGGGCAGTACGACATCGGTGCCGGACGCGGCCGGAGCGGCCTCGGCGGCCGGAGCCGCGGGGGCCTCGGCGGCAGGAGCCTCGGCGGCCGCGGGGGCCTCGGCGGCGGGTGCCTCGGCGGCCGCGGGGGCCTCGGCGGCCGGAGCCTCAGCGGCCGGAGCCGCGGCCGGGGCGGCGTCGCCGGAGCCGTCGTCGATGACGGCCAGCTCGGCGCCGACCTCGACGGTCTCGTCCTCGGCGACCTTGATGGAGGCCAGGATGCCGGAGACGGGCGACGGGATCTCGGTGTCGACCTTGTCGGTCGAGACCTCGAGCAACGGCTCGTCGGCCTCGACGCGCTCGCCCTCGGCCTTCAGCCAGCGGGTGACAGTGCCCTCGGTGACGCTCTCACCGAGCGCCGGAAGGGTTACGGAAACCGACATGGTTTCAGTTGCTCCTAACGAAAGTGCGGAAGTGGTCGTCGCGCCCGCGAACGATCAGTCGTGTGCGTGAAGCGGCTTGCCGGCCAGGGCCAGGTGGGCCTCGCCGAGCGCTTCGTTCTGGGTCGGGTGGGCGTGGATGAGCTGCGCGACCTCGGCCGGCAGGGCTTCCCAGTTGTAGATCAGCTGGGCTTCGCCGACCTGCTCGCCCATGCGGTCACCGACCATGTGGACGCCGACCACGGCACCGTCCTTGACCTGGACGAGCTTGATCTCGCCCGCGGTCTTCAGGATCTTGCTCTTGCCGTTGCCCGCCAGGTTGTACTTCAGGGCCACGACCTTGTCCGCACCGTAGATCTCCTTGGCCTTGGCCTCGGTGATGCCGACGGACGCGACCTCGGGGTGGCAGTACGTCACGCGCGGGACACCGTCGTAGTCGATCGGGACGGCCTTCAGGCCGGCCAGACGCTCGGCGACGAGGATGCCCTCGGCGAAACCGACGTGCGCGAGCTGGAGGGTCGGGACGAGGTCACCGACGGCGGAGATGGTCGGCACGTTGGTCTGCATGTACTCGTCGACCAGCACGTAGCCGCGGTCCATCGCGACGCCCTGCTCCTCGTAGCCCAGGCCCTGCGAGACCGGACCACGACCGATGGCGACCAGCAGCACCTCGGCCTCGAAGGTCTTGCCGTCGGCGAGCGTGACGCGGACGCCCGACTCGGTGTACTCGGCCTTCTCGAAGAAGGTGCCGAGGTTGAACTTGATGCCGCGCTTGCGGAAGGCGCGCTCGAGGATCTTCGAGCTGTTCTCGTCCTCGACCGGGACGAGGTGCTTGAGGCCCTCGATGACGGTGACGTCGGTGCCGAAGGACTTCCACGCCGAGGCGAACTCGACGCCGATGACGCCGCCGCCCAGGATGATCGCGGACTCGGGCACGCGGTCCAGGACCAGCGCGTGGTCCGAGGAGATGACGCGGTTGCCGTCGATGTCGAGACCCGGCAGGGACTTCGGCACGGAGCCGGTCGCCAGGAGCACGTGGCGACCCTGGATCCGCTGCCCGTTGACGTCGACGGAAGTCGGGGAGGAGAGGCGGCCCTCACCCTCGATGTAGGTCACCTTGCGGGAGGCGACCAGCCCCTGCAGGCCCTTGTACAGGCCGGAGATGACATCGTCCTTGTACTTGTGCACTCCGGCGATGTCGATGCCCTCGAAAGAGGCCTTGACACCGAACTGTCCGGCTTCGCGTGCCTGGTCCGCGATCTCACCGGCGTGCAGCAGAGCCTTCGTGGGGATGCAGCCGTTGTGCAGGCAGGTGCCGCCGAGCTTGTTCTTCTCGATCAGCGCAACGTCGAGACCCAGCTGGGATGCGCGGAGAGCCGCGGCGTAACCGCCACTGCCACCGCCGAGGATCACCAGGTCGAAAACGGTGCTGGCGTCGTTCGCCACGTCACGTCCTCCATGCATGTGCGCCGGGCACCGGTCCTCTGTGACCGGGCGGCGGCTGGTATTCGGCCGCTTGTTTCTTCGGCCCTGTGGTGGGGGCCCTGTCCTGCCGAGAACCCATCTTCGCATTTGTCGGGGGAACGCGGGACGCCGGGCCCCCGGGGTGGACCGTCGTTCCGCCCGAAGTAACGGTTACCCATGCGTAGAAACCTACTGATCCTCGACGTTTCTTCCAGAGCGAACGCGCCCCGGGCCCCTCGGCGGGATCCCGGGGCGCGCTGCCGCTCGTGAAACGGGTCTCGGGGAGGGAACGTCAGCCCAGGTCCCCGGTGGCGGTGCGCTCGGCCAGCCGCACCAGGGTGCGCACGGCGGAACCGGTGCCGCCCTTGGGGGTGTAGCCGTACGGGGCGCCCTCGTGGAAGGCCGGGCCCGCGATGTCGAGGTGGGCCCAGGTGATGCCCTCGCCGACGAACTCCTGGAGGAAGAGACCGGCGACCAGGCCGCCGCCCATCCGGACACCCATGTTCGCGATGTCGGCGGTGGGGGAGTCCATGGTCTTGCGCAGGTCCTCGGGGAGCGGCATCGGCCAGGAGGCCTCGCCGACCTCGTCGGCGATCTCGTGGATCGAGGTGCGGAAGGCGTCGTCGTTGGCCATGATGCCGAAGGTGCGGTCGCCCAGGGCCAGCACCATGGCGCCGGTCAGGGTGGCGACGTCGACGATCGCGTCCGGGTTCTCCTCGGAGGCCTTGGTCAGCGCGTCGCCCAGGACCAGGCGGCCCTCGGCGTCCGTGTTGAGGACCTCGACGGTCTTGCCGCTGTACATGCGCAGCACGTCACCGGGCTTGGTGGCGGAGCCGGAGGGCATGTTCTCGGCCAGGGCGAGCCAGCCGGTCACGTTGACCTGGAGGCCCAGCTTCGCGGCCGCGACGACGGCGGCGAACACGGCGGCGGCGCCGGCCATGTCGCACTTCATCGTCTCGTTGTGGCCGGCCGGCTTCAGGGAGATGCCGCCCGAGTCGTAGGTGATGCCCTTGCCGACGTAGGCGAGGGTCTTCTCCGCCTTGGGGTGGGTGTAGGACAGCTTGACCAGGCGCGGCGGGTTCTCGGAGCCCTTGCCGACGCCCATGATGCCGCCGTAGCCACCCTTGACGAGGGCCTTCTCGTCCAGGACCTGGACCTTGATGCCGTTCTCCTTCGCGGTCGCGGACGCGACGGCGGCGAAGGCCTCGGGGGTGAGGTCGTTCGGCGGGGTGTTGATCAGGTCACGGGCGATGTTGACCTCGGCCGCCACGACGGAGGCGCGCTCGGCCGCGGCCTTGTGCTCCTTGTCGCGGGGCTTGGCGCCCAGCAGCGTCACCTCGGTGAGGGGCTGCTTGGGGCCGGAGTTCTTGGCGCCCTTCTTCTCGCCGCCCTGGTAGGCGGTGAAGGCGTACGCGCCCAGCAGCGCGCCCTCGGCGACGGCGGTGACGGCGGAGGCGTCGTCCAGGGGCAGGGCGAAGGCGGCCTTCTTGGCGCCGTGCAGCGCGCGGGCCGCGGCGCCGGCGGCGCGGCGCAGGGCCTCCTCGTCGAAGGACTCGTCCTGCTCGGGCACGGGGCCCAGGCCGACCGCCAGCACGACCGGGACCTTCAGGCCGGCCGGGGCGGGCAGCTTGGTGGTCTCGCCTTCGGCGCCGGAGGCGCCGAGCGCGTCGAGCACGGCGGCGAGCTTTCCGTCGAACGCCTTGTCCACGGCCTCGGCGCCGGCGGCCACGACGGGGCCCTTGGGGCCCTTCGCCACGCCGACCACGAGGGCGTCGGCGCGCAGCGTCGCCGCGCCGGCAGTGCTGAGAGTCAGAGCAGTCACGGTGGTGAAGTCTCGCTTCCGTTTTATGTGTGTGGGCGCTGCGGTCACGTCGGGATCGCCGGCCGTTCCGCAGCGATCGTATTCCGGGCCCGACGGCCGCCGGAAATGAGCCTACGCGTAGGCACTCGTCCGTACGTCACTCGAAGGTTTGGCAAGTTGTTCGATCAAGACGGCATCAGGTTCACCCATCTGTGGCCTCTGTTCCAGGTTTGCCCTTGAGGCCTGACGGGGTCCGAAAGACTCGAGCCACTCTCGCAAGGGGACGCGGGGTTCCTTTGCATGATTTCCACAGAGCCTCCCAGGCCCGGCCCACCCCACAGGGTCGTGTCGAGGGACGCCTGCGGGGGGAAGGCCGAAATGGTCAACAAGAACCGGATGAACAGGGTTGCCGCAGCGATGGCGGCAGCGGCCCTGATGTCCGTCGCAGTACCCGCCGCCGCCGCCGAGGCGGCCGTGGCACCGCGCGTCGATCTGAAGGTGCTGGTCGTCGACGACGGCGGCAGCTCGGTCGAGGCGATCACCGCGGAGCTCCGGGACACCGGAGTGCCGTACACCCGGGTCGATCTGGGCAGCGCGAGCCGGCCGGTCATCAACGCCGCGTTCCTCAGCGACACCGTGGACGGGCGGCCGCGGGCGAAGTACCAGGGGGTCGTGCTGCCGAACGAGAACCCGTTCGGCAGCGGTTCGGCCGAGGCGACCGCCCTCGCCTCGTACGAGACGACGTACGGGATCCGTCAGGTCGACGCCTACACCTGGGCCCACCCGGGCGTGGGCCTGGAGTACACCGACAACGGCGGCTACGGCGGCCGGCTGGACGGCACGCAGGCCGCGGTCACCGCGGCCGGCAAGGCGGGGCCCTTCGGGTACCTCGGCGGCCAGGTCGAGTTCGAGGACAACTCGCCGCTCATCCTGGAGAGCTACGGGTACATGGGCAAGCCGAGGGCCGGCTACACCAGCCTGCTCGACGCCCCCGTCCCGGGCGGCGCCGGCCGGGCCTCGCTCGTCGGCGAGTACACCCACGACGGGCGCAGCGAGCTGGTCGTCACCTTCGGCTACAACCAGCACCAGCAGCAGTACCGGCTGCTGGCCCGGGGCATCGTCGAATGGCTGACGCAGGGGGTCCACCTCGGGCAGAGCCGCAACTACTTCGCCGTCCACGTCGACGACGTGTTCGCGCCCGACGCCCGCTGGAACAAGGACCTCAACTGCACGCCCGGCGACTACGCCTGCGCGGGCGGCGAGGGCCAGGAGAGCACGATCCGGATGACCGCCGCCGACGCGCAGTACGCGGCGCAGTGGCAGACGTCCAAGAACTTCAAGCTGGACATGCTCTTCAACGCGGGCGCCGGCGAGGAGTGGAAGGCGGAGAACGGCGGCGTCGACGCGATGACCGCGCAACTGGTCGCGGACCGGGCCAAGTACCGCTGGATGAACCACACCTACACGCACCCGTTCCTCGGCTGCGTGCAGGACGTCACCACCGTTCCGTGGACCTGCACCAAGAACGCCCAGGGCGCCATCAACTGGATGAGCCGCGCGGAGATCTCCGCGCAGATCCGCGACAACAACAACTGGGCGGCCGCCAAGGGCATCACGACCGACCGCACCGAGCTCGTCACCGGCGAGCACTCCGGCCTCAAGACCGCCCCGCAGCAGCCCCAGGACAATCCCAACCTGGCCGGCGCGCTCGCGGACAACGGCGTGAAGTGGGCCGGTAGCGACAACTCCCGCGAACCGGCGCAGCGGGCGGTCGGGGCCGCCCTGACGGTCCCGCGGCACCCGATGAACGTGTACTACAACACGGGCACCAACGCGGAGATGGCCGACGAGTACAACTGGATCTACACCAGCCGGGCCGACGGCGGCAGCGGCGCCTGCGAGGACAACCCGGGCACCTCGACCTGTCTGCCCGCCCCGCTGAACGTCAACTCCGGCTACCTGGAATACGTCGTCCCGCAGGAGGCACGTACCGCGCTGCGGCACGTGCTGGCCAACGACCCGCGGCCGCACTACGTCCACCAGTCCAACCTGGCCGAGGACCGGACCCTGTACCCGGTGGTCAACCGGGTCCTGGACACCTACCGGGCGCTGTACGCGCCGAGCGCCCCGATCGTGAACCAGAGCATGAAGGACACCGGCGTCGAGCTCAGCCGTCGCGCGGCCTGGGACAAGGCCCTGGCCGAGAACAAGGTCACCGCGTACCGCATCGGCAAGGACGTCACCGTCAAGGCGCCCTCCGGCGTCGTCGCCCCGGTGACCGCGCCCAACGGCACGAAGAAGCAGCTCCTGCTCGGCACCGCGGACTTCGGCACCGCGTACGCCGGCGCCCGTTCGGCCTGGACGGCTCCCGAGCTGCTCCAGTCGGCGGTCACGCTCAAGCTCCTCTGACCGACGGGCCGTACCGTCCGGCCCGAGCAAGCCGCCCACTCGTTCCACCTTGCGCCGGCGCACCGTGATCCATCGGGCGCCGGCCCCTTTTCCGTCCTGGGGGGACACACCGCATGAGCCATGGGCGTCATGTCACCATGCTCACCGAAGGCACCTATCCACACGTTCACGGGGGCGTCAGCACCTGGTGCGACCAACTGGTCCGCGGCATGCCGGAGGTGGACTTCAACGTCATAGCCCTGACCGGCTCCGGGCGCGAGCCGGTCACCTGGGAACTGCCGCGCAACGTCTACCGGCACACGGCCGTCCCGCTCTGGGGTCCGGCCCCGTCCAGGACCCGGCGGTCCACCCTGCGCGGCAGGGCCCACCGTCGCTTCACCGAGACGTACGAGAACTTCCTGCTCTCCCTGATCGACCCCGCCCGCGGCGGGTTCTCCGAGGCGCTGGGCGAGATGGCCGAACTGGCCCGTGCCGGACGGCTCGCGCCGGCCCTGCGCTCCGAATCGGTCCTGCGCCTGCTGATGAACGCCTGGACCCGGCCCGGACTCGTCACCGCCGAGGCCGAGCCCACCATCCACGACGCGCTCACCGCCACGGACCTGCTGGAACACGCCCTGCGCCCGCTGTCCGTGCGGATCCCGCCCGACAGCGTCGCGCACGCCGTCAGCAGCGGCCTCGCGACGCTCCCCGCGCTCGCCGCGAAACGCCTCGACAAGGTGCCCTTCCTGCTCACCGAGCACGGCATCTACCTGCGCGAGCGCTACCTCGGCTACCGCACCGCGGCGCAGCGCTGGCCCGTCAAGGCCCTCATGCTCGGCTTCTACCGCGAGCTGAACACCGAGGGCTACCGGCAGGCCGACCTGATCACCCCGTGCAACCAGTACAACCGCCGCTGGGAGGAGCGCGGAGGCGCCGACTCCGAGCGGATCCGCACCGTCTACAACGGGGTCGACCCGCACGCCTTCCCCGAGGCCGGCCCCGAACCCGAGGTGCCCACGCTCAGCTGGTGCGGACGCGTCGACCCCATCAAGGACCTCGAAACCCTCATCCGGGCCTACGCGTTCATGCGCGAGGAGATGCCCGAGCTGCGGCTGCGCCTCTTCGGCCCGGTCCCGGCCGGCTGCGAGGAGTACCGCACGCGCCTGGAGAAGCTCGGCGCCGAACTCGGCGTGAGCGACGGCATCACCTACGAGGGCCGCATCGATCAGGTCGCCACGGCCTACGCGGCGGGCAGCATCGTGATGTTGTCCAGCATCAGCGAGGGGTTCCCCTTCAGCATCATCGAGGCCATGTCCTGCGGCCGCACCACGGTCTCCACCGATGTCGGGGGAGTGCGCGAGGCCGTCGGCGACACCGGACTCGTCGTCCCTCCCCGGGAACCGGAGACCATGGCCCGGGCCACCCTGGCGCTGCTGCGCGACGACGAACGCCGCCTCGAACTGGGCCGGATGTCCCGCAAGCGGGTCGTCGAGAAGTTCACCCTCCACCAGTCCGTGGACGGCTTCCGGCACATCTACCGGGAACTCGCCGGCCAGCCCGTCCTGCCCGTCCACGAGGGCGACACCTGGACGCAGCGGCTCGCCGACCCCTGGTACAAGGAACTCGCGGCCGACGGGAGCCTGTGGTGAGCGGCTCCCTCTGGCTCAAGCCCCCCGGCCCCGACGGGGCCCGGGGGCCCGGCCCCGGATCCTCCCCGGGCGGTCGCCGCGCGCAGCGGCCGGCCGACCTCGACGGCGCCCTGCCGGCGATCCCCCGGCCGCGCCGGGAGGCGCCCGCCGCCGACCCGATGGACGAACTCGCCGAGCGGCTTGACCCGTTCATCTCGGCGGCCGTCCACCCCGATGAGATCGCCGCGATCCTCGAATCCGACGGCATGACCGACGAGTACATCCGGCTCACCTACGGCCGGCACGACTCCTTCGGTCTCGCCGAGGAGCTGTACGACCGGGTGCCGCGTTCCTTCCCGGAGCCGGACCGCGTCGGCGACCCCTGGAAGGTGTCCCTCACCGCCTGCCTGCTGCGCGGGGTGATCTTCGCCCTGCCCGGCCTGGCCTACCTGCTCGGCGCACCCCTGCTCGACGGCCCCCAGGACCGGCTCGGTCTGCCCGCCGGCACCCTGACCCTGCTCGCCGGAGCCCTCATCGGCTGGGTCTGGGACCAGACCCTGTCCCACCGGGCCTACTCCTGGCTCGGCCTCGGCGACCGGGCCGCCGCCGGGCGGACCCTGCTCGTCGGAGCCCCCGCCGGGGCCCTGCTGGGCACCGCCGCCGCGCTCGCGGTGCCCGGCGGGCCGCCGTTCTCGTACGCCTTCGCCGCGGGTCAGGCCCTGTACGTGGGGGCCGCGACCGTCCTGCTGGTCCTCGGTCGGGAGCGGGTGCTGCTCGCCGCGCTCGCCCCGATGGCCGCCGGGGCGCTGCTGGCCCTCGTCGTCGACCTGCCCGTCCCGGTGCGGGTCACCCTGCTCGTCGTGTCCCTGCTGGCCGCCTGCACCCTCGCCGTACGGGAACTGCCGCTGGCGGCCGGGCTGCGGGCCGCAGGCCGCCGGGTCCGCGGCTGGACCCGGCACCGCTCGGGCGAACGCGGTCCCGTGCGCTGGCAGATGCTGCGCGGCGCCGAGGAGGAGTACACCCGGCGCGGACCCCGCATCGGGGACTCCGTCCCGTACGGCGTCTTCGGCCTCGGCACCGGCCTGCTCGTGCTGTACGCCGCGCTCGGGGAGGTCCTCGCCGGGGGGCCCGCCGAGGCGGTCGCCGCGCCCTCCGCGGTCGCCCTCACCCTCAGCATGGGCCCCGCCGAATGGCTCCTGCACCGGTTCCGCAGCGGCAGCCTCGCGGGACTGCGGGCGGCCCGCTCGACCCGCGCCTTCCGACGCCGGATGCTGACCACGCTGTCCCGGTGCCTGGCCACGTACCTGGCGGTGCTGCTCGTGCTCGGCGTCACCGGCACCGTGCTGTGGCCCGACGCCCCCGGCCTCACCGGGCTCCGCGTCGCGACCCTGCTCCTCCTCGGCGCCGTGATGTGGACCGGGCTGCTGTTGCAGTCCTTCGGGGCGGTCCGGCCCGCCGCCGTGGTCTGCGCCTCGGCGGCCGTCGCCCAGAGCCTGGCCCTGCTGGTGGGGGTCGGACAACCGAGGCTGGTCCAGGTGATGGTCGCCGCGACCGCGGCCGCGGCCCTGGCCGTCCTCGTCTGCCTGCTCCTCGGCCGGGCGACGGCCCACCGGTGAGCGACTCCCGCGACCCCTTCGACTTCGACGCGAAGGGCCGACCGTACGAGAAGAAGGACCCCATGCTCCTGGTGCCCCTCTACGAGCACCCCGCCGACAGCCCCGACGCCTGGGAGCGGCTGATCCGCGCCGCGGGCCGGCTGCACTCGGTGGTGCTGAACCCCGACAGCGGCCCGGGCGCGGCCCGCGACGAGCGGTTCGCCGCCGTCGCCGAACGCCTCCGCGAGGCCGGCGTGGCCGTCCTCGGGTACGCCGACACCGACTACGGGCGGCGCCCGCACGGGGCCGTCGTCCAGGACCTGCTCCGACACCGCGACTGGTACGACACCGACGGGGCCTTCCTCGACCAGGCCGCCGCCGGGCCGGAACTCCTGCCGCACTACACGCGCCTCGCCGTCGCCGCCCGGGCGGCCGGCGCCCGTACGCTCGTCCTGAACCACGGGGTCCACCCGCACCCCGGCTACGCCGGGCTCGCCGACCTGCTCGTCACCTTCGAAGGGCCCTGGGACGCCTACCGGGACGCGGCCACCGCCCCGCCCTGGACCGCCGACCACCCCGCGCAGCGCTTCTGCCACCTCGTGTACGCCGTCCCCCCGGACGCGCCCGCCGCCGAACTCGCGGCGCAGCGCCGGGCGGGGGTGCACTGCGCGGTCCCCGGTACGGGGGCGCACCCGTGGGGGACCTTGCCGTACGCCTTGGAGGCGGCCGGATGAAGCGTTTCGCCGCCCTGTTGGTCACGGCGCTGCTCCTGCTCACGGCCTGCTCCTCCGAGCCGGACGACGAGGGCCCGACGCCGGGCCCGGACCCGGCGCCGGGGGAGCGCTGGAGGCCCGCGCCGGGCACGGGCTGGCAGTGGCAGCTCAGCGGCAGGCTCGACACCTCGATCGACGTGCCGGTCTACGACGTCGACGGGTTCACCACCACCAAGGAGCAGGTCGCCGGGCTGAAGAAGGACGGCCGCCGCACCATCTGCTACCTGTCCACCGGGGCGTGGGAGGACTTCCGGCCCGACGCGAACGACTTCCCGAAGGCGCTGCTGGGCAAGGGCAACGGTTGGGAGGGCGAGCGCTGGCTCGACATCCGCCGGCTCGACGCGCTCGAACCGCTCATGGCCGCCCGGTTCGACATGTGTCGGGACAAGGGCTTCGACGCGGTGGAACCCGACAACATGGACGGCTACGACAACGCCTCCGGGTTCCCGCTCACGGCCGACGACCAGCTCGCCTACAACCGGTTGATCGCCCGCCTCGCGCACGACCGGGGACTGTCGGTCGGCCTGAAGAACGACCTCGACCAGATTCCGCAGCTGGTCGGCGAGTTCGACTTCGCGGTCAACGAGCAGTGCGCCGAGCACCGCGAGTGCGAGCGGCTGACCCCGTTCATCGAGGCGGGCAAGGCCGTGTTCCACGTCGAGTACGAACTGCCCGCGGACCGCTTCTGCGCGCGCTCCAGGGAGTTGAGGCTCAGCTCCCTGGAGAAGAAGTACGAACTGGGCACCTGGCGCAAGGCCTGCTAGGGCGGGCGGCGCCCCCTCGCCGTACCGGCCCGATCAGGCGGGGAGGATCGCGTGGACGCGGTAGCCGCCGCCGAAGCGGGGGCCCGCGAAGCAGGAACCGCCGAGGGCGACGGCCCGTTCGCGCATGCCGAGCAGGCCGTGCCCGCCGTGCGGGTCGACGGGCTCCGGCGAGGGGTCGGCCCCGTCGCCGCCGTCGTCCAGCACGGTGACCTCCACCGAGGCGCCGACCCGCACCACGCTGACCTCGGCCCGGGCCCCCGGGCCGGCGTGCTTGCGGACGTTGGTCAGCGCCTCCTGGATGACCCGGTAGGCCGTCAGGTCCACGGGCGAGGGCAGCGCCGCCCGCTCCCGCCCCAGCTCCACGAACACCTCCACCGGCAGGCCGGCGTTGCGGAAGGTGTCCAGCAGCTCGTCCAGCACGGCCAGTCCGGGCGCCGGCTCCGTCGGGGCCTCCGGGTCACCGGACTGCCGCAGCAGGCCGACGGTGGCCCGCAGCTCGTTCAGTGCGCAGCGGCTGGCCTCCCGTACGTGGGCGAGGGCCTCCTTGGCCTGGTCCGGACGCCGGTCCATGACGTGCGCCGCGACGCCCGCCTGCACGTTGACCAGGGCGATGTGGTGGGCCACCACGTCGTGGAGGTCCCGGGCGATGCGCAGCCGTTCCTCCGCGACCCGGCGCCGGGCCTCCTCCTCGCGGGTGCGTTCGGCCCGTTCGGCGCGTTCCCGGATCGCGTCGACGAAGGCCCGGCGGCTACGGACGGCGTCGCCGGCCGCCGCGGCCATCCCGGTCCAGGCGAAGATGCCGAGGTTCTCCTGCGCGTACCAGGGCAGCGGGCCGGCCAGCATGGCCACGCCCGTCAGCCCGGCCATGGTGAGCAGACCCGTCCGCCAGGTCGTGGGCCGGTCGGTGAGCGCCGCCACCGTGTACAGGGCGATCACCGCGCACATCACGACGGGCGCCCGCGGCTCGCCGGTCGCCAGCTCCAGCAGCGACAGCCCGCAGGTGGCGGCGAGTACGGCGCGCGGCCGTCTGCGCCGCTCCACCAGGGTCGCCGCGCCGAGCAGCATCAGCAGCAGGGACAACGGTTCCGGGGCCCGGGTCCCGAAGGTGGGACCGTGCGGTCCGTGCGGATCGGCGAAGGACCCGACGACCATCGCCACGAACGCTCCGACCGCGAGACCTGCGTCGGTGGCCAGCGGATGGGCCCGCAGCCACTGCCGGGTGCGGGCGAACGGCCCGGGGTCTGTGCTCACCCGCACAAGGTACGGGCTGCCGCGCGGCCCGCGCCGGTCAGGCGTGCCGCGGGGGAGGCGGCGGCGGGGGCCGCTGCCCGAGCGGTGTCCGGGAGCGGGCGGGACCCCACTTGGCCCGGATCGCGCACAGCGCCATGACGGCGGCGATGGCCGCCAGGTGCTCCTTGCCCGCCAGGTTGTTCTTGAAGACCACCTCGCCGATCATCACGAGGACCACCAGGGCCCCGGTGAGGTACGCCCGGTAGCGCCAGCACACGTAGATCGCGAGGCCCACGACGGCCGCGGACGGCCCGGTGTCGTTGACGATCAGGTCGGACTCCGGCAGGCCGAGGGGGTGGTCGGTGCCCAGCGAGAGGCCGATCCGGGCGTACGTGGTGCCGGCGAGGGTGGCGACGTAGCCGATGAGCAGGGTCCGCCACCAGCCGATGCAGATCTCCGAGATCCCGAAGACCAGCAGGATCTGGGCGAGCGCGCCCCACACGGGCAGGTCGAGCGCCGGCACGAACAGCGACAGCGGGGTGCGCAGGAGCGCCAGCCACAGGGGATCGGCGGCTTTGACCGAACCGAGGTTCTGGACCGGTTGGAAGCCCCAGGAGGTGTTCTGCACGATCTGGAAGACGGACGTCAGGCACACCGCGCCGATCGTCATCGGGACGGCCCGCCACCCGTCCCGTACGAGCGCGTCCCGGACGGTCCCGAACAGGGGACCCCACTCGCGGTGGGCGAAGCGTCGCAGGGGGCCCGTCGTCCGCGCTGTCACCTAATCGTCTCCAGATGTCTGCGGTGCAGCCACTTCGGCAGGCCGGGTGCCTCCAGGAAGCCCTCGGCCCGGCCCGCGGCGATGCCGATCCGCAGCAGGTCGGAACTCTTCTCGAAGAGCATGAACCGCGGTTCCCAGATCGGCCGGTATTTGGCGTTGGCCCGGTAGAGGGACTCGATCTGCCACCAGCGGGAGAAGAAGCTCAGCAGCGAGCGCCACATGCGCAGCACCGGACCCGCGCCGAGCCTGGACCCCCGCTCGAAGACGGAACGGAACATCGCGAAGTTCAGCGAGACCTGTGTGACCCCGATCTCCTTGGAGCGTTCCAGGAGTTCGATGACCATGAACTCCATCAGGCCGTTCTCGGAATCGCGGTCACGGCGCATCAGGTCGAGGGAGAGCCCCTTGGGTCCCCACGGCACGAAGGACAGCACGGCCCGCAGCTCGCCGTTCCCGTCGGTGCACTCCAGCATCACGCACTGGCCGTCGTCCGGGTCGCCCAACCGGCCCAGTGCCATGGAGAAGCCGCGCTCGGTCGCGCCGTCGCGCCAGTCGTCGGCCCGCTCCAGCAGGACCTTCATCTCGGCGTCCGGGATGTCGCGGTGCCGGCGGATCCGGACGGTGTACCCGGCCCGCTTGACCCGGTTGTAGGCCTGGCGGACGGTGCGCATGGCCCGGCCCTCCAGAGTGAACTCGGCGGTCTCGACGATGGCCTCGTCGCCGAGTTCCAGCGCGTCCAGGCCGTGCCGGGCGTAGATCTGCCCGGCCTCCTCGCTCGCGCCCATCACGGCCGGCACCCAGCCGTGCTCGCGGGCCTGCGCCAGCCACGGCTCGATCGCCCCGGGCCACGCCTCGGGGTCGCCGATGGGGTCGCCGGAGGCCAGCGAGACCCCGCCGACGACCCGGTAGGTGACGGCGGCCTTCCCGGTGGGGGACCAGATGACGGACTTCTCGCGGCGCAGCGCGAAGTAGCCGAGGGAGTCGCGGTCGCCCTGCTTGGCGAGCAGCGCCCGCAGTCGTTCCTCGTCCTCGGCGGTGAGCGGGTCGACGGCCCGGCGCGAGCGGAAGGCCGCGAACAGCACGGCGAGCAGCAGCAGCATCGACATCACGTTGATGAAGACGTCGACCCAGCCGGGCGTGGTGATCGCGTTGTACGCCCTGTCGTCGGGCGCCAGGGTGATCAGCCGCATCACGCCGTACCGCCAGCGGGCCAGGAACGTCGCGTCGGTCCGGTCGGCGTCGGTGTTGGTCGCGCCGACGAGGAGGGCGGCGATCAGCGAGGTGACGAGCAGGCCGACGGCGCCGACCGCGGTCGCCAGTTTCGGGTTCGAGCGGTCGCCCTTGGCGTAGAACTCGTGGCGGCCCAGCAGCAGGGCGCCGACGAAGGCGGCGGTCAGGGCGAGCGAGACCCAGTTCTGCGCGTGGTCGCGGAACTCCGGGTAGCAGAAGTCGAGTTCGCCGCCGGTGCAGGGGGCGAGGGCGGCGACCGCGAAGGCCAGCAGCAGCAGTCCGCTGACGACGAGGTTCAGGATCCAGGCGGCCCGCTTGCGACGGCCCATGGTGACCGCGAGCAGCAGCGAGAACAGTCCGGAGGCGAAGCCGGCGGTGAGCAGGTACGGGGTGTAGAAGTCGGCGGTGTTGTGCCGACGCAGGTCCTGGCCCAGCGACAGCCACACCGCGCTGAGGAAGTTGACGAAGGTGACGGCCCGCAGGTACCAGACCGCGAAGCCCGCGGCGCGCCGCGAGCGGGGGGTCCCCCTGCGGGTCTCCGGCCTCCCGGCGGGGTCGCCGCCGGAATCCTTCCTGCCGTTGGCACCCTTGCCGGCCGCCTGATCGAGGCTCCGGTCGGTCTCTGCGCTGGTCAAGCGGACCTCTCCCATGAAAAGCGATGATATGGGGCATCGCAGTCCACAGGCGTCGCGGGCGCCGCGACCGGTCAGGTCCGCGGTACCCGTCGCCTCAGTCCACCGGCGCTTCCACGACCCGTTCCGGCAGGTCCGCCGCGAGCGCGGCTGCCGCCTGGACCAGGGGGAGCGCCAGCAATGCCCCGGTTCCCTCTCCCACTGTGACGCCGTGGTCGAGCACAGGGTTGAGCGCCATCCGATCGAGCGCCTTCGCCTGGCCCGGTTCGCCGCCGGCCTGGCCCGCCAACCACCAGTCCGGAGCGCGGAACGCGGCCCGCTGGGCGACCAGTCCGCACGCCGCCGAGACGACACCGTCGAGGATGACCGGCGTACGGCGCACCGCGCACTGGAGGAGGAACCCGGTGATCGCGGCGACGTCCGCGCCGCCGACCGTCGCCAGCAGGGCCACCTGGTCGCCGAGGACCGGACGGGCCCGGCGCAGCGCGTCACGGATCGCCGCGCACTTGCGCATCCAGGTCAGGTCGTCGATCGCGACCCCGCCGCGGCCGGTGACCACGGAGGCGTCCGTGCCGCAGAGCGCGGCGACGAGGGTGGCGGCCACCGTGGTGCCGCCCACGCTCAGGTCCCCGAGGACGACGAGGTCCGTACCGGAGTCGGCCTCCTCGTCGGCGATGCGGATGCCGAGCTCCAGGGCGGCCCGCGCCTCCTCGATCGTCAGCGCGTCCTCCCGGTCGATCCGTCCGCTGCCGCGCCGGACGCGGTGGCGCACCACGTCCTCGGGGAGCAGTTCGGGATCGCAGTCCAGGCCCGCGTCCACGATCCGTACGCCGGCGCCGAACCGGCCGGCCAGGATGGCCACCGGGCTGTTGCCGTCGAGGACGGAGCGGACCAGTTCGTGGGCGGTGCCGGCGGGCCGGGCGGAGACGCCCTCGGCGGCGATCCCGTGGTCGGCGGCGAACAGCACGACGCGCGGCCGCTCCACGGGCCGGACCGGGACCCGGCCCTGCGCCGCGGCCAGCCACTCGGCGAGGTCGTCGAGCCGGCCCAGGGCGCCGGGCGGCACCACCAGTCGCTCACGGCGATCCTCGGCGTCACGCCGGACGCCCCCGTCGGGGCGCTCGATCAGATCGGAGAAGTCGTCGAGATTCAGCGTGGTCATCTGCCAGAGCGTACAGCCGGTGAGGCCCTGCCCAAGCCCCCTGCGCGCGGGGTCGGCGGGCCCGTCCGGGACCGGTTCGGCCGGGGTCGGGCCCGAGGTCCTGTCGTCGAACTCGCGTCCCCCTGGGGACGTCCGGCCCGAGGGGAACGCGCTACTCCTTGAGCACCGCCACCTGCCCCGCGACGACCAGCAGGACGTGTTCGCACTCGCCGGCCACCGCGTTGTTCAGCCGTCCCAGTTCGTCACGGAACCGGCGCCCCGACGCCGTCGCCGGCACCACTCCCGAACCCACCTCGTTGCTGACCAGCACCACCGGGCGGCGGGTCGCGCGGACGGCCGCCACCAGGTCGGCGACCCGCTCGCGCAGCCGCTTCTGCCCATCGGTCGCCCACACCGCGTCGTCCCAGGCGCCGACCCGGTCCATGGCGTCGGTCAGCCACAGTGCGAGGCAGTCGATCAGCAGGGCCGGCCCGGACGCCTCCAGCAGCGGTACGAGGTCGCAGGTCTCCGCCGTCCGCCAGCTCGCCGGCCGCCGCTCCCGGTGCAGACCGACCCGCTGGGCCCACTCCGAGTCACCGTCACGGGCGCCGCCCGTGGCCACGTAGACCACTTCCGGGTAGGCGGCCAGCCGCCGCTCCGCCTCGAAGGACTTGCCCGAGCGGGCCCCGCCCAGCACCAGGGTCCGGCGCGGCACGTCCGGCCCCTCGTGGTAGTCGCCGACCACCACCGTGGTGCCGTCCGGCACCACCCGCGCTCCGGCGGCCGCGCAGCGGCGCTCCAGTTCCCGCCCCGGAGGGGTGTCGTGGTCCAGGTGCACGGCGATCACGTCGGTGGCCGGGCCGATCGCCCCGCTCGCCCGCAGTCGCGCCAGCGCCTCGGGCCGGCCCGACACGTCGGCCAGCACCATGTCGTACGCGCGCCGCGCCTTCGTCCCGTTGGTCCCGGCCGGCGCCCCGCCCGGCGGCAGGTACAGCAGCCGGCTGCCGTCCGGGCCGGTGACGTCGTAGCCGGTGCCCGGCGCGTCCATCGGGACCGCCCGCACCCGGTGCCCGCTGATCACGGTGACCTCCCGCCCGTCCGGGACCCGCCCGGCCGCCGGCAGCCCCGGCGGCAGCTCGACGGGAGGCCCGTCGTGCGGATGGGTGAGCAGCACCTGCCGTACGCCGGCCAGCGAATGCCCCGCCCGGGCTCCGGCCAGCACGGCCCCGGGGGTCAGGTCGAGCAGCAGCGCCCCGTCCACGAGTACGGCGGTCGCGGCGCGGGACCGGCTGCCCACGGAGACCGCGCAGGCGGCGCAGGGACAGCCGGGGCGGGGCAATCCTTCGGGTGTACCGGTGCCGAGCAGAGTGAGTTCCACACGGAGATCCTCCCGCGTCGCCGGGACTGGTGCGCGCCCGGTTACTCTGCGGGCACACTCAACGTGCAAGAGCGGACGAGCAGCGGAGGCGGACATGGCGTGGACGTGGCGGTTCGAGACGGCCGAGGGCACCGAGACCAGTCCGGCGGTGACACCGGAGGAGTTCACCACGCAGGGGGACGCGGAGTCCTGGATCGGTGAGTACTGGAAGGACCTGCTGGAGGGCGGTACCGAGCAGGTGAAGCTGTCCGACGACACCGGCACCGAGCTGTACACGATGAGCCTGCGAGCGGCTCTCGACGCCTGATCCGGCGCCCAGGAGCGTCCGTCCCCGGCCCGAGGGTCGGGGACGGACGTTCACGGGGTCGTGTTATCCGCGGACTCCGCAGAGGTGGAGCAGCGCCGCGACCGCGCGGTACGGGTCGGTCCGCCCGGCGCGTTCCTCGGCGGCGAGCAGCCGCTCCAGTTCCTCGTCGTGCGGCAGTTCGTTGCCGGCTTCGGTGCCGTCGGTGAAGACACGCACCCCGTACCAGGTGTTCAGGGGCGCGCCGATGCCGGACAGGGTCGCCGTCAGACCGGCCAGCCGGTCGGCCCGTACGGCCAGGCCGAGCCGGTTCGTGTAGTCGACGGTGTCGAAGGCGGCCAGCGCGGCCGTCCAGTCGCCGGATTGGCCCGGACGCATGGCGAGGGCGTCGCCGTTGCGCACGAGCAGGGACAGCAGGCCGCCCGGGGCCAGCATGCGGGCGAGCCCGGCCAGCATGGCGTCGGGTTCGGCCACGTACATCAGGACGCCGTGGCAGAGCACCACGTCGAAGCTGCCCGGGCCGAAGTGGGCGCCGGTCTCACGACCGTCGCCCTCCAGCAGCCGGACCCGGTCGCGGATCCCGGCGGGTTCCGCGGCCAGCGCCGCCCGCGCGACCTCCAGCATCCCCGGGTCCTGTTCCAGGCCGGTGACCATGTGCCCGGCGCGGGCCAGGCGCAGCGCCTGCGTGCCCTGACCCATGCCGACATCGAGGACCCGCAACCGCTGCCCGACCGGGAAGCGGTGCGTGATCTGTTCCTCGACCTGTCGGCCGACGAGTTCCTGGCGGACGGCGTTGCGCAGCCCGCCGAGGCCTTCGAGCCAGAGCCGGGCGCCGCCGGCGAAGCCGTCGCCCGACGTCCCGGCCGGTCCGGGCGTCCCTCCGGTCAGGGCCGTTCCCCGCGCTTGACCTGGGGCTTCGGCAGGCGCAGCCGGCGCATCTGGAGGGTGCGCATCAGGCCGTACGCGACGGCGCCGCGGCGGGGCTCGTCCGCGAAGCGCTCGTTGAGGGCCTTGCGGAGCCGGAACACGAGGCCGATGGAGTCGATGATGATCAGGACGATCACGCCGAGCCACAGCATCAGGGCGATGTTCTGGATCGACGGCACCCGGACCATGCTCAGCACCAGGATGATCACCGCCAGGGGCAGGAACATCTCGGCGACGGAGAAGCGGGAGTCCACGAAGTCGCGGACGTACCGGCGCACGGGGCCCTTGTCACGGGCGGGCAGGTAGCGCTCGTCGCCACTGGCCAGCGCCTCGCGCTGCTTGGCCATCTCTACGCGACGGCGCTCACGGGCTCGCTTGGCGTCCTCCTTGCGATTGCCGGTCGAGGCCACCACGGCCTTGCGCTGCGACTGGGCCACAGCACGCTTCGGCGTCGGGCGGCCCTTCGGGGCCTGCGGGTCACGGGGCTGCGAGAGGTCGGCGCTCACCTTGTCGGTGGCGGCGGCCTTCTCTTCCTTGGAGGAGCGGCTACCAAACACAAAACACAAGCCTACGTGGTCGAAGGCACGCGCCCCACCCCGGCGGGGAACGATCCGGCAACGGCGGGCGTCTTCCCAGTAGCGGTTCCCCGTGGGCACTCCCGGGTATCCCCGGAGCATCCGGGGTTCTCGGGGATCACCTACTCCTTACGCCTGACACGGTGCGGGCGTAGTCGTCCTGGAGGAGGAGCGCATCCGTACTCGATCAGTGCGGTAATAGAGGCAGGGCCCGTACTGTGGTCCTGTCGGTGACCTTGAGCGAAGTCCGTCAGAAGGGGGCGCGCGAAGCCCATGAGCGGTGTCATGAAGCGTATGGGGATGATCTTCCGCGCGAAGGCGAACAAGGCCCTTGACCGGGCCGAGGACCCGCGCGAGACCCTTGACTACTCGTACCAGAAGCAGCTGGAACTGCTGCAGAAGGTGCGCCGCGGCGTCGCCGACGTGGCGACCTCCCGCAAGCGGCTGGAACTCCAGCTGAACCAGCTCCAGGGGCAGTCGGCCAAGCTGGAGGACCAGGGTCGCAAGGCCCTCGCCCTCGGCCGCGAGGACCTGGCCCGCGAGGCCCTGTCCCGCCGGGCCTCGCTCCAGCAGCAGGTCAGCGACCTGGAGGTGCAGCACCAGACCCTTCAGGGCGAGGAGGAGAAACTGACCCTCGCCGCCCAGCGGCTGCAGGCCAAGGTGGACGCCTTCCGCACGAAGAAGGAGACCATCAAGGCCACGTACACCGCGGCCCAGGCGCAGACCCGGATCGCCGAGTCCTTCTCCGGCATCTCGGAGGAGATGAGCGACGTCGGCCTCGCGATCCAGCGGGCCGAGGACAAGACCGCCCAGCTCCAGGCCCGGGCCGGGGCGATCGACGAGCTCCTGGCGTCCGGCGCGCTGGACGACCGGAGCGGACTGGGCTCCAAGGACGACATCCAGGCCGAACTGGACCGCCTCTCCGGCGGCACCGACGTCGAGCTGGAGCTCCAGCGCATGAAGGCCGAGCTGGCGGGCGGCCCGTCGGCCCAGCAGCAGGCGATCGAGGGCAGCGCCCCCGGCGAGGGCCGGCCGTCGCAGACCAAGCACCGGTTCGACAAGCAGTAGGACGGGGCCCGTCATGATTGTCCGCATCATGGGGGAAGGTCAGGTGGAGATGGCCGACAGCCACTTCACCGAGCTCAACAAGCTGGACGACGAACTGCTCGCCGAGATGGAGCGCGGCGACGAGGAGGGCTTCCGGCGCACGCTGGGCGCCCTGCTCGAAGCCGTCCGGCGCCTCGGCGCGCCGCTCCCCGACGACGCGCTGGAGCCCTCCGAGCTGATCCTGCCCGGCCCCGGAGCCACGCTGGACGAGGTCAAGGACATGCTGAGCGACGACGGCCTGATCCCGGGCTGACCGCGCACGCGGCCGGTCCTGGCCGTCGGCCGACCGGGACACCGACGTACGAAGGGCCCGCCCCCTGCCCGAGGGGGCGGGCCCTTCGCGTACGGCCGTACGGTCCCGGTCACCGAGGCCCCTCCGGTTTCTCCAGGGCCGCCCGCTCCGGGTCCGGCGTCCCGCCGATGAAGTTCTCGAAGCGGCGGCGCGGGTGCGCCCACCGCCGGTCGTGGTGGAAGGCGCGCAGCCCGGCCTTGGCCCGGGCGCGCGGGCGGTTCACGTAGAACCTCTTGGCGTACGGGGAACCGGGCCGGGCCAGTCGTACCGCGCCGATCAGCGCCACGAAGGGCACCACCAGGCCGAAGATCGCGGTGCGGGCCTTGCCCTTCCACAGGGCGATCAGGGTGAGGAAGAAGTTCGTGGCGGTGTTCATGACCACCAGCCCGCGGTTCTGCCGCTCGTCCGCGGTCAGTTCGTTGACCCCGAACGGCAGGAAGCCGCCCAGCACCAGCGCCACCAGCGCCGCCGTGACCACCACGATCTCCACGCTCTTGCGGCCCTGCTCGCTCCAGTACACGTCGTCGAGGTGCAGGATCAGCGCGAACTCGTCCAGCACCAGGCCGGCGCCGAGCCCGAAGAGCACCGCCGACAGGGCCGCCCCGAAGCCGTGCCGGCCGCTGCCGACCGCACCGAACCCGCCGATGATCACGAGGATCACGCCCGGCACCACGTGGTGGACGTGGACACCGCCCGGGGTGATGTTCTTGAAGGGGCCCCGGCCCGCGCGGATCAGCCGCGTGATCACCCGGGTGACGAGGAACGAGGTCACGAAGGACAGCAGGGCGAGGAGCAGCGGGAGCTTCCCCGGTTCGACGATGTTGCGGTACCACCAGTGACCCATCGCACCAGCTCTCTGTGTGGCGGCTCCCGATTTGGCACGTAATACGCAATTTACCGCCCGGCGCGAGCGGGTAGCGTTCCCGCCGATGAAAGATTCGTTCGACGATCCGCCCCCCGTCCCGCCCGGCGAGCGCGCCTCCCTGCCCGACGGGCTCCGCTTCGCCTTCGGCACGCTGACCGTGCTGCCCGCGCGCATCACCCGCTGGGACCGTCCGGCCGCCCGGACCGGCATGGCCTGCGCCCCCGTCGTCGGGCTCGCCGTCGGACTGCTCGCCGCCGTGCCCGGCGTCCTGCTGCTGCTCCTCGGCGGCGGCCCGCTGCTCGCCGCCGCGGTGACCGTCGCCGTACCGGCCGCGCTGACCCGGGGCCTGCACCTCGACGGCCTGGCCGACACCGCCGACGGACTCGGCAGCGCCAAACCCGCCGACGCCGCCCTGCGGATCATGAAGCAGTCCGACATCGGCCCCTTCGGGGTCATCGCCCTGCTGATCGTCCTCCTCGTGCAGACGGCCGCCCTCGCCGACGTGTACGCCGACAGCTGGGTCCGGGGCGCGCTCGCCGGCGTGGCCGCCGCCGTCGCCGCCCGGCTCGCCATGACCCTCGCCTCCCGCGAAGGGGTCCCCGCCGCCCGACCCGAGGGACTCGGCGCGGCCGTCGCGGGCGTCGTCCCGAGCCGCACGGCCCTGGCCGTGACCGGCCTGGTCACGGCCGCCGCCGCACTGGCCGCCCTCCCGCTGGGGGGCCTGCCCACGGCCCTCCAGTACGCCGTCTCGGTCCTGGCGGCCCTGGCCGCCGCCGAGCTGCTGCTGCGCCGCTGCGTGCGCCGCTTCGGCGGCGTCACCGGCGACGTCTTCGGGGCCGTCTGCGAGGTCGCCGCCACCACCGCCCTCGTCCTCCTCGCCCTCGGCTGACCCCGGCCCCGCACCCGTCCCACCGGTCACGGAGCGGGGCCGTGTACGTTCGGGGCGTGGACCAGAGCGCGGAGCAGACCCAGGACGGCGGCCCCATCAGGGTGCTGCTCGCCGACGACCAGGCGCTGCTGCGCAGCGCGTTCAAGGTGCTCGTCGACTCCGAGCCCGACATGCTCGTCGTCGGCGAGGCCTCCGACGGCGCCCAGGCGTACGCCCTCGCCCGCGAACGGCGCGCCGACGTCGTCCTCATGGACATCCGGATGCCCGGCACCGACGGCCTCGCCGCCACCCGCATGATCAGCGCAGACCCCGACCTCGCCGGGGTCCGCGTCGTCATGCTGACCACCTTCGAGGTCGACGAGTACGTCGCCGCCGCCCTGCGCGCCGGCGCCTCCGGCTTCCTCGGCAAGGGCGCCGAGCCCGACGAGCTGCTCAACGCCATCCGTGTCGCCGCCGCCGGCGAGGCCCTGCTGTCCCCGGCCGCGACCAGGGGGCTGATCGCGAGCTTCCTCGCCCAGGGCGGCCACGCCGAGGCCCCCACCACCGGCTCCGCGCACGCCGAACGGCTCGCCACCCTGACCGGTCGTGAGCGGGAGGTCCTCGTCCACGTCGCCGCGGGCCTGTCCAACGACGGCATCGCCGCCCGCCTGGAGGTCAGCCCGCTGACCGTCAAGACCCACGTCAACCGGGCCATGGCCAAGCTCGGCGCCCGGGACCGGGCCCAACTGGTGGTCGTGGCGTACGAATCGGGCCTGGTGCGGCCCCGCTCCGACTGATCCGCGGGGTGATCCACCGGGCCGCGCAGTAGAACGGACTACTGCGGGTGCGGTATGCCGCACATAAGGACGGGACCTGGGGGCGACGCAGCCGCGCCCGCGCGTGCGAAAGTCTTGGACTGCCTCGCGTGTGCCCGACGGCATGCCCTCGTATACGTCACTGCAGAGAGATCCCACCCATGTCCTGGCTGTCCCGATTCAGCCTTGCCCAGAGAGCGTTGGTCGGCCTGGTGTCGATCGTCGCGCTCGTCTTCGGCGCCATAGCCATCCCTCAGCTCAAGCAGCAGCTGCTGCCCTCCATCGAACTGCCCATGGTGTCCGTGCTCGCGCCGTACCAGGGCGCCTCGCCGGACGTCGTCGAGAAGCAGGTCGTCGAGCCGATCGAGGCCACCCTCAAGGGCGTCGACGGCATCACCGGCATCACCTCCACCGCGAGCGAGGGCAACGCCCTCATCCGGGCCACCTTCGACTACGGCGACAGCGGCACCAAGCAGCTCGTCGCCGACGTCCAGCAGGCCGTCAACCGGGCCCGCGTGCGGCTGCCCGCCGAGGTGGACCCGCAGGTGGTGGCCGGATCCACCGACGACATCCCGACCGTGATCCTCGCCGTCACCTCCGACAAGGACCAGCAGGCGCTCGCCGACCAGCTGGAGCGCTCCGTCGTCCCCGTCCTGGAGGACATCGACGGCGTCGGTCAGGTCAGCATCGACGGGGTCCGGGACCTCCAGGTCACCGTCACCCCCGACAACGCCAAGCTCGCGGCCGCCGGCCTCGACGGCGCCTCCCTCGCCAAGGGCCTCCAGGCGGGCGGCGCGGCCGTCCCCGCCGGTTCCTTCGACGAGGAGGGCAAGAACCGCACCGTCCGCGTCGGCGCCGGCTACACCTCGCTCGCCCAGGTCGAGGACCTGCGGCTGAGCCCCGGCACCGGGAAGCCGGCCGTCCGCCTCGGTGACGTCGCCGCCGTGAAGCAGGAGCCGGCCGCGGCCGATTCCATCACCCGCACCAACGGCAAGCCCAGCCTCGCGGTCGTCATGACGATGGACAAGGACGGCAGCGCCGTCGCCATCTCGGACGCCGTCAAGGACAAGCTGCCCGAGCTGCGTTCCACCCTCGGCTCCGGCGCCGACCTGACCGTGGTCAGCGACCAGGGCCCGGCCGTCGCCAAGTCCATCTCCAGCCTCACCACCGAGGGCCTGCTCGGCCTGGTCTTCGCGGTGATCGTGATCCTGGTCTTCCTGGCGTCGCTGCGTTCCACCCTGGTCACCGCGGTCTCCATCCCGCTGTCGGTGGTCCTCGCGCTCATCGTGCTGTGGACCCGCGACCTGTCGCTGAACATGCTCACGCTCGGCGCGCTCACCATCGCCATCGGCCGGGTCGTCGACGACTCGATCGTGGTCCTGGAGAACATCAAGCGCCACCTCGGCTACGGCGAGGAGCGCGAGGCGGCGATCCTCACCGCGGTCAAGGAGGTGGCCGGCGCGGTCACCTCCTCCACCCTCACCACCGTCGCCGTCTTCCTGCCGATCGGCCTGACCGGCGGCATGATCGGCGAACTCTTCGGATCGTTCTCCCTCACCGTCACCGCGGCCCTGCTGGCCTCGTTGCTCGTGTCGCTGACGGTCGTTCCGGTCCTGTCGTACTGGTTCCTGAGCGCGCCGAAGGGCGTGGTCGCCGGGGACGCCGAGAGCGCCGCCAAGGCCCGCCGCGAAGCCGAGGAGAAGGAGGCGAACAGCCGCCTCCAGCGCTTCTACGTACGGGTCCTGGGCTTCGCCACCCGCCGCCGGCTGACCAGTGTGTCCCTCGCGGTGGTCGTCCTGATCGGCACGTTCGGGATGACCCCGCTGCTGAAGACCAACTTCTTCGACCAGGGGGAGCAGGACGTCCTGACGGTCAAGCAGGAACTGGCCCCCGGCACCTCGCTGTCCGCCGCGGACGAGTCCAGCCGCAAGATCGAGAAGCTGCTCGGTTCGGTGGACGGCGTCAAGAGCTACCAGGTCACCGTGGGCTCCTCCGGCTTCATGGCCGCCTTCGGCGGCGGCACGGGCTCCAACCAGGCCTCGTACCAGGTGACGCTGAAGGACTCCGGCGACGCGGAGGCCGTCAAGAAGCGCATCGAGGGCGGCCTGGCGAAGCTCGACGGCATCGGCAGCACCCGCATCGCCGCCGGCGACGGCTTCGGCAGCCAGAACCTCAGCGTGGTCGTCAAGGCCGGCGACGCCGCCACCCTGGCGAAGGCCGCCGAGCAGGTCCGCACCGAGGTCGCGGCCCTCAAGGACGTCGCCGACGTCCAGAGCGACCTGGCCCAGTCGGTTCCCCGCATCTCCGTCACCGCCACGCCCAAGGCCGCCGACGCGGGTCTGGACCAGGCGATGCTCGGCGCGGTCGTCGCGCAGGCCGTCCGGGGCAACCCGGCGGGCAAGGCCGTACTGGACGACACCGAGCGGGACATCGTCATCCGCTCCGCCCGCCCGGCCACCACCCTGGCCGAGCTCCAGGCCCTCCAGGTCGGTCCGGTCAAGCTCGGCGACATCGCCGAGGTCAAGGTCGTGCCCGGCCCGGTCGCGATGACCCGGATCGACGGCGCCCGCGCCGCCACCATCACCGCCCGGCCCGTCGGCGAGAACACCGGCGCCGTCAGCTCCACCCTCCAGACGAAGATCAAGGCGCTGGACCTGCCGGCCGGGGCCTCGGCCTCCATCGGCGGCGTCTCCGAGGACCAGGACGAGGCCTTCGGTTCGCTCGGCCTGGCCATGCTCGCGGCCATCGCGATCGTCTTCATGCTGCTGGTCGCGACGTTCCGCTCGCTGGTCCAGCCGCTGATCCTGCTCGTCTCGATCCCCTTCGCGGCCACCGGAGCGCTCGGCCTGCTGATCCTCACCGGCACCCCCATGGGCGTCCCGGCGATGATCGGCATGCTGATGCTCATCGGCATCGTGGTGACCAACGCGATCGTCCTGATCGACCTGGTCAACCAGTACCGCGCACAGGGCCTCGGCGTCGTCGAGGCGGTCGTCGAGGGCGGCCGTCACCGGCTCCGCCCGATCCTGATGACCGCCCTGGCGACGATCTTCGCGCTGCTCCCGATGGCGCTCGGCGTCACCGGCGAGGGCGGGTTCATCTCGCAGCCGCTCGCGGTGGTGGTCATCGGCGGTCTGGTCAGCTCCACCCTGCTGACGCTGCTGCTGGTGCCGACCCTCTACACGATGGTCGAGCTCCGCAAGGAGCGTCGCCGGGCGAAGAAGGCGGCCCGCCGGGCGCCCGTCCCGGCGCCGACCGACAGCCAGGACCCGGTCAAGGTCTGACCCGAGCGCCCCGTCCCACCCGTCCCGGCCCGGAGGCCCGCGTCACGGACCTCCGGGCCGGGTCCCGGGCCCTGCGGCGGCACACGCCGCACCGCGCCGCTCGTACGCGAAAGGGGCGCCCCCGAGGGGGGCGCCCCTTTCGCATGCCGTCGGCGGCCGGGCCGCTACGGCAGGGACAGCATCCGCTCCAGGGCGAGCTTGGCGAAGCTCTCCGTCTCCTTGTCGACCTGGATCCGGTTGACGAGGTTGCCCTCGGCCAGGGACTCCAGGGTCCACACCAGGTGGGGGAGGTCGATGCGGTTCATCGTCGAGCAGAAGCAGACCGTCTTGTCGAGGAAGACGACCTCCTTGTCCTGCGCAGCGAAACGATTCGCCAGGCGACGGACCAGGTTCAGCTCGGTACCGATGGCCCACTTCGAGCCGGCCGGGGCCGCTTCCAGCGCCTTGATGATGTACTCGGTCGACCCGACGTAGTCCGCCGCCGCCACGACCTCGTGCTTGCACTCGGGGTGCACCAGGACGTTCACACCGGGGATGCGGGCGCGCACGTCGTTGACCGAGTCCACCGAGAACCGGCCGTGGACCGAGCAGTGACCGCGCCACAGGATCATCTTGGCGTCGCGCAGCTGCTGGACGGTCAGGCCGCCGTTCGGCTTGTGCGGGTTGTAGAGCACGCAGTCGTCGAGGGACATGCCCATGTCGCGGACGGCGGTGTTGCGGCCGAGGTGCTGGTCCGGCAGGAAGAGGATCTTCTCACCCTGCTCGAACGCCCAGTCCAGGGCCTTCTTCGCGTTGGACGACGTGCAGATCGTGCCGCCGTGCTTGCCGGTGAACGCCTTGATGTCGGCGGAGGAGTTCATGTACGAGACGGGGACGGTGACATCGGCGATGCCCGCGTCCGTCAGGACGTCCCAGCACTCCGCGACCTGCTCGGCGGTGGCCATGTCGGCCATCGAACAGCCCGCCGCGAGGTCCGGCAGGACGACCTTCTGGTCGTCGGAGGTCAGGATGTCGGCCGACTCGGCCATGAAGTGGACGCCGCAGAAGACGATGTACTCGGCCTCCGGCTTGGCGGCGGCGTCCTTGGCCAGCTTGAAGGAGTCGCCGGTGACATCGGCGAACTCGATGACCTCGTCACGCTGGTAGTGGTGGCCGAGGATGAACACCTTGTCCCCGAGCTTCTCCTTGGCCGCGCGGGCGCGCGCCACGAGGTTCGGGTCCGACGGCGAGGGCAGGTCGCCGGGGCACTCCACCCCGCGCTCGCTCTTGGGGTCGGCCTCGCGGCCGAGCAGCAGCAGGGCAAGGGGCGTCGGCTGGACGTCCAAGGGCTGGGCGGTGGTCACGACACGCACCCTTTCTGTTCTGCGACTGGGAACTTCGTTGCGACTTCTCGTCTATTTGACGTTATCTATCATAACCGCTTCACGTCACTTTGACGATGCCGATAGTGTCGATGTGACGCATTCGCCCGCCCGGGCCGCTCCGCCGACGGTCCCGTTCACCGGGTCCGCCCACCCGCCCGCGTGGGTGTGCGAGCATGAATGTCGGAAACAAGAAGCAGGACCCGGAATGAATCCGCGGTCCCGCTGGTTGCCACCGACGGCAAGAGTCCGACGTTTCCCCAGCCTCCGGCGGGGAGCCGCCCACTTCGGGAGTGAATGCAGATGTCCGTACAGGACGACAAGACCACTGTGAGCGACGGCATCCTCCTGTCCGACGCCGCCGCCGAGAAGGTCAGGACCCTGCTGGAGCAGGAAGGCCGCGAGGACCTGGCGCTGCGCGTCGCCGTCCAGCCCGGCGGTTGCTCCGGCCTGCGCTACCAGCTCTTCTTCGACGAGCGCTCCCTCGACGGTGACGTCGTCAAGGACTTCGACGGGGTCAAGGTCGTCACCGACCGGATGAGCTCCCCGTACCTGCACGGCGCCTCGATCGACTTCGTCGACACCATCGAGAAGCAGGGCTTCACCATCGACAACCCGAACGCCACGGGCTCCTGCGCCTGCGGCGACTCGTTCAGCTAGTCCGGCCGCGCCGGCCCCGCCGGTACAGCCGACGAGGGCCCGGGACCCGGTCGATTCGACCGGGGCCCGGGCCCTCGTGTGTTTTCCGGAGCCGTTACTGGCGGGGGAGCGGCTTGCCCGTCGTCGCGTCGACCACCTTGCGGTCGCCGAGCGGCTGCTTGAGCGTCACCGTCGCGGACATCTCCTGCGCGATCATGATGCAGGCGCCGCCCGGCTTGTTCGGGGTGTCGGTGATCTTCACCAGGACCGAGGGGCCCTCCTCGCGCGCCTCCACGGCGTAGGTGCTGCACGCCCCGCCCCAGAAGTTCACGGTCAGCTTCCGGTCGGCCTCGGCGTACGAGAACCCGGGCACGGTACGTCCCTGCGGGGGCACCGGAGTCCCGCCGCCCTCGGCGGCCGCCGGCTCGACCACGGTGTGGCCCGCTCCGCCGGACTTGCCGGCCACCTCGAACAGCCAGGCCGGCACCAGGCCCCGGCCGCCGTCGACCGTCCCCGGCGCCAGGCCGAGCACGGCTCCCCGCACGGATTCCGTCCGCGGCGGCTTCATCGGACGCGGCTCCGGGTTGCACGGCACGGTGTCCGTGGCCCCCACGGGCGTGTCCGGGGTCAGCGGGACCGAGGTCGCGCAGCCGCTCGGGTCCGGGCTCGTGCCGTCGCCCGTGTTGCGGGCGTTGAGCCGGGCCAGCGCCTCGACGGCGCCGACCACGGGCCGCTCCCCGGACCGGACCGGGGCCTTCAGCTCACCACTGCCGGCCACCACCCGGGAGTCCGCGCCCACGCTCACCTTGCTGGACCAGCCCTGGGTCGCCAGCCCGCCCACCACCGGGTCGGCGCTCACCACCCGGACCGCCCCCTGGACGAGCCGGGCGTCCACCTTGGCGTCGCCCTGGCCCGCGGCCGCGAGCACCGGCGCCGCGGCGGCCCTGGCCGCCTCCTCCGACACCGGCTTGCCCGCTTCGCCGCCCGGTGCGACGGGGGAGTCCTTCCCGCCCTGCGGCAGGGTCGCCGGACCGCAGGTGTCCTTGCCCCGTACGCAGTCGTCGCCCGCGCCGTTGCCGGAGCCGTCACCCGTGCCCGGGACGCCCTGGAAGCGGGAGAAGCTCCAGGTGCCGGGGGCCTGACGGGTCACCGTGAGCCGGGGGCCCGAGCCGTCGGCGCTCCCGCCCACCTGCCAGACGTCACCGCCGAGCCGGGGCGCGCCCTCGATGCCCAGGGCCTTCGCGAGCCGGGCCACCTCGTCGGAGGTGACCTCGCCGGACGCCGCGAAGGCCGGCGCCGACCCCGGCGCCTCCGGCAGCGGCACGTCCGCCGTGTAGGTCACCCCGGAGCCGGCGGGGTCCGGCTCCCCGGGGGCGATGCCGGGTCCCGTGGGAGTCCCCGCCGCCTCGCGCGGCGCGGAGGCCGCGCTGTCACCCGTTCGGCTGCCACCCGTACCGCCGCCGTGGGCCGTCGAGGCCCAGTAGGCCGTGCCGCCGCCGGCCAGCAGGACGGCGGCCGCGATCGAGCCGATGGCCCAGGACGGCCGCCGTCGTGTGGGGCTTGATGTGTCGGGTTGTTCGCTGGTCACCGATTCGCTCCTTCGCCAGTCCCGCGGTACGTGATGCGGGTGTGACGTGGCCGCGGCGAAACCGGTTCCCCCGGGATCTTCCCGGGGGCGGACTCAGTCCCCGTACGCCGCCGTGGAGGCGATCAGCCGGGCCGAGTCCGGCGGAACGCTGACGCCGTGGATCTGCGAGGGCGCCACCCGGACCGGCCGGGGCCCCTCCGGGACCGTCCAGTGCGGAGCCATCCGGGCGCAGTCGCCCAGCAGCCGTGCGAAGCCGGGCCGCGCGTCGGCGGCGTACTCGACGTGCCCGAAGCCATCGGTGTAGGTCATGGGGGCACGTTAAGCACGCCACGACGAGTGAAGGAAGTCCTACTACGGGGTAGTTTCTGCCGGTCGGCCGCAGGGCCGCGACCGGGTAGTTTTGACTGTCCCCTTGCCGTCCTCCGCAGGAGCGTCCACGCCGTGCGCATCGCAGTCACCGGCTCCATCGCCACCGACCACCTCATGACCTTCCCGGGCCGTTTCGCGGACCAGCTGGTCGCCGACCAGCTCCACACGGTCTCCCTCTCCTTCCTCGTCGACAACCTCGACGTCCGGAGAGGCGGAGTCGGCCCGAACATCTGCTTCGGCATGGGTCAGCTCGGCACCCGCCCGATCCTCGTCGGCGCGGCCGGCTCGGACTTCGACGAGTACCGCGCCTGGCTGGAACGGCACGGCGTCGACACCGACTCCGTGCGCATCTCCGAGGTGCTGCACACCGCCCGCTTCGTCTGCACCACCGACGCGGACCACAACCAGATCGGCTCCTTCTACACCGGCGCCATGAGCGAGGCCCGGCAGATCGAGCTGAAGTCCGTCGCCGACCGGGTGGGCGGCCTCGACCTCGTCCTCATCGGCGCCGACGACCCCGAGGCGATGCTCCGCCACACGGAGGAGTGCCGCACCCGCGGGATCCCCTTCGCCGCGGACTTCTCGCAGCAGATCGCCCGCATGGACGGCGAGAACATCCGCACCCTGATGGAGGGGGCGACGTACCTCTTCTCGAACGAGTACGAGAAGGGCCTCATCGAGTCGAAGTCCGGCTGGACCGACGAGGAGATCCTCGCCAAGGTCGGCACCCGCGTCACCACCCTCGGCGCGCAGGGCGTGCGCATCGAGCGGGTCGGCGAGGAGCCGATCGTCGTCGGCTGCGCGGAGGAGACGGCGAAGGTCGACCCGACCGGCGTCGGCGACGCGTTCCGCGCGGGCTTCCTGACCGGGCTCGGCTGGGGCGTCGGCCTGGAGCGGGCCGCGCAGGTCGGCTGCATGCTCGCCACCCTCGTCATCGAGACGCTCGGCACCCAGGAGTACACCCTGGCCCGGGCGCACTTCATGGAGCGCTTCACCAAGGCGTACGGCGACGCCGCGGCCTCCGAGGTCCGCGCCCACCTCGCGTCCTGACGCGGGCGCACCACCCGGTGACGGCCCCGGTCCGCCTCCCACGGCGGGCCGGGGCCGTCCCGTTCGGCTCAGACCAGACGGCGCACCGTGTACGCCACTCCCGCCGGCCGGTCCGCCTCACCCAGGTACGCGTGGCCCCGCATCACGCACCAGGCGGGGATGTCCAGGCGCGCGACCTCGTCGTCGGACAGGACGGTCACCGTCCCCCCGACCTGGACGGTGCCGATCGCCCGGGCCAGCTCGATCACGGGCTGCGGGCACCGCAGCCCGAGGGCGTCCACCTCCAGGGACTCCGCGACGGGCGCCGGCGACGGCGCTTCCAAGACGCCGAGCTTCTCCCGCACGCCCGCCACCGCGCCCGGCAACACGTCCAGGAAGCCGTTGACCTGATCGGCGGTGGTGCCCGGCGGCAGGGACACCCGCACGTTCCCCTCCGACAGCACCCCCATCGCCCGCAGCACGTGACTGGGGGTCAGCGTGGAGCTCGTGCAGGAGGAGCCGGACGACACCGAGAAGCCGGCCCGGTCCAGCTCGTGCAGCAGGGTCTCGCCGTCGACGTACAGACAGGAGAAGGTGACCAGGTGCGGGAGCCGGCGCTCGGCGTCGCCCACCACCTCCACGTCCGGGACCAGTCGGGCCACCCGCCGCCGGATCCGGTCCACCAGGATCCGCAGCCGGGCCCCCTCCGCCTCGGCCTCCGCCCGTACGGCCCGCAGCGAGGCCGCCGCCGCGACGATCGCGGGCAGGTTCGCGAAGCCGGGGGAGCGGCCCGACTCCCTTTCGTCGGCGGGGCCTTGGGGGGAGAAGCGGGCCCCCTTGCGGACGGCCAACAAGCCCACCCCGGGCGGCCCGCCCCACTTGTGCGCGCTCGCCGCGAGCAGGGACCACGCCCCCTCGACCGGCCCCCAGCCCAGCGACTGCGCCGCGTCCACCAGCAGCGGCACCCCGGCCGCCGCGCAGGCCTCGGCCGTCCGCGCCACCGGCTGGACGGTGCCGACCTCGTGGTTGGCCGACTGGAGACAGGCCAGCGCGGTGCCCGGGGTCAGCGCGGCGGCGTAGGCATCGGGGCCGACCGCGCCCAGCCGGTCCACCGCAACCTCCGTCACGGTGCCCCCGGCCGCGGCGTGCGCGTCCGCCGCGTGCAGTACAGAACTGTGTTCGACCGCCGATACGACCAGATGGTTTCCGACCCGCCGCCGCCCCGCGAGGGCCCCCGCGACGCCGGTGTGAACCGCGTGCGTCCCCGAAGGAGTGAACACGAGCTCGTCGGGGCGGCAGCCCACGGCCTCGGCCGCCGCCTCGCGCGCCGCGTCCAGCAACAGCCGCGCGCGCCGACCCTCCCGGTACAGCCGGGCCGGGTCCGCCCAGCCCTCGTCCAGGGCGGCCTGCAGGGCCTGTCGGGCCACGGGGTGCAATGGGGCGGCGGACGCGGTGTCGAAGTACGGCATCGGGCCACGCTAACCCCCACCCCGCGACGGCCCGGGTCAGGGGCCGTCAGATGTCTTCCGGAGCGCGCCATTCAGGGCCGGATGGCCCGTCCCCCGTACGGCGGATCCACCCCTTCGGGGTCAGTAACGGCGCGTTGGGCACCCTCCCCGCGCGACCCCAAATAGCGTCCAGTAGGGTTTGGTCCGCATAAACATCCAAACCCCTGCCTGCGTCAGGGCCGGCGACCGACCCGAACACGGCCGCGGCCGGCCGCGCGGGCCGAGACTCTCGGGAAGGCGCTACGTGAGTCCCTACGGCTCCGACCGCTCGCCGCGGCGCCCGATGCGGCGGAAGCTGCTGCAGGCGCTGACTGCGGGCGTGGTCCTGGCGACCGCCACTGGTTGCTCGTACACCTGGAAAGACTTCCCCCGCCTCGGAATGCCCACCCCGGTCACGGAGGAGGCGCCTCGCATCCTCTCCCTGTGGCAGGGATCCTGGGCGGCCGCTCTCATCACGGGCATCCTGGTGTGGGGCCTGATCATGTGGAGCGTCATCTTCCACCGGCGTAGCCGGACGAAGATCGAGGTCCCCGCGCAGACCCGGTACAACATGCCCATCGAGGCGCTGTACACCGTGGTCCCGCTCATCATCGTCTCGGTGCTCTTCTACTTCACCGCGCGTGACGAGTCGAAGCTGCTCTCCCTCTCCGCCAAGCCGGCGCACACGATCAACGTGGTCGGCTTCCAGTGGAGCTGGGGCTTCAACTACATCGAGAACGTCGACGGCGACGCGGCCACCCCCCGTTCGAGGGAGCTGCCGAAGCAGTCGGGCGCGGCCGAGAACGCCGCGCCGAGGACGACGACGGTCCCCAAGGAGCTCGACTCCATCCCGGACCGTTTCACCAAGGACTTCCCGGCGGGCGCCGAAGGCGTCTACCAGAAGGGCGTCCCCAGCGACCGGAACCCGCAGACCGGGAACCCGGGGCCGACCCTCTACCTGCCCAAGGGTGAGAAGGTCCGCTTCATCCTGTCGTCGAACGACGTCATCCACTCGTTCTGGGTGGTGCCCTTCCTGTTCAAGCAGGACGTCATCCCCGGTCACACCAACGTCTTCGAGGTGACTCCGTCGCAGGAGGGCACCTTCATGGGCAAGTGTGCCGAGCTGTGCGGTGTCGACCACTCCCGGATGCTCTTCAACGTCAAGGTCGTCTCCCCCGAGAAGTACCGGGAGCACCTGAAGGAGCTCGCCGAGAAGGGTCAGACCGGCTTCCTGCCGGCCGGCATCAAGCAGACCGACCCGGCCCGGAATGCGGAGATCAACAAACTGTGAGCATCCTCAACGAATCTCAGGGTGCCGCCGCAGCCGACTCGTACGAGAACGAGCTGCCGGTACGGCGCAAGCAGCCGGGCAATGTCGTCGTGAAGTGGCTCACCACCACCGACCACAAGACCATCGGCACGATGTACCTGGTCACGTCGTTCGTGTTCTTCATCATCGGCGGGATCATGGCGCTCTTCATGCGCGCCGAGCTGGCCCGACCGGGCACGCAGATCATGTCGAACGAGCAGTTCAACCAGGCGTTCACCATGCATGGCACGATCATGCTGCTGATGTTCGCCACCCCGCTCTTCGCGGGTTTCGCCAACTGGATCATGCCGCTGCAGATCGGCGCGCCCGACGTGGCGTTCCCGCGGCTGAACATGTTCGCGTACTGGCTGTACCTCTTCGGCTCGACCATCGCGGTGGCCGGCTTCGTCACCCCCTCGGGTGCCGCCGACTTCGGTTGGTTCGCCTACTCCCCGCTGTCGGACGCGGTCCGCTCGCCGGGCATCGGCGCCGACATGTGGATCATGGGTCTGGCCTTCTCCGGCTTCGGCACGATCCTCGGTTCGGTCAACTTCATCACCACGATCATCTGCATGCGCGCCCCCGGCATGACGATGTTCCGCATGCCGATCTTCACCTGGAACGTGCTGCTGACCGGTGTCCTGGTCCTGCTCGCCTTCCCGGTGCTGGCCGCCGCGCTCTTCGCGCTGGAGGCCGACCGTAAATTCGGTGCGCACGTATTCGACGCGGCCAATGGCGGCGCATTGTTGTGGCAACACCTCTTCTGGTTCTTCGGGCACCCAGAGGTGTACATCATCGCGCTGCCATTCTTCGGAATCATTTCCGAGGTCATTCCGGTCTTCTCGCGCAAGCCGATGTTCGGTTACATCGGTCTGATCGCCGCGACGATCGCGATCGCCGGCCTTTCGGTGACCGTGTGGGCGCACCACATGTACGTGACCGGCGGTGTGCTGCTGCCGTTCTTCTCCTTCATGACGTTCCTCATCGCGGTACCGACCGGTGTGAAGTTCTTCAACTGGATCGGCACGATGTGGAAGGGCTCCTTGTCCTTCGAGACACCGATGCTCTGGGCCGTCGGCTTCCTGATCACCTTCACCTTCGGTGGTCTGACCGGCGTCATCCTGGCCTCGCCCCCGATGGACTTCCACGTCTCCGACTCGTACTTCGTCGTCGCGCACTTCCACTACGTCATCTTCGGCACCGTGGTCTTCGCGATGTTCTCCGGATTCCACTTCTGGTGGCCGAAGTTCACGGGCAAGATGCTGGACGAGCGCCTCGGCAAGATCACCTTCTGGACGCTGTTCATCGGCTTCCACGGCACCTTCCTGGTGCAGCACTGGCTGGGCGCCGAGGGCATGGCGCGCCGTTACGCGGACTACCTGGACGCCGACGGATTCACCGCGCTGAACACGATCTCCACGATCAGCTCGTTCCTGCTCGGCCTGTCGATGCTGCCCTTCATGTACAACGTCTGGAAGACGGCGAAGTACGGGAAGAAGGTCGAGGTCGACGACCCGTGGGGCTACGGCCGTTCGCTGGAGTGGGCGACCTCCTGCCCGCCGCCGCGGCACAACTTCCTCACCCTGCCGCGGATCCGTTCCGAATCCCCGGCGTTCGACCTGCACCACCCGGAGATCGCGGCCCTCGACCACCTCGAGGACCACGGCGCCGGCACCAAGGCCGTCAGCGGTGGCAAGGAGGCCGGCAAGTGAAGATCCAGGGCAAGATGTTCCTCTGGCTCTCCTTCTTCATCCTGATCATGGCCGTCGTGTACGGCGTGTGGTCGAAGGAGCCCGTCGGCACCACCGCGCTCTTCCTGGCCTTCGGCCTGAGCGTCATGATCGGCTACTACCTGGCCTTCACGGCCAAGCGCGTGGACGAGATGGCCCAGGACAACCTGGAGGCCGACGTCGCCGACGAGGCGGGCGAGCTGGGGTTCTTCGCCCCGCACAGCTGGCAGCCGCTCTCGCTGGCCATCGGTGGCGCCTTCGCGTTCATGGGTGTCATCTTCGGCTGGTGGCTCATGTACTTCTCGGCCCCGATCATCCTGATCGGCCTGTGGGGCTGGGTGTACGAGTACTACCGCGGTGAGAACCAGAACCAGTAGGACCCGGCCGGACCGGCGGGACCTCGCGGCGATCGCCGCACACCTGGGGCCCGGACACCTCTTCGGAGGGGTCCGGGCCCCTCGTTTGCAGTCATCCCGCGCGCCGTAATTGTCATATCTTCATAGCGTTGGCTCCATGAAGCACTCACCGCGTCTTTGGACGGTACTCAGCTGCTCCCTGCTGGTCGCGTCCCTCGGGGCCGGAGCCACCGCATGCGGGTCCGGCGAGAAGAACCCGCTGTCAGTCCGCCCGTACGACGCGGGCGAGCACGTCGCCTTCAACCTGGCCCCCGGCGGCCGCCCCGCCGACCCCGACAAGCCCCTCGAAGTCACCGTCAAGGGCAACGAGTCCCGGATCACCGACGTGACCGTCGTGGACACCCACGGACGGCGCCTCGCGGGTGAACTCTCCGCCAAGGGCGACCGCTGGCACAGCACCGGCCCGATGGCCGCGGGCGTCCACTACGCGGTCACCGTGACCACGGAGAACGAGCGCGGGGCACAGGGGCAGCGCACGCTGGCGTTCGACACCACCCCGGCCGACGGCGTCCTCAAGGTCGAATTCGGCCCGGACGAGGGCAAGTACGGCGTCGGACAGCCCATCACCGCCGAACTCAACGAACCCGTCAAGGACAAGGCCGCCCGGGCCGTCGTGGAACGGGCCCTGGTCGTCGACGCGGCGGACGGAGTCGAGGGCGCCTGGCACTGGATCGACGACAAGAACCTCCACTACCGGCCCAAGGACTACTGGCCGGCCAACACCAGCGTCACCGTACGGAGCAACCTGGAAGGCGTCCGGGTCTCCGACGAACTCCACGGCGCCGCCTCGAAGCCGCTCAAGATCGACTTCGGCGACCGGGTGGAGGTCACCACCGACGCCTCCTCGCACTACATGACGTTCCGCCGGAACGGAGAAGTGGTCACGACCCTTCCGGTGACCACCGGCAAGCCCGGCTTCTCCACCCGCAACGGCATCAAGGTGGTGCTCGGCAAGCAGTACTACGTCCAGATGCGCGGCGACACCGTCGGGATCGGCGGCAGCGAGTACTACAACCTGCCCGTCTACTGGGCGACCCGAGTCACCTGGAGTGGTGAATACGTGCACGCCGCGCCGTGGTCCGTCTCCTCGCACGGCGTCGCCAACGTCAGCCACGGATGCACCGGCATGAGCACCGGCAACGCCGCCTGGTTCTACGAGAACATCACCGAGGGCGACATCGTCAAGGTGATCAACAGCATCGGCGACGACATGGACATCTTCGGCAACGGCTTCGGCGACTGGAACATGGACTGGAAGGACTGGAGGGAGGGCAGTGCCCTCCTCAAGGGCACCCAGGAAGGCCGCAGTCCCATCGACCAGGCCCGCCTGCGCCCGACCGTCTAGGAAACCGACCACAAGCCCCACGAGCGCCCCTGAGGGGCTCGTGGGGCTTGTGTGTCAGTTCTAGGCGTCCAGGGACAGCCGGGGCCGCAGGAGGCCCGCCAGGACCTCCGGGAAGTCCACCGGATCCACCGGAAGGGTGACAGCGGCGTCCGCACGGCTCCACGTGGCCAGCCAGGCGTCCTGCGGACGCCCCATCAGCAACAGCACCGGGGGACACCGGAAGATCTCGTCCTTGATCTGCCGGCACACGCCCATGCCCCCGGCCGGAACCGCCTCGCCGTCCAACACGCAGACGTCGATGCCGCCCTCGTCCAGTGCGGTCAGGACCGCCGGAAGCGTCGCGCACTCCAGGAACTCCACCGGCGGCAGGTCCGCCGCCGGCCTGCGACCGGCCGCGAGCCGCACCTGCTCCCGGGTGCCCGCGTCGTCGCTGTAGACCAGAACCCGCGCAGTCGCCCGCATTTCGTTCCTCCACGTGTCCGTGAATCACGCTGATGATGCGCGGGATGCTACTCCGTCCGACCCGCTGTCAACATCGGTTCGCACAGCCCCGCCCGAGACACCGGAAGGACGATCTGATGGGCCGTTCGGGCCTTGCACACCCCCCTGACACTCCGAACGGCACCCCCCGGGGTGAGGGCGGGATAAGCGACCGACATAATGTCGGTCGTGGCGACAGCAACGACAGTAGATACCGGGCACGCGCACCCGACGGTCAACCGGCCGAACCTCGTCAGCGTCGGAACCATCATCTGGTTGAGTTCCGAGCTGATGTTCTTCGCGGCCCTCTTCGCGATGTACTTCACCCTGCGATCCGTGACGGGTGCCGAGTACTGGACAGAGCAGGCTTCGGCCTTGAATCTGCCCTTCTCGGCAACGAACACGACGATCCTGGTGCTCTCCTCGCTCACCTGCCAGCTCGGCGTATTCGCCGCCGAGCGCGGTGACGTGAAGAAGCTCCGATCGTGGTTCATCATCACGTTCGTCATGGGTGCGATCTTCATTGGCGGGCAGGTGTTCGAGTACACCGAGCTGGTCAAGCACGAGGGGATGTCCCTCTCGTCCGGACCGTACGGCTCGGTCTTCTACCTGACCACCGGCTTCCACGGTCTGCACGTGACGGGCGGTCTCATCGCCTTCCTGCTGGTCCTCGGCCGGACGTACGCGGCCAAGAGGTTCACCCACGAACAGGCCACGTCGGCCATCGTCGTGTCCTACTACTGGCACTTCGTCGATGTCGTCTGGATCGGCCTCTTCGCCACGATCTACCTGATCAAGTAGCGAACACGTCGCCGGGCCCGGCTCGGCACTCCATCCAGAAACACCGACGCAGAAGATCCTGACACCGGGGTAATCCGTGAAAAAGCTCTCCGCACGACGACGCCATCCGCTGGCGGCGGTCGTCGTTCTACTCTTCGCGCTGGCGGTCACTGGGGGGCTGTACGCCGCCTTCGCGCCCGCGGGCAAGGCGCAGGCCGACGAAACCGCCCAGTCCCTCGCCATCGAGGAGGGCCAGAAGCTCTACGCCGTGGGCTGCGCAAGCTGCCACGGTACCGGCGGTCAGGGTTCCTCTGACGGCCCCAGCCTGGTAGGCGTCGGCTCCGCTGCCGTCGACTTCCAGGTGAGCACGGGCCGCATGCCCGCCCAGCAGCCCGGCGCCCAGGTGCCGAAGAAGCCGAACATCTACTCGCAGGCCCAGATCGACCAGCTCGCGGCGTACATCGCTTCGCTCGGCGCCGGCCCGATCACGCCGTCCGAGAAGCAGTACGACCCGGCCGGGGCCAACATCGCCAAGGGTGGTGAGCTGTTCCGCAACAACTGCGCGCAGTGCCACAACTTCACCGGCGAGGGCGGCGCCCTGACGAACGGCAAGTACGCCCCGAACCTCGAGGACGTCTCGCCGAAGCACATCTACGAGGCCATGCTCACCGGCCCGCAGAACATGCCCTCCTTCCCGGACAGCACCATGCCGGAGCAGGGAAAGAAGGACATCATCGCGTACCTCCAGAACGTCAACGGCGAGAAGTCGACCAGCCCCGGTGGTCTCAAGCTCGGCGGCCTCGGCCCCGTCTCCGAGGGTCTGTTCGGCTGGATCTTCGGTCTGGGTGCGCTGATCGCTGTCGCCGTCTGGGTCGCGGCCCACACCGCTAAGGCCAAGAAGTCATGAGTAGCCAAGACATTCCCGAAGAGAAGCACCTGCCGAGCGAGCAGGGCGACGCACACCACGGTGGCGTGGCGGTCGCGGACGACCCGTTCGCCGACCCGGGCCTTCCGGTCCACAAGCCCCGTATCCAGGACATCGACGAGCGGGCGGCGAAGCGCTCCGAGCGCACCGTCGCGATGCTGTTCACGTTGTCGATGCTGGCCACGGTCGCCTTCATCGCCTCGTACGTGATCTTCCCGGTCGACAAGATCGTCTACATCTTCCCCATCGGGAAGGTGAGCGCGCTGAACTTCGCGCTCGGTCTCACCCTGGGCACGGCCCTCTTCTGCATCGGCGCGGGCGCGGTCCACTGGGCCCGCACCCTGATGTCCGACGTGGAGGTCGCCGCCGAGCGCCACGAGATCGCCGCTCCGCCGGAGGTCAAGGCGCAGGTCCTGCAGGACTTCGCCGACGGCGCGAACGAGTCCGGCATCGGCCGCCGGCCCCTGATCCGCAACACCCTGCTCGGCGCGCTGGCCCTGGTGCCGCTCTCCGGCGTGATGCTGCTGCGCGACCTGGGCCCGCTGCCCGAGGACAAGCTCCGCAAGACGATCTGGGCCAAGGGCAAGCTGCTCATCAACCAGAACACGATGGAGCCGCTGCGTCCCGAGGACATCCTGGTCGGCTCGCTGACCTTCGCCAAGCCCGAGGGCCTGGAGGAGGACGCGCACGACTACATGTCCCAGATCGCCAAGGCAGCCCTGATGATCGTCCGTATCCAGCCGGACGACATCAAGGACAAGAAGGAACTGGAGTGGTCCCACGACGGCATCGTGGCCTTCTCCAAGATCTGCACCCACGTCGGCTGCCCGATCAGCCTGTACGAGCAGCAGACGCACCACGTGCTCTGCCCGTGCCACCAGTCCACTTTCGACCTCTCCGACGGCGCCCGTGTCATCTTCGGCCCGGCCGGTCACGCGCTTCCGCAGCTGCGGATCGGCGTGAATGACGAGGGCTTCCTCGAAGCGCACGGCGACTTCGAAGAGCCCGTCGGTCCTGCATTCTGGGAGCGCGGATGAGCACTGCCACAGACAACAAGACGGGGCGCAAAGCGCCTGCCGGCGAGCGCGTAGCGGACTGGGCGGACGGCCGCCTGGGCATCTACGGCCTCGCCAAGGCCAACATGCGCAAGATCTTCCCGGACCACTGGTCCTTCATGCTGGGTGAGATCTGCCTCTACAGCTTCATCATCATCATCCTCACGGGTGTGTACCTGACGCTGTTCTTCCACCCGAGCATGAACGAGGTCGTGTACCACGGCTCGTACGTGCCGATGCAGGGTGTCCGGATGTCCGAGGCGTTCGCCTCGACCCTGGACATCAGCTTCGACGTCCGCGGCGGTCTGCTCATCCGGCAGATCCACCACTGGGCGGCACTGATCTTCGTCGCGGCGATGATGGTGCACATGATGCGCGTCTTCTTCACCGGCGCGTTCCGCAAGCCGCGCGAGATCAACTGGATCTTCGGCTTCCTGCTGCTGGTCCTCGGCATGTTCACCGGTTTCACCGGTTACTCGCTGCCGGACGACCTGCTCTCGGGCACCGGTGTCCGCTTCATGCAGGGCGCGATCCTGTCCGTGCCGGTCGTCGGCACGTACCTGTCGATGTTCCTGTTCGGCGGGGAGTTCCCCGGCCACGACTTCGTGGCCCGGTTCTACTCCATCCACATCCTGCTGCTGCCCGGCATCATGATGGGCCTGCTGGTCGCCCACCTGATCCTGGTCTTCTACCACAAGCACACCCAGTTCGCGGGCCCCGGCAAGACGAACAACAACGTCGTCGGCATGCCGCTGCTGCCGGTCTACATGGCGAAGGCAGGAGGCTTCTTCTTCCTGGTCTTCGGCATCATCGCGGCCATCGCGGGCATCGCCTCGATCAACCCCATCTGGGCGCTCGGTCCGTACGTCCCGGACCACGTGTCCACGGGCGCGCAGCCCGACTGGTACATGGGCTTCTCCGAGGGCCTCATCCGTGCGATGCCCGGCTGGGAGATCAACCTCTGGGGTCACACGCTCGTCCTGGGCGTGTTCGTCCCGCTGGTGATCTTCCCGCTGGTGCTGGCGACGATCGCGGTGTACCCGTTCGTCGAGTCCTGGGTCACCGGCGACAAGCGCGAGCACCACATCCTGGACCGCCCGCGCAACGTCCCGACCCGTACTGCCTTCGGTGTGGCCTGGCTGACCTGGTACGTCATCCTGCTGATCGCCGGTGGAAACGACATGTTCGCGCAGTACTTCCACCTCTCGATCAACTCGATCACCTGGTTCGCCCGGATCGGCTTCTTCGTCGGCCCGGTCATCGCCTTCGTCATCACCAAGCGGATCTGCCTCGGCCTCCAGCGCCGGGACCGGGACAAGGTGCTGCACGGTCGCGAGACCGGCATCATCAAGCGCCTGCCGCACGGTGAGTTCGTCGAGATCCACGAGCCGCTCCCGCAGGGCCAGCTCCACACGCTCACCTCGTACAACACGTACGAGCCGGTCGAGATCGGCCCGACGGTCGACGAGAACGGCGTCGAGCGCAAGGTGAAGGCCACCGAGAAGCTGCGCGCGAAGCTCAGCAAGAGCTACTACGCCGAGGGCGGCCAGATCCCGAAGCCCACGGTGGAGGAGTACAAGGAGATCCAGAGCGGCCACGGCCACCACTGATCCCCCGCACGACCGCTTGAGGGATTGGTTTCGGCCAATCCTGGTGTCGCCACGGCGAGAGCCCCGTCCAGTCTCTGGACGGGGCTCTTTGCCGTCTCCGGGGCTGGATAGGCTGGTCCCCTTCCCATTCGACGTGGCAACCTCACCAGGCAGCAGGAGCGGACCATGAACGTTGTGACCCCGGCAGGCGGCGACAGCGTGGCGGCCCGTGGCTGGCCGGGCCTCCTCGACGCCCTGCTGACCGGTCGGAACCTCGGTGCGGACGACACCGCCTGGGCGATGGAGCAGATCATGCGGGGCGAGGCCACCGACGCGCAGATCGCCGGCTTCGTGGTCGCGCTGCGGGCCAAGGGGGAGACCGTCGCGGAGATCAACGGCATGGTGCGGGCCATGTACGAACACGCCAACCTGATCGAGGTCCCGGGCCGGACGGTGGACATCGTCGGCACCGGCGGCGACGGCGCCAAGACGGTCAACATCTCGACCATGTCGGCGATCGTGGTGGCCGGCACGGGCGCGAAGGTCGTCAAGCACGGGAACCGGGCGGCGTCCTCCGCGAGCGGCTCCTCCGACGTGCTGGAGAAGCTCGGCGTCAACCTCAACCTCACCCCGGCCCGGGTCGTGGAGGTCGTCGAGGAAGCCGGGATCACGCTCTGCTTCGCGGTGAAGTTCCACCCGGCGCTGCGGCACGTGGCGGCCGCCCGCAAGGAGTTGGGCATCCGGACGACCTTCAACTTCCTCGGCCCCCTGACCAACCCGGCCAAGGTGCGGGCCCAGGCCACGGGCGTGGCCGATCCCCGGGTGGCCCCCATCATGGCGGGGGTGCTGGCCGAACGGGGCTCCTCCGCGCTGGTGTTCCGCGGGGACGACGGCCTCGACGAGTTGACCACCACCGCCACCTCGCGGGTGTGGTGGGTCCGGGACGGCTCGGTCACCGAGACCCCCTTCGACCCGCGCGACATCGGGATCCCGCTCGTCGACGTGTCGGCGCTGCGCGGCGAGGACGCCTCGTACAACGCCGACGTCGCCCGCCGGCTGCTGGCGGGGGAGACCGGCCCCGTCCGGGACGCCGTACTGCTGAACTCGGCCGCGGCCCTGGTGGCGCTGGACCCGGGGACGGGCTCCCTGGAGGAGCAGCTCGCGGCGGGCGTGACCCGGGCGGCCCAGTCCATCGACTCGGGATCCGCTCGCGCCGCGCTGGACCGCTGGGTGGCGGCGAGCAACGCCTGAGGCACCGTTTCGGCCAAGACCCCGGTCCGCATCGTGGACCGGGGTCTTGCGCACGGGAGATCGTGTGGCAGGATTCTGACCAGGTCACGAGTGACAGCGTTTAGGCCCCGGCTTGCTGTCCGGCAACCCTCCTTCCGTGGCGGGGTGCCCCGGGTGATGACCAGGCCGTAGGCAGCGAGGTCTACGGCAAGCGCGGATCCCTCGATACCAGGGGTCCTGGTCTCTCGAGGAGCGTTTTCCGTGAGCAAGCGAATGCGATAGGGCGACTCCGCCCCCACTTCACCCCTCGGACCGGGGCACTTCCGTGCATCCCGCGTCACTCCGAGGGCTTTCCCGTACCCCGACGGCCGCAGCGCCGCATCCGCGTACGGGCACACCGAAGCCATTCCGCCCTGCCTGCCGGGAGATACCGCCATGTCCGCATCCCTGAACGCCGCCGCCGTCGCCACCGCCACCGACGTGTGCGTCGACGAGCCCACCTGCGCCGAGCCGCTGGCCGTGCTCGGCCGCGACGTCACCGTCCCGCTCGTGACCGGCGGCGAGGTCACCTACGCCGCCCTGGACTACGCTGCCAGCGCCCCGGCGCTCCAGCGGGTCTGGGACGACGTCGCCGCCTACGCCCCCTACTACGGCAGCGTCCACCGCGGGGCCGGCTACCTCTCCCAGCTCTCCACCGACCTCTTCGAGCAGAGCCGCGTCACCGTCGCCGAGTTCCTCGACTGCCGGGCCTCCGACCAGGTGGTCTTCACCCGGTCCACCACCGACTCCCTCAACCTGCTCGCCGCCGTCCTGCCGGCCGACTGCCAGGTGTTCGTCTTCGAGACCGAGCACCACGCCTCGCTGCTGCCCTGGACGAACGCCCGCGTCACCTACCTCAACGCCCCCCGCACCCCCGGCGAGGCCGTCGCCACCCTGGAGCGGGCGCTCGCCGACCGCACTGCGTCGATTGAAGAGGGTTACGGCCCGGCGCTGGTCTGCGTCACCGGCGCCTCCAACGTCACCGGCGAGCTGTGGCCGGTCAAGGAACTCGCCGCCGCCGCGCACGCCCACGGCGCGCGGATCGTCCTGGACGCCGCCCAGCTGGCCCCGCACCACCCCGTCTCCGTCCGGGACCTCGACGTGGACTGGGTCGCCTTCTCCGGCCACAAGCTGTACGCCCCCTTCGGCTCGGGCGTCCTCGCCGGCCGCGCGGACTGGCTCCAGGAGGCCGACCCGTACCTCGCCGGCGGCGGCGCCTCCCGCAAGGTGGCCCGCCGCGAGGACGGCGGCGTCGACGTCGAGTGGCACACCACCGCCGCCCGGCACGAGGCCGGTTCCCCGAACGTCATCGGCGTCTACTCCATCGCCTCCGCCTGCAAGGCCCTGAAGGAGGCCGGGTTCGAGAACCTGGTCGCCCGCGAGAACCACCTCATCGCGAAGGTCCGCGAGGGCCTGTCGGAGGTCCCGGCCGTACGCGTCCTGTCCCTGTTCGGGGACGACGCCCCGCGCGTCGGCGTCATCTCCTTCGTGGTCGACGGCTGGAACAGCTCCCACTTCGCCGCCGCCCTGTCCGCCGAGTACGGCATCGGCGTCCGCGACGGCCTCTTCTGCGCCCACCCGCTGGTCCGCACCCTCCTCGGCAGCGAGCCGCAGGAGCCGGGCGAGTGCGGGGCGCCGGAGGCCGCGCCGGGGGAGCGCTCGCTGAACGCCATCCGCGTCAGCTTCGGCGCGGGCACCCCCGACGAGCACGTCGAGCGGTTCGTCCGCGCGGTGAAGGAACTCGTCGCGGACGGCGCCAAGTGGCAGTACCGCACCGAAGAGGGCCGCTGCGTCCCGGCCGTCTGAGCTCGTTCGGGTCATGACGTACGGGGATCGGCCACCCGTGCTCCGCGCGGCCGTCGACAGGCCGCTGCCCGGGGACCCCGAGGGTGAGGCCACCGGGGCGCGGGCGTACGTCGCGCACGTCGACGGGGATCTCGGCGGCTACCCGCGCGGGTACCTGATCCGGCTCCGGGAGGGGCGCCCCGCCCGGGTGGGCGAGGCGCTGCCCGGGCTGTGAACGCTACGCGTCGAGGCCGATCGCGAAGGCGGCCTCGAGGTCGTGCTGGGAGTACGTGCGGAACGCGACGTGCGTGTCCGTCGCCTCGACGCCGGGGATCTTGCTGATGCTGCCCGGGATGATGTCCGCGAGGTTCTCGTGGCGGGCGACGCGGACCAGCGCGATCAGGTCGTACGTTCCGGTGACCGAGTAGACCTCGCTGACGCTGTCCAGCTGCGCGATGGACTCGGCGATCTCGGGGATGCGGTCCACGCTGGTCTTGATGAGCACGATCGCGGTGATCACGGTTGGCTGTCTCCCTCGCCGGATGTCACTGGTCGCCTCACTGTAGTCGTACGCCGATATCGGGCCCACGCGTACAGGAAGCCGAGGGAGAAGCCCACCACGTGGGCCAGGTAGGCCACCCCCGGACCGCTGTCCGCCCGGTGCGCCGCCAGCCATTGCAGGCCGAACCAGAAGAGCAGCACGATCCACGCCGGGAAGCGCAGCGGCAGGAACAGCAGGAACGGGAACAGGCTGGTCACCCGGGCGTGCGGGAACAGGCAGAGGAAGGCGCCGAGGACCGCCGAGATCGCGCCGGACGCGCCGACCAGGGTCTGGTCGGAGGAGGCGTTGGCCGCCGCGTACGAGGCCAGTGCGAGGTATCCGGTGCAGACGTAGAACACGAGGAAGGGCGCGCGGCCCATCCGTTCCTCCGTCATCGCCCCGAAGACGTACAGGAAGAGCATGTTCCCGAGCAGGTGCAGCCAACTGCCGTGGACGAAGAGGGCCGTCAGGGGGGTGAGCAGCGCCCGGCCGGCTCCCGAGAACAGTTCGTCCGGGACCACGCCCCAGTGCCGGAAGTACGCGGTGCCCGTCTCCGTCAGCCGATCTCCCGTCCCGTACGAGGGGTTCAGGCCCGATGCCGGGCCGAGGACGAACGCCACGCAGCAGCCGGCGATCAGCGCGTACGTGATCACCGGGCCCCGGGCGGCCTCGCGGACGGTCCGCCACCTTACGATCATGCGACAGAGCATGACGCAGGTGGACCCCCTCGGGGGTGGTGCCAGGCCGTAGGGTTACGTGCGCGGTCCGCGGACCGCCGCGGAAGGCTTTGATTGAATGAGCTACGAAGGAGAGAGCGGCCTGATGACGGTTCCCCTGCCGACCGACACCACCCGGTGGCGCTGCACGCTGTGCGGCAACCTCACGCGGTTCGACGTCACCCGATCGTCGAAGGTCGTGGAGTACGTCCACCTGGACCTCGCCGGGGAGCCCAAGGTCGAGGAACGCGAGGTGGTCAGTGAGACCATCGAGTCGGTCCGCTGCCGCTGGTGCAACGCGGTGGACCAGATCGAACTCGTGGACAGGCCGGGCACCGACTCCTGACGGAGCCGGGCCCACAGTAGATCACGGTAGGGGTGACGGATTGTGGAGCCAGCAAGCGGCGCTGAGCCGGCCGACGAGGCCGGCGACGCCGCCGAGGCGCTCGACCGCCCGCTGCCCGAAGGCGTGCGGCGCCGGGTCGTCGCGCTCGTCTCGGACGCCTTCGGCGGCCTGACGGTCGCCGACCTCCCGGCGCAGCTGCGCCAGTACGCGCGGTTCACCCCGACCCGGCGCGCCAAGTTCGCCGGCAACGCGATGGCCGCCGCCGTGGAGACGGACGCCGTCTTCCGCGGCCGGGTCGCGGACAAGCTGCGCGAGGCGCAGCCGGAGCTGACCGGGGCGCTGGAGTCGGGTGCGCCACCGGCCGCGGCCGACCCGCTGGACGTGGCGGCCGCCGCGTACGTGCTGCGCCCGGCCGGCTGGGTCAAGCTGGTGGCCTCCGCGGGCGAGGAGGCGCAGCGCGCCGACGCCGAACGGGTGGGCGACGAGACGCGGCGCGAACTGGAGCGGCTGCGCGAGGAGCTGGCCCAGGTACGGGAACTGCAGCGTTCGGGCGGCGAGCAGGTGCGCGCCGACCTAGAGGCGGCCCGCAAGGAAGCCGAATCGCTTCAGCGCAAGCTGCGCAGCGCCCTGAGCGACGTCAAGCGGGGCGAGGCGGCCCTGCGCAAGGTGGGCGCCGAGGTCGACGGGATCCGCGGGGAGGCGGCCGCGCAGGTGGCCGCCGCCGAGAGCGAGTCCCGGCGGCTCAAGTCCCGCCTCGCGGAGGTGGAGTCGGCGCTGGAGATCTCGCGCCGGGCCACCCGGGAGGGCCGGAGCATCGAGGACATGCGGCTGCGGTTGCTGCTGGACACCGTCCTGGACGCGGCGGCCGGGCTGCGGCGCGAGCTGGCGCTGCCGCCGGTCAGCACCCGTCCCGCGGACACCGTGGAGGCGGTGGAGCCGGGTCGGATGACGCCGAAGGACATCGCGGCGCGGGCCCTGTCGGAGACCGATCCGGCGTTGCTGGACCAGTTGTTGGCGCTGCCCCAGGCGCATCTGGTGGTCGACGGCTACAACGTGACGAAGACCGGCTATCCGACGATGCCGCTGGAGAAGCAGCGGCTGCGCCTGCTGGGCGGGCTGTCGATGCTGGCCGCGCAGACGGGCGCCGAGATGACCTGCGTGTTCGACGGGGCGGAGCTGGCGGCGCCGGTGCTGCTCGCGCCGCCGCGCGGGGTGCGGGTGCTGTTCTCCAAGGCGGGCGTGACGGCGGACGAGCTGATCCGCCAGCTGGTGCGGGCCGAACCGCCGGGCCGCCCGGTGGTCGTGGTCTCCACCGACCGTGAGGTGGCCGACGGGGTCGCGAAGGCGGGAGCCCGGCCCGTGACGTCCGCCCTGCTCCTGAAGCGGCTTTCGCGCGTTTCGTAACCGCCGGGCGCAATGCCGGGATTGGCGGTGTCCGTGGGGGACGCACCGTCAGTCCGTCGGCACGCAGCGTGCGGCCCGGGTAAAGAAGCGGGCAGGACGACGAATTTTTCCGTACGGGCATTTGAAGTGATCAAGCGCGTGTCACTAGGGTCTGCTCAAACCTTCGTGCGGTAGTTCACTCATTCGAGTGGCGACGGGGTTGCTGCCGGGCGTGCGTTCCCCCTCGGCGGTCCGAGGAAGAAGGAGCTCGTCTCCGTGGCGTCCCACCGTCGACCCAAGCACCCGGCCCGCGCGCGCGTGACCGTGCTCACCGCCACCGCCGCGGCGGCCGTCGCGCTCTCCTCGCACTCGGCCGTGGCCGCCCCGGACAAACCGAACAAGGACGAGGTCAAGACCAAGGTCGACACCCTCTACGAGGAGGCCGAGCAGGCCACCGAGAAGTTCAACGGGGCCAAGGAGCGCCAGGAGAAGCTGGAGAAGGAGATCGCCCAGCTCCAGGACCAGGTCGCCCGCGGCCAGGACGAGCTCAACACCCTGCGCACCACGCTCGGTTCGATGGCCACCGCCCAGTACCGCGGCGGCGGATTCGACCAGTCGGTGGAACTCTTCCTCTCCGCCGACCCCGAGACCTACCTCGACAAGGCCGCCACCCTCCAGCAGTTGAGCGGCAAGCAGGTCGACGCCATCGGCAAGATCCAGGCCAAGCAGCGCACCCTCGCACAGCAGCGCCAGGAGGCCTCGGGCAAGCTCGCCGACCTCGACGCCACGCGCAAGGAGCTCAGCGAGAAGAAGAAGGCCTCCCAGGACAAGCTCGCCGAGGCCCAGGCCCTCCTCAACACCCTGACCGCGCAGGAGCGCAGGCAGCTGAAGGACGAGGACGCGAAGGCCGGCGAGGCCGCCCGCGGCGAAGGCGAACGCACCCCCGCCGCGCCGCCCGCCAACGCCTCCGGCCGGGCCGCCGCCGCGCTCGCCGCCGCCAAGACCAAACTGGGCAGCGCCTACATATCCGGCGCCGAGGGCCCCAGCGCCTTCGACTGCTCCGGGCTGGTGCAGTGGGCGTACAAGCAGGCCGGGGTGTCCGTCACCCGCACCACCTACACCCAGGCGAACGAGGGCACCCGCATCAGCCGGAGCCAGCTCCAGCCCGGTGACCTCGTCTTCTTCTACGGCGACCTGCACCACGTCGGCCTGTACGCGGGAAACAACACCACCCTGCACGCCTCCAACCCGCGCGGCGGCGTCAAGTACGAGTCGATCGACAACATGCCGTTCCAGTTCGGCGTCCGCATCTGAGACGACCCGCTCCCGCCGGGACGCGCCCGCGCACCGCCCATCCGGGCGAATTCCCGCGTCCCGCCGCGACCGCACGCCCCGCCCATGACCTGCGTCTGAGGCGGGGCGTCCGCGTACGGGCCCGCCGGCGGTCGTTGGTCGGCGCGTGGTCGCGCCGCTACTGTCTGCCAGCGCGGAACCCGGCACACGGCCGTCCACGGAGGGCGGACCCGGGCCCCGCGCAGCGGAAGGGAGCGGTTCCACGTGGCGTCCCATCGCCGGACCGGGCTCACCAGCCTCGACCGGAACACCAAGGTCACCGTCTTCACCGCCGCGGCGGCCACCGCCGCCGTAGCCATGACGGGCGCACCCGCAGGTGCGGCCCCCGGCCTCCCGCAAGAGCCCCCCTCGGGCACCCGGGCCCAGGTCGACCGGCTCTTCGAGGAGGCCGAGCAGGCGACCGAGCAGTTCAACGCGGCCGGGGAGAAGGCCGACCGGCTGCGCGCCGACATCGGCAGGGCCCAGGACGCGGTGGCCCGCGGCCAGGACCGGATCAACACCATGCGCGGCGTCCTCGGCACCTTCGCCGGAGCCCAGTACCGCTCGGGCGGCCTCGACCCCACCGTCGAGCTGATGCTCTCCGACGACCCGAACGACTATCTGGACAAGGCCGCCGTCCTGAACCGGCTCAGCGGCCGGCAGGCCCGCCAACTGGGCGAACTCCGCGAGGAGCAGCGCCGGCTCGGCCAGCAGCGCCAGGAGGCCTCCCACAAGCTGGCCGAACTCGACGCCCTGCGCGCGGACGTCGCCCGGCACAAGCGCTCCGTCACCGCGAAGCTCGCCGCCGCCCGCCGGCTGCTCAACGAGATGCCGACCGGGGAGCGCGCCGACTTCGAGCGGGCCTCGCGCTCCGGCGGTCGCCCCGGCGCGCCGCCCGAGCCGGCCGTCTCCGGCCATGCCTCGGGCCGGGCCATGACGGCCGTGATGGCCGCCCGCGCCGCGGTGGGAAAGCCGTACGTGTGGGGCTCCACCGGCCCCTCCGGCTTCGACTGCTCCGGGCTGATGGTGTGGTCGTACCGGCAGGCGGGGGTCTCGCTGCCGCGCACCTCGCAGGCCCAGCGCGGCGCGGGCCGGCAGGTCCCGCTCTCGCAGGCCCAGCCCGGCGACCTGGTGACGTACCGCTCGGACGCCAGTCACGTCGGGATGTACGTCGGCAACGGCCAGGTCGTCCACGCCCCCTACCCGGGAGCCCGGGTGCGCTACGACCCGGTCGGGATGATGCCGGTGTCCTCGGTCACCCGACCGTAGGGCGTCCCCGCGAAGTCCCTCCCGGTCGTGGGCACGCCCCCGGGCGGCGCCGCGGCCGGGGGCCCCGCCCCGCCGGGCGCTGCGTACGATCGGGCGGTGACCCCCCTGCCGCGAGCCGTCGTCCGCCTCCTGCTGCCGTGCCTGCTCGCGGTGGCCGGGTGCACGGCGCCCGCTCCGGCCGGCGTCGACGGGCGCGACGTCCGGCGGGCCGTGGCCGACTGGTCCGCCGCGCCGCCCGCGCGGCTGGCCGGGATCCCGCTGGAGGGCTGGTCGTACGAGGTCGCCTCGATCCGGCGGGACGGCGTACGGGCCACCGCGCGGGCCCGGCTGCGCTACGGCCTCGCCGGCCACGACGGCGCCCCCACCGAGGCGGACCGCGAGGTGGAGCTCACCCGTGGCGCGGCCGGCTGGCGGGTCGACGGGGACCGGCCCGCGCCGGGCGCGCTGCCGCAGTTGTGGGACCAGGGCGAACCCGAGGTGGCGCGGGGCGCGCACGCGCTGGTCCTCGGGGTCGGGCAGAGCCCGCGGACCCTGTCGGACATCGCCGCGGAGGCCGACCGGGCCGTGCCCGCCGTGAGCGCCGCATGGCCGGGGAAGTGGGCCGGGCGGGTGGTGGTCCTGGTCCCCGGCAGCCTGGACGCGATGGCCGCGCTGCTCGGCCGGCCGGCCGACGCCTACCGGGGCCTGGGCGCCGTCACCACGGGAAGCACCGGGAGCGGCCCGGCCCCCGCCGACCGGGTCGTCGTCAACCCGGAGGGGTACGCGCAACTGTCCGAGCGGGGCAAGCGGATCCTGCTGACCCACGAGACCACCCATGTCGCGACCCGCGCCGCGACCACCGCCAGGACCCCGCTGTGGCTGTCCGAGGGCTTCGCCGACTGGGTGGCGTACCGCGACACCGGGCTGACTCCGGTCGTAGCCGCGCCCGCCCTCGGCCGGGCCGTGCGACGCGGAGAGGTCCCCGCCGAGCTGCCACCGGACGAGGCCTTCGCCTTCGGCGGCGACCCGGAAGCCCAGGCCAGGGCGTACGAGGGGGCCTGGCTGGCCTGCCGGCTCGTCGCCGACAGGTGGGGCGGGGCCGCGCTGAGCGCACTGTACGAACGGGCCGGACGCGAAGGGCCGGCGACCGCGCTCGCGCAGACCATCGGGGGAGACCCGGCCGGCCTGACCACCGCCTGGCAGGCGGCGCTGCGCACGGAACTCGGCGGGGGCGCTCCCGCCACCGGCTGAGCGCCGGCGTCCGCGCCCGGTGGCCGCGGGCGCGTCCGGTACTTTGGCCGGTGATGCACAAGACGCTGATCGTGACCAACGACTTCCCGCCGCGCCCGGGCGGCATCCAGGCCTTCCTGCACAACATGGCGCTGCGCCTGGATCCCGACCGGATCGTCGTCTACGCCTCCACCTGGAAGCACGGCGAGGAGGGCCGCGCGGCCACCGCCGCCTTCGACGCGGAACAGCCGTTCCAGGTGGTGCGCGACCGTACGACGATGCTCCTGCCGACCCCCCGGGTGACCCGGCGCGCGGTCGGCCTGCTGCGCGAACACGGCTGCGAGTCCGTGTGGTTCGGGGCGGCCGCCCCGCTGGGCCTGATGGGCCCGGCGCTGCGGCGCGCGGGCGCGCGCCGGCTCGTCGCCACCACGCACGGGCACGAGGCCGGCTGGGCCCAACTGCCCGCGGCCCGGCAACTGCTGCGCCGCATCGGCGAGGGCACGGACACCCTGACCTACCTGGGGGAGTACACGCGCGCGCGGATCGCCTCGGCGGTGACCGACCGGGCGGCGGCGCGGATGGTGCAACTGCCGCCGGGGGTCGACGAGAAGACCTTCCACCCCGGATCGGGCGGCGCCGCGGTGCGGGCCCGGCTCGGGCTCACCGACCGCCCGGTCGTCGTGTGCGTCTCGCGGCTGGTCCCGCGCAAGGGGCAGGACACCTTGATCGAGGCGATGCCGCGGATCCTGGCCTCCGTGCCGGACGCGGTGCTGCTCGTCGTGGGCGGCGGCCCGTACGAGGCCGACCTGCGAAGGCTCGCCGTGTCCACCGGGGTGGCCCGTTCCGTGGTCTTCACCGGGGCCGTTCCCTGGGCCGAACTCCCGGCCCACTACGGCGCGGGCGACGTGTTCGCGATGCCGTGCCGGACCCGACGCGGCGGCCTGGACGTCGAAGGACTCGGCATCGTCTACCTGGAGGCCTCGGCGACGGGCCTGCCCGTGGTGGCGGGTGATTCCGGCGGAGCCCCCGACGCCGTACTGGACGGGGAGACGGGCTGGGTCGTGCGCGGCGGCTCCCCCGAGGAGGCGGCCGACCGGATCACGGCCCTGCTCCAGGACCCGGAACTGCGCCGCAGCATGGGCGAGCGGGGCCGCGCCTGGGTCGAGGAGAAGTGGCGCTGGGACCTGCTCGCGGAACGGCTGCGCGAGCTGCTGTAGGCGCGGTCCCGAGCCCCCTTTCCACGGGGAAGGGGGTCCGGGAAGGGGGGGATTATCGCTCCCGACGGCCCCGCCGCGGGCGAAGTCCGGCGAATCGCGCGGACCCCGGCGGGGGCCGCATACGGTCGAGCCATGTCTGACTGTCACTCAGAAGCGTGTCAGTGCGGGTTATGGCCGGTTGGGCGGAATCCGCTCATGATGCGGCCATGACACCCAACCTGACGCGTCGTCATGTCCTGGGGCTCGGCGCCCTCCAGGCCGCCGCGGCGCTCGGCTTCACCCGCATCGGTCCGGCCGCCGCCGCGGGCGCCGAGCCGCCACCCGCCCGGTACGCCCCCGCCATCGTCGTCGGCTCCGGCTACGGATCCGCCGTCGCCGCCCTGCGGCTCGGGCAGGCCGGCGTACGTACCGTCGTCCTCGAAATGGGGCGGCTGTGGGACACCCCCGGGCCCGACGGCAAGATCTTCCCCGCCACCTCGGCGCCCGACCACCGCTCCATGTGGTTCCGCACCCGCACCGAGGCCCCGCTCGCCCAGTTCCTCTGGCTCGACGTGGTCAACCGCGACATCAGCCCCTACCCCGGCGTCCTGGACCGGGTGCACTACGGCGACATGTCCGTGTACGTGGGGCGGGGCGTCGGTGGCGGCTCCCTGGTCAACGGCGGCATGGCGCCGACCCCGCGCCGCTCGTACTTCTCCGAGGTGCTGCCCCAGGTCGACGCCGACGAGATGTACGGCACCTACTACCCCCGGGCCCGCGCCATGCTCGGCGTCAACGACATCGACCCGGCCTGGTTCGAGTCCACCGAGTGGTACCGCTTCGCCCGGACCTCGCGCAAGCACGCCCACAACACCGGACTGAAGACCGTGTTCGTGCCCAACGTCTACGACTTCGACCACATGAAGCGCGAGGCCGCCGGCACCGCCCCCCGCTCCGCGCTCGCAGGCGAGGTCATCTACGGCAACAACCACGGCAAGAAGAGCGTCGACAAGACCTACCTCGCCGCCGCCCTCGGCACCGGCAACGTCACCATCGAGACCATGCAGCGCGTGGTCGGCGTCCGCCCGGACCCGGCGGGCGGCTACGTCCTCACCGTCCGCACCAGTGACCTCAGCGGACGCGTCACGCAGGTCCGCGAGCTGGGCTGTCGCCAACTCTTCCTCGGCGCCGGCAGCCTCGGTACGACCGAGATCCTGCTCCGCGCCAGGGAAACCGGCACCCTGCCCGCGCTGAACGACCAGGTCGGACTCGGCTGGGGGCCCAACGGCAACGTCATGACCGCCCGCGCCAACCACATCTGGGACACCGTCGGCGCCAACCAGGCCACCATGCCCGCCCTCGGCATCGACGACTGGGACAACGCGGCGAACCCGGTCTTCGCCGAGATCGCCCCGCTGCCCATGGGCTTCGAGCACTGGATCTCGATGTACCTGGCCATCACCAAGAACCCGGAACGCGGGCACTTCACCTACGACGCCGCCACCGACTCGGCGCGGCTCCAGTGGCGGCGGGCACAGAGCGACCCGTCGCTGAACGCGGCCAAGAACCTCTTCGACCGCATCAACCGCCGCAACTTCACCGTCTACCGGCACGACCTCTTCGGCGGAAACCGGGCGTTCGCCGGCGACTTCACCTACCACCCGCTGGGCGGCTGCGTGCTCGGCCGCGCGACGGACGCCTACGGCCGCGCCAAGGGCTACCAGGGCCTCTACGTGGTGGACGGATCCCTCGTCCCCGGCTCGCTCGGGGTGAACCCGTTCGTGACGATCACGGCCCTCGCGGAGCGGAACATGGCGCGGATCCTCGCCGAGGACCCGCGCTAGGCCGCCGCCCCTTCCGGACCCGTCAGGCCCGGTACAGGTTCTCGATCTCGTCCGCGAAGTCCTTCGCCACCACGTTCCGCTTCAGCTTCAGCGACGGCGTGATGTGGCCCGACTCCTCCGTGAACTGGGAGGGCAGAATGCGGAATTTCCGCACCGATTCCGCCTTGGAAACCGCCGCGTTGCCGTCGTCCACGGCCTGCTGGACGGCGGCGATCAGATCCGCGTCCTCCCGCAGCTCCGCCGCCGTCACGCCCGCCGGCTTGCCGTGTTCCACGGCCCAGCGGCCGAGGAACTCCTCGTCGATGGTGACCAGCGCGGCGACGAACGGCCGCGCGTCGCCGACCACCATGCACTCCGCGACCAGCGCGTGGGCGCGGATCCGGTCCTCGATCACCGCGGGCGCCACGTTCTTGCCGCCCGCCGTGACGATGAGTTCCTTCTTGCGGCCGGTGATCGCGAGGTATCCGTCCTCGTCGAGGGTGCCGACGTCGCCGGTGTGGAACCAGCCGTCGGTGAGCGCCTCGGCGGTCGCCGCCTCGTTCTTCCAGTACCCGGTGAAGACGTGCTCGCCGTGCAGCAGCACCTCGCCGTCGTCCGCGATGCGCACCACGGAGCCCGGCAGCGGCTGACCGACCGTACCGATCTTCTGCTTGTCCCACGGGTTGAAGGTGGTGGCCGCGCAGGACTCGGTCAGGCCGTAGCCCTCCAGCACCGTGAAACCGATGCCGCGGAAGAAGTGCCCGAGCCGCTCGCCCAGCGGCGCGCCGCCGGAGATCGCGTACTCGCCGCGCCCGCCGAGGACCGCGTGCAGCTTGCTGTAGACGAGCTTCGAGAACAGCTTGTGCTTGAGCTTCAGCCCGAAGGACGGCCCGCGCGGGGTGTCCAGCGCGCGGCTGTACGCGATCGCCGTCTCGGCGGCGGCGTCGAAGATCCGGCCCTTGCCGTCGGCCTGCGCCTTGGCGCGCGCCGAGTTGTAGACCTTCTCGAAGACGCGCGGCACGCCCAGGATCAGCGTCGGCCGGAAGGACTGGAGCTCGTCGGTCAGGTTCTTGATGTCCGGTACGCAACCCAGCCGGATCGGCGCCAGCACGGCCGCCACCTCCACCAGGCGTCCGAAGACGTGCGCCGCGGGCAGGAACAGCAGCACCGAGCACTCGCCGGTCTTGAACAGCGGGCTCAGCCGCTCGACCGCGTTGCCGCACTCGGCGAAGAAGTTCCGGTGGGAGAGCACGCAGCCCTTGGGGCGGCCGGTCGTGCCCGAGGTGTAGACGATGGTCGCCGGGTCGTCGGCGTTCGCCAGACCGCTGCGCTCGTCGACCTCCGCGTCGGTGATCGCGGCGCCCGCGGCCTTCAGCGACTCCAGGGCGCCCTGCTCGATCTCCCAGACCTCGCGCAGCTCCGGCAGCCGGTCGCGCAGCGCGGCCACGGCCCCGCTGTGGCCCGGGCTCTCGACGATCGCCGCGGCGGCGCCGGAGTCGCCGAGGATCCACTGGATCTGCTCGGGGGAGCTGGTCTCGTACACGGGGACGGTGACCGCGCCCGCGCTCCAGATCGCGAAGTCGAACAGGACCCACTCGTAGCGGGTGCGGGAGATCAGGGCGACCCGGTCGCCCGGCTGGATCCCCGCCGCCATCAGGCCCTTGGCGGCGGCCCGTACCTCGGCGAGGAACTCCGTCGCGGTCACGTCCTGCCACCGGCCGTCCACCTTGCGGCTCATGACGGCGGTGTCTGGATGCTGAGCGGCGTTGCGGCGGATGAGATCCGTCAGGTTCCCGTCCGACGGGACCTCGTACAGAGCCGGAAGGCTGAACTCGCGCAAGACTGCTGCTCCTCTGGGCGCCATCGCCACCGTGTGGACCGACCGGACGTTACCCACCGGTAGTGGGTTCCGGATAGAGGGAACCGGCCAGATGTTCCGTGCGTCACATTCTGTACATCGTCAGACATTGCCAGGACGTCGCACGCCCGGTATCGGCGATGCCGACAGTAGTCGACCCTGTTTGCGACTAGGAAGTAACCGCAGGTCCGGCGGGCTTCCAGGGCCGCTCTACCCGTCCGGCCCGGTCGCCCCTAGGGTTGCGGGCATGGGTGGCAGCAGGAGTCGTACGAAGGTCCACGTCGTCAGCGACGTCCATGGCAACGTCGAGGCGCTGGCCCGGGCCAAGGACGGCGCCGACGCGCTGATCTGCCTCGGTGACCTGGTGCTCTTCCTCGACTACGCCGACCACTCGCGCGGCATCTTCCCCGACCTGTTCGGCGTGGAGAACGCCGACCGCATCGTCGAGCTGCGCACGGCCCGGAAGTTCACCGAGGCACGTGATTTCGGCCGCCGGCTGTGGGCCGGACTGGACCGGGACCGGCTGATCGAGGAAGCCGTGCGACGTCAGTACGCCCAGATGTTCGCGGCCTTCCCCTCCCCGACGTACGCCACCTACGGCAACGTCGACGTCCCGTCGCTGTGGCCCGAGTACGCGGGCCCGGGCACGACCGTCCTCGACGGGCAGCGGGTGGAGATCGGCGGCCGCGTCTTCGGCTTCGTCGGCGGCGGACTGCCCTCCCCGATGCGCACGCCGTACGAGGTGTCCGAGGAGGAGTACGCCGCCAAGGTGGAGGCGCTGGGCGAGGTCGACGTGCTGTGCTCGCACATTCCGCCCGAGGTCCCCGAGCTCTGCTACGACACCGTGGCCCGCCGCTTCGAACGCGGCAGCGAGGCCCTGCTGGCCGCCATCCGCCGCACCAAACCGCGGTACGCGCTCTTCGGCCACGTCCACCAGCCGCTGGCCCGGCGCATGCGGATCGGCGGCACGGAATGCGTGAACGTGGGCCACTTCGCCTCGACCGGGCGGCCGTGGGCCCTGGAGTGGTGAACTCCGCCGCCCCCGCTCCTCGAAGAGCCCGGCGGGAGGCGCTGGAGTGGCCGCACCCACACGCGCGGTAGCCTTCACGCGGCGGCCGGAGGCCTCCCGCACACTTGTCGAACACTCCCCGGAGGAGCGACCGCGATGGCGGAACACACCAGCTCGAGCATCACGATCGAGGCCTCGCCGGCCGACGTCATGGCCGTGATCGCCGACTTCGCCCGCTACCCCGAATGGACCGGCGAGGTGAAGGAGGCGGAGGTGCTCGCCACCGACGCCGCGGGCCGGGCCGAGAAGGTGCGCCTGTTGCTCGACGCGGGCGCGATCAAGGACGACCACACCCTCGCGTACGCCTGGAAGGGCTCGGACGAGGTCAGCTGGACCCTGGACAAGTCCCAGATGCTGCGCCAGCTCGACGGCTCGTACCGGCTGTCGCCGCTGGACGGCGGCCGCCGCACGGAGGTCACCTACCAGCTGACCGTGGACGTCAAGATCCCGATGCTGGGCATGATCAAGCGCAAGGCGGAGAAGGTCATCATCGACCGCGCGCTGGCGGGCCTGAAGAAGCGCGTCGAATCCGCCTGATCCCGGCACGGGGATCGGCCCGACCCCGCCAGGGGGGCGGGCGCCGTCCCTGCCCCTGATGCCGGTGGTGGCTCCGGTGGTGGCCCCGGTGTTTGGCCGCGGCCCGGTGCCGGTGCGGCTCCCGGCGCGGCCGGCGGCCTCCTGTCGCCCGTCCTGACGCGCCGCGGGCACGGGGCCGCGGGGCACCGATCCCGCTTCGCGCCGCCGGTCCCGGCGCGCGCCACCGCGGCCGGACCCCGTCCGCCGGGCCGGCCGGTCGGGCGCCCGTCCTCGGCCGGGGCCACCCTCGGGCCGAGTTCGCCCCCGGGCCGCGCCCGATCCGTACGAGGAGAACCATGCCCCGCACCCTGCTGATCACCGGCCCCGGAGGGGCGGGGCGGACCACCGTCGCCGCCGCGACCGCGCTCGCCGCGGCCCGCGCGGGACAGCGGGTGCTGCTGCTCTCCGGGGACCCGGCGGCCGACCCCGGGACCGTTCCCGGGCTGAGGTTCGCCGGCATCGACTCCGGCGAGGAGTTCCGCGCCGAGCTCGCCGCCCTCCAGGAACGCGGAGCCTCCCTCATCGGCATGCTCGGCGGACGCCCGCTCGGCGCCGAGGAACTCACCGAACTGCCCGGCGCCGAACAGTTCGCCCTGCTCCGCGCCCTGCGCCGGGCCGCCACCGCACCCGCGACGGACCTCGTCGTCGTGGACATGCCCCCGCTGCACCAGACCGTGGCCACCCTCGCGCTCCCCGCCCAGCTGCGCCGCTACCTGGCCCGGCTGCTGCCCGCCGAACGACAGGCGGCCCGCGCCCTGCGCCCCGTACTGGCCCAGCTGGCGGGCGTCCCGATGCCCGCCCAGTGGCTCTACGAGGCCGCCGCCCGCTGGGACGAGGAGCTCGCCGCCGTCCAGGCCGTCGTCGAGGCCGCCGACACGGCCGTACGGGTCGTCGCCGAGCCCGGGGACGCCGCGACCGCCACCCTGCGCGCCGGGCTCCTCGGCCTCGCCCTGCACCAGCTGCCCGTCACCGACCTGGTGGCCAACCGCCTCGCGCCCCGGGAGTCCGCCGATCCCTGGGTCGCGGGCATCGCGGCCCGGCAGGACGAGTTCCGCGAGGAGTGGGGCCGGGACCTCCGCGTCCTGGCCCTGCCCCACACGGGCCGGGAGCCGCGCGGCCCGGGTGAGCTGGCCGCCCTCGCCGCCGCCGGCCCGCTCGTCCCCCCGGACGCCCCCGGACGCCCCCGCTGGGCCGTGGAGGACCGGCGGGCCGAGGACGGGGTGCTGGTCTGGGTGGTTCCGCTGCCCCGGGCCCGCAAGAGCGAGCTCGACCTGATCCGGCGCGGTGACGAGCTGCTCCTCGCGGTGGGCCCCCACCGCAGGATCGTTCCCCTGCCCGCCGTACTGCGCCGCTGCACCGTTTCCGGCGCCGCCCTCACCGACGGCGTGCTCCGCGTCCGCTTCACCCCGGACCCCCAGCTGTGGCCACGGACGCACTGAGCGCCGTACCGCCGTTCGGGTAAGGTCGAAAGTGGCTGCACCGTACGCCCCGCAAGGAGAGTCCGCGATGAGCGAGACCGCCGACCGCCCCACCGACGACGACGCCTGGGCGAAGGCCTGCGAGGAGGACCTCGCCGCCGAGCGGGAGCGCCGCCGCGCCGGCCGGGACGGCGCCGCCGCGGGCAACGGAACCGCCGCCGAGGAACTGTTCAAACTCTTCGAGGCCGTGGCCGACAAGGTCTCCTCCCTGAACAACCCGATCGTCGGCGCCGTCGCCCAGGACGCCGTACGCCAGTTCGTCAACCAGGCCAAGACCGCGGCCAAGCCCGTCGTCGAGCGCAATCCCGAGGTATTCGGCCACCTCGCGGCCGCCGGCGCGGAACTCCTCGCGGCCTACCGCTCGGCCGTCGAGGGCCACGAGCGCCGGTGGACGCGCGACGAGCCGCCCACCGCACCGACCACCCGCAAGGACGGCGACCCCGGTCACGGACCCGACGAGGACCCCGGAGCGGGCCCGGCCGAGCGGATCGATCTCGACTGATCCTCCGGCCGCCTCGGGTACGGTGGGCCGTGGCGGGGCTTGACCGGAAACCGAGGGACTAATGGGACTCACCATCGGCGTCGACATCGGCGGCACCAAGATCGCGGCCGGCGTGGTCGACGAAGAGGGCACCATCCTTGAGACGTACAAGGTGCCCACCCCACCGACCGCGGACGGGGTGACGGAGGCCATCTGCGCCGCCGTCGCGGAAGTCAGCAGCAACCACACCATCGAAGCCGTCGGCATCGGCGCCGCCGGATACGTGGACGACAAGCGCGCGACCGTGCTCTTCGCCCCGAACATCCACTGGCGGCACGAGCCGCTCAAGGACAAGGTCGAGCAGCGCATCGGCCTGCCGGTGGTCGTCGAGAACGACGCGAACTGCGCCGCCTGGGGCGAGTACCGCTTCGGCGCCGGCCAGGGCCACGAGGACGTCATCTGCATCACGCTCGGCACGGGCCTGGGCGGCGGCATCATCATCGGCAACAAGCTGCGGCGCGGACGCTTCGGCGTCGCGGCCGAGTTCGGCCACATCCGCGTCGTTCCCGACGGCTTGCTGTGCGGCTGCGGCAGCCAGGGATGCTGGGAGCAGTACGCCTCCGGCCGAGCCCTCGTCCGCTACGCCAGGCAGCGCGCCAACGCCACCCCCGAGAACGCGGCGATCCTGCTCGCCCTCGGCGACGGCACCCCCGAAGGCATCGAGGGCAAGCACATCAGTCAGGCGGCCCGCCAGGGCGACCTGGTGGCCATCGACTCCTTCCGCGAGCTGGCCCGTTGGGCCGGCGCCGGACTGGCCGACCTGGCCTCGCTCTTCGACCCGTCGGCGTTCATCGTCGGCGGCGGCGTCTCCGACGAGGGCGACCTCGTCCTGGACCCGATCCGCAAGTCCTTCAAGCGCTGGCTGATCGGCGGCGCGTGGCGGCCGCACGCGCAGGTGCTGGCCGCGCAGCTCGGCGGCAAGGCCGGACTCGTCGGCGCGGCCGACCTGGCCCGCCAGGGCTGACCAGCCCTTCGTCACGACCGCCCGTCGCGCCCCTTGGGGGAGCGGCGGGCGGCTGCGTATGTTGCGGGCATGGACCCGACGCCGCCCCTGCCGCCCAAGTCCGTGACGGAGCCCGATGGTTCCGTCGTCATCCGGGTGCTCAGCTACAACATCCGCTCGCTGCACGACGACGAGGACGCGCTCGCCCGGGTGATCCGGGCCTGCGCACCGGACCTGGTGCTCGCGCAGGAAGCCCCGCGGTTCTTCCGCTGGCGCAAGCACGCCGCCCGACTGGCCGCGAAGTGCGACCTCGTGGTGCTCGGTGGGGGAGCGACGGCGTCCGGGCCGCTGCTGCTGTGTTCGCTGCGGGCCCTCGTGGAGCGCACCGAGGACGTCCTGCTGCCGCTCAGCCCCGGCCGGCACCGGCGCGGCTTCGCCACGGCGGTGGTCCGGTTCGGGGCGGTCCGGCTCGGGGTGATCAGCGCGCACCTGTCGCTGGCGCGGGAGGAGCGGACGCGGCAGGCGGGGATGCTGCTGGACCGCGTCGCGTCGATGGACGTCCCGTACGTGATCGCCGGGGGTGATGTGAACGAGACCCCTGCGGGGGATGCGTTCGGGAGGTTGGCCGGGGCGTTGCAGGACTGCTGGGCGGTGGCGCCCTGGGGTGGCGAGCACACGTTTCCGGCGGGGCCGGGTGCGGATCGGCGGATCGACGCGGTCTTCGCTTCGCGGGGGGTGGAGGTGCTGGCCTGTGGGGTTCCGGTCGGGTTGCCGGGGGTGACGTCGGCCGATCTGGGGGCGGCCACCGATCACCTGCCGGTGTTGGCCGTGCTGCGGCTTGCGGCGGTGCCGTAGCCCGGGCGGGGGTGGGCCGCTGCGCGGGGCCGCTCCCCGACCCGCCCCTTCTCCGTTTCCCGGGACTGCGTCCCGGCCCCCCTTCCGGGGGCTCCGCCCCCGTACCCCCGCGCCTCAAACGCCGGCGGGGCGGGATAGGGGGGTCGCGTCGTCCGGCGTTGTTGGCGGCGGCAGCCTGGCCGCCGCGCCGGACGGGGTCCGGCGCGGCGGGGGGAAGGGGTCAGACCACCGCGCCGCGGCCCGGGTCGTCGTCCTCGTCGTCGTCGCCGTGGGCCATGCGGGCCACCAGGGTGGCGAAGCCGCCCAGGAAGCCGCCGATGCCCAGGGTGGTCAGCCACCAGGTCATGTTCCACTGGAGCAGCACCGCCAGGAGCAGCAGCACCGGGCCGCCGATCACCGCCAGCCACGCGAATTTCGCCGTCGTGTCCGCGGGCGGGAGCTCCGGCTCCGGCGGGACGAAGTGCCCCTCCTCCGAGCCCGGGTCATCGTCCTTCGGTTCGGCCGGTGAATGGTCCCGGGGACCGGTACCCGGTCCGGTCACGCCCACGCCCGGGGCGAAGACCACCGAACTGCCCAGCGGCGGCAGGGGGTCCGGGTCGGGCCCCTTGCCCTTGCCCTGATCCGCGTCCGACACGGGCGCGGGCGCCGGCGGGGCCGGCTTCACGTCCTCCTCGGGCAGCATCAGGTTCTCGATCGGCCGGAACGGCCGGGCCCCGGGCGGGTCCGGGGGCTCCTGTCCGTACCCGGCGACGATCGCCGCCCACGCCGCCTCCTCGTCCAGCGGGGGAACGCCCCCGGACGACTCCTCGTGCTCAGCCACCGCTGGCCGCCCCCTCCTTGCCGACGCTCTTCGCGAGCCGACCGACGAACGCATAGCTGTCCGCGAAGATCCGCTCCGCGTCATGGTCCAACGTCGCGACGTGGTAGCTCTGTTCCAGCAGGGTCTCGGTGACGTCCGTGGAGGACACCCGGGCCAGGATGCGCGCCGAGTCGACCGCCGGTACGACGTGGTCCTGCGGGCTGTGCAGCAGCAGCACCGGTTGCGTGACCTGCGGCAGCTCGGCGTCGACCAGCCGGAAGAACGTGCGCAGCGAGTGCGCGGCCCGGGTCGGGACCCGGTCGTAGCCGACCTCGACGGAACCCGGCTTGGCGATGTCGCTCGCGATGCCCGGAGTCGACCGGATGAAGTGCTTGGCCACCGGGAGGGCGACGGCGAGCGGGTCGTGGACCTTGTTGGCCGGGTTGACGAGCACGATGCCGCTGATCGCGTCCCCGTGCTTGGCCGCCAACCGCAGGGTCAGCGCGCCACCCATCGACAGCCCGAACACGAACACCTGCGTGCAGGAGTCCAGCAGCTCCCGCAGGGCGCGGTCCACCTCCGCGTACCAGTCCTGCCACCCCGTGAGCTGCATGTCCTGCCAGCGCGTCCCGTGCCCGGGCAGCAGCGGCAGCGACACGGTCAGGCCGCGCTCGGCCAGATACTCGGCCCAGGGGCGGAGCGACTGCGGCGAACCGGTGAAGCCGTGGCAGAGAAGCACGCCGACCTCTCCGCCCTCGTGGCGGAACGGCTCTGCTCCAGGGAGGACGGGCACCAGAGTCTCCTTGTCGATCAGGATGCGCGGGGGTACGGGGAGCGTTGCACTGTGTGACTTCACCGTACGCGACCGGGGTGGTACCGACCAGGGTCGTAGGGCAGCTCCGGACGGAGACCGGGGTGGGGGACTGCTGACGGCTGAGCGTGAACGAGTGCCCACGAGTCGCTCCGGTCAGTTTTTTGATCTTGGTCGTCGGGTGCCCCGCGAGACGTGGGAGCGTGTTGCGTCAGCCAGTGGCTGGGCCACGACCGCCGGAAGCCGCTTACGCGTATCAATGCCACTGGGTGCCGGTAGATTCGTGGTGTCGATCGGGGAGGGGCGGGACCGTGCGGCGAGATCGGGGAAAGCAGCTGCGTGTGATCGCCGATCCTTTCGCGGCGCGACGCGCCCTCGGGGCATCGGACCGTCCGGGCCGGACCGGGTGCACGAGGGCGCGAGGGAACCCGCCCACCCGTCACGGAACGTGTACGACGCACGCGGCCGAGCGGGGAACACCGGAACGCGGGCAACCAGTCGGACATCCAAAACCGTTCGGTATGTCCGCAGTGACCAGATATGGGTATAAAACTCACTCCTGCTCACTTAATTGGAACGGTTAAGGTCTGTTCGACAGACACAGGAAGGCTTTCGAGTTGATCTACGGCGCAATGAAGTTCTCCATCGGCGGGTCCCTGAAGCTCGCCTTCAGGCCCTGGGTGGAGGGCCTCGAGAACATTCCCGCGGAGGGGCCGGCGATCCTCGCGAGCAACCACCTGTCCTTCTCGGACTCCTTCTTCCTCCCGGCCGTGCTCGACCGGAAGGTGACCTTCATTGCGAAGGCGGAGTACTTCACCTCCCCCGGGGTCAAGGGCAAGCTGACGGCCGCGTTCTTCAAGGGCGTCGGTCAGCTTCCGGTGGACCGCTCCGGCGCGCGCGGTGCGGGCGAGGCCGCGATCAAGAGCGGCATCGACGTCATCGAACGCGGGGAGCTGTTCGGTATTTACCCCGAGGGGACGCGTTCACCCGACGGCCGGCTCTACCGCGGCAAGCCCGGCGGTCTGGCCCGGGTGGCGCTCGCCACCGGCGCCCCGGTGATCCCCGTCGCGATGATCGACACGGAGAAGATCCAGCCGCCCGGCAAGGTGGTCCCGAAGCTGATGCGTCCGGGCATCCGGATCGGCAAGCCGCTGGACTTCAGCCGCTACCACGGCATGGACGGGGACCGCTTCATCCTCCGCTCGGTGACCGACGAGGTCATGTACGAGATCATGAAGCTTTCCGGCCAGGAGTACGTCGACATCTACGCGACGGCCGCCAAGCGGCAGATCGCGGACGCCGAGAAGGCCGAGAAGGCCGAGAAGTCGGACAAGGCCGGCAAGGGCGAACAGCAGGACCGGGTCGCGGAGTAGGCGGGCGGCGGACGTACCGCCCGCGGAGGGTGGGGGAGATGGCGAAGCGCGAGCGCGTCGTACGCATGTCGGTCGAGCAGCCGCTGTGGCGGGCCCTGACGGCCTACCGGCTGCTCACCATGGTCTACGCGGTCCTGCTGTTCGCCTTCGCCCACAAGGAGTTCGACCGGCCCGGGGTCGCGATCGGCTACCTCTGCCTCCTCGCGGTCTGGACCCTGGCCACCCACCCCAGGGTGGCGAACGCGGCCAGCTGCACCCGGGGTTTCCTCGGCGCGGACCTCGCCGTCGCGCTGACCGGCATCCTGCTCACCCCGCTCGCCGATTCCCACCAACGGATAGCGGACGGCGGCTCGACCCTGCCGAGCATCTGGACCGCGGGATCGGTCCTCGCCTTCGCCATCAAGGGCGGCTGGCGCTGGGCCGCTTTCGCCTCGTCCTTCGTGGCCGCCGCCAACCTCGTCATCCACGCGGGGCAGCCCACCCGCGACACCCTCCACAACGTCCTGCTGGTCTGGGTCGCGTCCATCGCGATCGGCTACGTCGTCGAGGTCGCCCGGGCCAGTGAGGCGACGCTCGCCCGCGCCCTGGAGATCGAGGCGGCCACCCGCGAGCGCGAGCGCCTGGCCCGCGACATCCACGACGGCGTCCTCCAGGTCCTCGCCATGGTCCAGCGGCGCGGCACCGAGCTGGGCGGCGAGGCCGCCGAGCTGGGACGGATGGCGGGGGAGCAGGAGGTCGCCCTGCGCACGCTGGTCTCCAGCGGGCTGGTGCACCCCTCCCGGGTCTCCCGCGACGAGTCCCTCGGCGCGCTCGTCGACACCTACGAGGTGGACGAGCGCGAGGCCGGGTCCGGGGAACTGGACCTGCGCTCGCTCCTCGCCCCGCACGCCGGATCGAGGGTGAGCTTCGCCGAGCCGGGGACGCCGGTGATGCTGGGGGTGCCCGCCGCCCGGGAACTGGCCGCGGCCGTCGGCGCCGCCCTCGACAACGTGCGCAAGCACGCCGGGGAGGGCGCCCGGGCCTGGATCCTGGTGGAGGACTGGGGCGACGAGGTGATCGTCACCGTCCGGGACGACGGCCCGGGCATCCCGTCGGGCCGGCTCGACCAGGCGGCGGGCGAGGGCAGGATGGGCGTGGCCCTGTCCATCCGGGGCCGGTTGCGCGACCTCGGCGGCAGCGCCGAGCTGGTGTCCGTCCCCGGACAGGGCACCGAAGTGGAACTGAAAGTACCGAGGGGGAGGACCCAGTGAACGCGCCGAACGAACTCCACGACATCAAGGTGATGGTCGTCGACGACCATCCGATGTGGCGGGACGCGGTCGCCCGCGACCTGGCCGCCGCCGGGTTCGACGTCGTGGCCACGGCCGGCGACGGTCCCGAGGCCGTGCGCCGCGCCCGCGCCGTCGTCCCGCAGGTCCTGGTCCTCGACCTCAACCTGCCGGGCATGCCCGGGGTGCAGGTCTGCAAGGAGCTCGTCGGCGCCGATCCCGCCCTGCGCGTCCTGGTCCTGTCGGCCAGCGGGGAGCACGCGGACGTGCTGGAGGCGGTGAAGTCCGGTGCGACCGGCTACCTGATGAAGTCGGCCGGCGCGCAGGAGCTGATCGACGCGGTCCGCCGCACGGCCGCCGGCGACCCGGTGTTCACCCCCGGACTGGCCGGCCTCGTGCTCGGCGAGTACCGCAGGTTGGCGACCGACCCCGCCCCGGTCGCCGCCGACGAGCCCAAGGCGCCGCAGCTGACCGACCGGGAGACCGAGGTCCTGCGACTGGTGGCCAAGGGCCTCTCGTACAAGCAGATCGCCGAACGCCTGGTCATCTCGCACCGCACGGTGCAGAACCACGTCCAGAACACCCTCGGCAAGCTCCAGCTGCACAACCGGGTGGAGCTCGTCCGGTACGCCATAGAGCGCGGGCTCGACGACGCCTGAACGGGCCCGCCGACCCGACGCATCCCGCGAACCGGGTGTCGAAGGTCGTACTTACGTCCTCATACGAGTGAACCGGTGTACGCAACGCCCCTTGATTCCACCTGAATTGCCCGCGCCCGGCCCCTTGCTGTGACCTGGGTCACCACTAGCGTGACCGTCATGGCGAAGGGAGATTCCATGAAGGTCGGAGTGCTCACGGGCGGCGGCGACTGCCCCGGACTCAACGCGGTGATCAGGGCCGTCGTCCGCAAGGGCGTGCAGGAGTACGACTACGGGTTCGTCGGGTTCAAGGACGGCTGGCGCGGGGCCGTCGAGGGCAACACCGTCCCGCTCGACATCCCCGCCGTCCGGGGCATCCTCCCCCGAGGCGGCACGATCCTCGGGTCCTCGCGCACCAACCCGTTCAAGACGGAGAACGGCGTGCGCTCCATCAAGGAGAACCTCGCCAAGTTCGAGGTCGACGCCCTCATCGCGATCGGCGGCGAGGACACCCTGGGCGTGGCCGCCAAGCTGTACGAGGAGTACGGCATCCCGTGCGTCGGCGTCCCCAAGACCATCGACAACGACCTGTCGGCCACCGACTACACCTTCGGCTTCGACACGGCCGTGGGCATCGCCACCGAGGCCATCGACCGGCTGCACACCACGGCCGAATCCCACATGCGGGTCCTGGTCGTCGAGGTGATGGGCCGGCACGCCGGCTGGATCGCCCTGCACTCGGGCCTCGCGGGCGGCGCCAACGTCATCCTCATCCCCGAGCAGCGCTTCGACATCGACAAGGTCTGCGCCTGGGTCACCTCCCGGTTCAAGGCGAGCTACGCCCCGATCGTGGTCGTCGCCGAGGGCGCGATGCCGACCGACGGCGAACTGGTCCTCAAGGACGCCACCACCGACTCCTTCGGGCACGTCCGCCTCTCCGGCGTCGGCGAGTGGCTGGCCAAGGAGATCGAGGCGCGCACCGGCAAGGAGGCCCGTACGACGGTCCTCGGGCACATCCAGCGCGGCGGCACCCCGAGCGCCTTCGACCGCTGGCTGGCCACCCGCTTCGGCCTGCACGCCGTCGACGCCGTGCGGGACGGGGACTTCGGCAAGATGGTCGCGCTCAAGGGGACCGACATCGTCCGGGTGCCGATCATCGAGGCCACCTCGAAGTTGAAGACGGTGGACCCCGCGCTCTACGAGGAGGTCGGCGTCTTCTTCGGCTGAGCGGCCCGGGATTCCCGAGGGTCGTGAGCGGCTGGGTCGCCGGGCGCGGCCGGACCGTGGGTCGTATCGTGACGGACGACCCATGGTCCGACATACCGTACGGGAGCGCGCGTGGAGATCCTGGCCTTCGGAGTGACCGCCGACGAGAAGCCGCTCCTGGAGCGCGCCTTCTCGGGGGAGCACGAGGCCCGCTGCCTCGAAGTCTTCCTGACCGAGGACACCGCGCCCATCGCCGCCGGGTACGAGATCGTCTCCTCCAGTGTCAACGCCGACTTGAACGCCCGCGTCCTGAACATCCTCGCCGACGGCGGGACCAGGATGATCGCCCAGCGGTCCACCGGCTTCAACAACATCGACCTGGACGTGGCCGGCCGGCTCGGCATGACCGTCGGCCGGGTCTCGTACTACTCGCCCTACTCGGTGGCCGAATTCGCCTGGACCCTCGCGATGGCCGTGAACCGGCGGATCGTCCGCGCCTCGATCCGCACCCGCGACTTCGACTTCCGGTTGAACGGGCTGATGGGCCGCGACATGCGCGGCCGCACCGTCGGCGTCCTCGGCACGGGCAAGATCGGCGAGGCCTTCACCCGGATCGCGCACGGCTTCGGGATGAACCTGCTCGGCTGGGACGTCGCCGAGAACCCGGCCTGCGCGGCCCTGGGCATGAAGTACGTGGACAAGGAGGAACTGTTCGCCTCCTCGGACCTGATCAGCCTGCACGTGCCCCTGCTGGAGTCCACCCACCACGTCATCGACGCGGCCGCCCTGAAGGCGATGCGCGACGACGCGATCCTGGTGAACTCCAGCCGCGGCGGACTGATCGACACGGAAGCCCTGGTCACGGAGTTGCGGGCGGGCCGCTTCAGCGGAGTCGGCCTGGACGTGTACGAGGCGGAGGCCGGGGTGTTCTTCCTCGACAAGTCCCTGGAGACCGTGGAGGACGACACCCTGGCCCGGCTGGTCACCTTCCCGCACGTGGTGGTCACCTCCCACCAGGCGTACTACACGAGCGACGCGGTGGGCCAGATCATCGAGACCACCGTCCAGAACGTGGCCGACTACCTCGCCGGCCGCCGCTCCGAGAACACCCTGGTGCCCGGCCCCGCCTGACCCGGGCGGCGCAAGGCCTCACACCGGCGCCCGCACCCCGCTCAGGAGGTCGCGCACCAGCTCCACGCCGCGCAGCGTCAGGACCGACTCGGGGTGGAACTGGACGCCGGCCACGCCCGCGGCCGCCGACCGCAGGGCGTGGACCTCGCCCGTCACCGGATCGCGGGACACCTCCACCCCCTCGACGGCCAGCCGCGCGGCCAGGTCGTCGGCGCAGTGCGCGGTGTACGTGTTGTAGAAGCCGACCACCTCCTCGGCCCCGAACAGGTCGATGCGGGTCTGCGCGCCCTGCGCGGGCTCCGCCTTGCGGACGAGCGGCAGACCCAGCTCGGCCGCCAGCAACTCGTGACCCAGGCAGACGCCCAGGATCCCGCCCCGGTGCGCGGCCAGCAGCTCCCCGGTCAGGGCGCGCAGCATCCGCATCTTCGGGTCGTGCGCGTCCGCCGGGTTGCCGGGCCCCGGGCCCAGCACGACCGGGCCCGCCCAGGCGGTCGCCGCCGCCCGCAGCCCCGGATCGTCGTAGCGGCGTACGGTCACCTCCAGGCCGGTCACCCGCAGCAGGTGCGCCAGCATCGCGGTGAAGGTGTCCTCGGCGTCCACCACCAGGGCGTGCCCGGTGATCTCCGCCGGGCGGTCCTGCATCCGCAGCCAGAACGGGGCCAGGTCCCGGCGCCGGGACGCGAGCGCCTCCCGCACCCGCGGGTCGTCGGCCAGCCGGGCGCCGGCGAAGGCGGGCCGGGGCGCGGCCTCCCGCACACCGAGCGCGGCCAGCACCCCGGCCGCCTTCGCGTGGGTCTCGGCGACCTCGCCGGCCGGGTCGGAGTGCCGGACGAGGGTGGCGCCGACCGCCACCCGCAGCGCGCCGTCCGGGGCGATGTCGGCGGTGCGGATCAGGATGGGGGAGTCCAGGGTCTGGGCCCCGGCGGCGTCCGTGCCGAGGAGCGCCAGCGCCCCCGCGTAGTAGCCGCGGCCGCCGCTCTCGTACCGCTCGATGACCCGGCAGGCGTTCTGGACGGGCGAGCCCGTCACCGTCGCCGCGAACATGGTTTCCCGCAGCACCTCCCGGGCGTCCAGCGAGGAACGGCCGCGGAGCTCGTACTCGGTGTGCGCGAGGTGGGACATCTCCTTCAACCGGGGCCCGACGACGACCCCGCCCATGTCGCCGACCGTGCACATCATCTTCAGCTCCTCGTCGACGACCATCGACAGCTCCTCGGTCTCCTTGCGGTCGCCGAGGAAGGCGAGCAACGAATCGGCCGTCGGGCCGCCCGCGGGATACCGGTACGTCCCGCTGATCGGGTTCATCACGACGGTGCCGCCCGACATCCGTACGTGGACCTCCGGACTGGCCCCGACCAGGGTGCGGTCCCCGGTGTGGACGACGTACGTCCAGTACGCGCCCCGCTCGCCCTCCAGCAGCCGCCGGAACAGGGCCAGCGCGTCCGCCCGGCCGAAGCCGTCGATCCGGCCGCCGTAGGTGCGCCGGATCACGAAGTTCGCGCCCTCGCCGCGGCCGATCTCGTCGCGGATGACCCGTTCGACGGTGGCCGCGTACTCCTCGTCGCCGACGTCGAAGCCGCCGCCCTCGACCCGCACCTCGTGCGCGGGCAGCGCGGCCAGCGCCTCGGCGAGCGGCACCTCCCAGGCCTCCTCGGCGGCCAGCACGCTCAGCGGGGTGCCGTCGTCGCGCACGTCGAAGCCGCGCTCGCGGATCTGCCGGAACGGTACGAGGGCCAGGGTGGGCAGCGGGCCGACGGGCAGGTCGGCGAGGCGCTCGGCCTCGTGGACCGGACCGACGAGGACTTCGACGGTGTCGTGGTCACGGCCCGGGGTCCGCCGGCGCAGCAGCGCGAACGGCGGGGCGGAGTCGTGGAGCAGGCGGCTGAATCCCGCGGTCATGGTGGGTCGTCCTTCCGGAGGGAGGGACGGCCCGGGCTCCTGCGCGGTGTCGGTGGCACCACATGCGGAAGGCCGCCCCTCGGGGCGGCCTTCGCGTCACTCGTACGTGTCAGTGGGTACGCGCGAGGTGTGGGCCGCCGGAAGCGGGCCACCACCAGTTCTGGTTCGAGTGCGCGTACATGGCGTCGACCCTAACCCACACCGCGTACATCGGGGGAGACGGCTGTCTCACGTATTGGGCAACGGGCTGGACGGCCCGTACGACGCCGTAATGTGTACGAGGTGACCGTGAACGCTGAAACCCAAGCCCCCGCCGCCAAGGCGACCTGGCGAGACCTTCCCGCGGCGCAGCAGCCTTCGTACCCCGATGCCGAGGCACTGCGCGCTGTCGTCGCGGACCTCGAGTCGTATCCTCCCCTCGTTTTCGCGGGTGAGTGCGACCAGCTGCGTGCCCGTCTGGGAGCCGTCGCCAAGGGCGAGGCGTTCCTGCTTCAGGGCGGCGACTGCGCAGAGGCCTTCGACGGGGTGTCCGCCGAACACATCCGAGCCAAGCTGAAGACGCTGCTCCAGATGAGTGCCGTCCTGACGTACGCGGCCTCCGTGCCGGTCGTCAAGGTCGGCCGCATCGCCGGCCAGTACTCCAAGCCGCGCTCCAAGGACACCGAGACCCGCGACGGCGTCACCCTGCCGACCTACCGCGGCGATTCCGTCAACGGCTTCGCCTTCACCGAGGCGGACCGCATCCCGGACCCCGAGCGGCTGAAGCGGATGTACAACGCCTCCGCCTCCACGCTCAACCTGGTCCGCGCCTTCACCACCGGTGGTTACGCCGACCTGCGTCAGGTGCACGCCTGGAACCAGGACTTCGTGAAGTCCTCCCCGTCCGGGCAGCGCTACGAGCAGCTCGCGCGGGAGATCGACAACGCGCTCAACTTCATGAAGGCCTGCGGCACCGACCCGGCGGAGTTCAAGGCCGTCGAGTTCTACGCCTCCCACGAGGCGCTGCTCCTCGACTACGAGGGCGCGCTGACCCGCACGGACTCGCGTACCGGCAAGCTGTACGACACCTCCGGCCACATGGTCTGGATCGGTGAGCGCACGCGCCAGCTGGACCACGCGCACATCGAGTTCTGCTCGCAGATCGCGAACCCGATCGGCATCAAGCTCGGCCCCACGACGACCGTCGACGAGGCCCTGACGTACATCGACCGCCTCGACCCCGAGCGCGAGCCGGGCCGGCTGACCTTCGTCGTCCGCATGGGCGCCGACAAGGTCCGCGACAAGCTCCCCGAGCTGGTCGAGAAGGTCACCGCCTCCGGCGCGACCGTCGCCTGGGTCACCGACCCGATGCACGGCAACACCTTCGAGGCGGCCTCCGGCCACAAGACGCGCCGTTTCGACGACGTGCTCGACGAGGTCAAGGGCTTCTTCGAGGTCCACAAGGCGCTGGGCACCCACCCGGGCGGCATCCACGTCGAGCTCACCGGTGACGACGTCACCGAGTGCGTGGGCGGCGGCGACGAGATCTTCGTCGACGACCTGCACCAGCGCTACGAGACGGCCTGCGACCCGCGGCTCAACCGCAGCCAGTCCCTGGACCTGGCGTTCCTGGTCGCCGAGATGTACCGCGACCAGTAGGGATCAATCAGTACCTTCGTACGACGATGGGGCGCGGATCGATGTGATCCGCGCCCCATCGTCGTATCGAGGGCTTTTAGGGTTGCCTAACTTTGGGTACGGTTAGGTAAGCCTCACCGAATCGGGGATGGCCGCCGAACCGTTCCTCGCCAGGAGGTGAACCGCGTGTACGTCTGCTCTTGCTTCGGGGTCACCGACAAGCAGGTCAAGGACCACGCGGCGGCCGGGGCCTGTACCCCCCGCCAGATCGCCTCGGAGACGAAGGCCGGCACCGACTGCGGCTCGTGCGTGCGCACCATCCAGGGCCTCCTGGGCCGCGGGGCGTGCCCGCGCCGGGAGCTGCTGGACCAGGGCAGGACGGCAGCCGTCCTCTCGGCCGACGAGCCCGCGCTGGCCGAAGCGGCCTAGTCGCCGGTCCGCGCCGGGTCGGCTCGAAGCCTTCCGGTCCACCCACGCCTTCCGGTCCACCCACGCCTTCGGGTCCACCGACGCCTTCCGGTCCGAAGGCCTTGCGCACTGCCTTCGGGTCTAGCTCTCCGGCTGCTCGATCAGCTGCGCGATGTAGAGCGGCTCGCCGATGCTCTCGATCAGTTCCAGCTGGGTGTCGAGGTAGTCGATGTGGTGCTCCTCGTCCTCCAGGATCTCCTCGAAGAGCCGCGCCGAGGTGACGTCACCCTTGCCGCGCATGACCTCGATGCCGCGCTTGAGGCGGTCGATGGCCTCGACCTCGACCTGCCGGTCCGCCTGGAACATCTCCGTGAGGGTCTGACCGACGCGCACGTGGAAGAGACGCTGGTAGTTCGGCAGACCGTCGAGCATCAGGATGCGCTCGGTGATCTTGTCCGCGTGCTTCATCTCGTCGATGGACTCGGCACGGGTGTAGTTGGCGAGCTTCGTCCAACCCTTGTTGTCCTGGATGCGGTAGTGCAGCCAGTACTGGTTGATGGCGGTCAGTTCGCCGGTCAGCTGCTCGTTGAGAAACTCAAGGACCTCGGGGTCGCCCTGCATCGCAGAAGCTCCTTCCAAGCAATGTCATCTAAGTGACTGGGCAGGTGCGCGCATCCTTGCACCGCCACCGGAGGCCGTCCAGTAAGTGCCTCCTTAGTGGGAGTTACCGGGACTTGCCCGAATAGGCCCAGACCTGGTCATGACCACCCTGCCCAGTCTGTCACCATGGAGTCATGGGTCAGCCGGAAAACCGGGAATCTCCGGGAGCAGAGCAGCTTGAGCTCCCTCCGGGGCAGCGGTTGCAGCGGGGCTGGCCCGTCACCCACTACGGTCCCGTACCGAAGTTCAAGCCGGACCGCTGGGAGTTCCGCGTCTTCGGCGCGACCGCCGACGGCGAGAAGCGCTGCTGGAACCACGAGGAGTTCGCGGCGCTGCCGTTCGACTCGGTCGTCGCGGACCTGCACTGCGTCACCAAGTTCAGCATGCTGGGCGCCGAATGGGGCGGCGTGCTCGCGCGCACCCTCCTCCAACTGGCGCCCCCGGCCCCGCAGGTCACGCACGTGATGGTGTGGGCCGAGTACGGCTTCAGCTCGAACATGAGACTCGCCGACTTCGCCGCCGAACGGACCGTCTTCGCCACCCACATGGGCGGCGAACTGCTGACGGCCGAACACGGTTTCCCGCTGCGCCTGGTCGTCCCGCACCTGTACGCGTGGAAGGGCCCCAAGTGGGTCCGCGGCATCGAGTACATGACCGCCGATCGCCGCGGCTTCTGGGAGGAGCGCGGCTACCACAACATCGGCGACCCCTGGCGCGAGCAGCGCTACTCGTACCAGGAGGAGCCGGGCGACGGGCCCGAGCTCTAGCCCGTCCCTCTCGGATGTGGCCCGGCCCGTGAAGTGGCCCCGGTTCAGTGGTGGTAGCGGTGGACGACCGCGTGACCCTTGCCGCGGCCGATCATCCACCTGTTCACCGGCACGGTGATCACGAAGGCGGCGGCCAGCGCGATCGCCAGGACGATCCAGAACAGCGGGTCCGCCAGGTGCGCGTCCATCGCGCCCGGCCACAGCGCGATCACCCCGTTGTCGATCAACTCCATGACCGCGATCGACAGCGTGTCCGCGGCCAGCGCCACCCGGACGGCCGAGCGGAAGTCCACCCCGGCCGCGAGGATCCCGCGCAGGGTCAGCGCGTAACCGAAGACGAACGCGAGGGCGATCGCGAGGATCATCGTCGGGACGTTGCCCCAGCCCAGCGCGGTACCGATGACCATGCCGAGCACCTCGCCGATGGCGCATCCGGTGAGGCAGTGCAGGGTGGCCCGGGCCGCCGCGGCCCAGCTGACCTTGCCGCCGGCGGGCGGATGCCCGTGGTCGTGTCCGTGTCCGTGTGTGGATCCGGGTCCGTGGCCGGGCGCGTGCCCCGGGTCGTGGATGCCGTCGTGCTCGTCGCCGTGCTCGTGGTGCGCGTGCGCGTGTTCCATGACCAAGCCCCTCGCATGGGAAAACGCCGTATGCGGTTCCGTCACCGTGACCGAACCGTATACCCCCCCAGGGTATTCCTCAAGGAGCCTGTGGATCAGTGCGCGGTGCGCAGCTCCTTCAGCAGGGCCACGTCCGCCGCGTGCCCTTCCTTGCCGCCGGGCGTCTCGATGATCAGCGGCACGCCATCGGTCTCGGGGTGCGAGAACAACTCGCCGAAGGCCTCCTGGCCGATGTGGCCCCGGCCGATGTTGGCGTGCCGGTCCTTGTGGGCGCCGACGCCCTCCTTGGAGTCGTTGGCGTGGATCAGTTTCAGCCGGCCGGGTCCGACGGTGTCCACCAGCAGGTCCAGCGTCTGCTTGGTGCCGCCGGGCTCCGCCAGGTCGTGACCGGCCGCGAAGATGTGGCAGGTGTCCAGGCAGATCCCGAGCTTCGGGTGGTGGTCGAGCGCCTCGAAGTACGGCCCGAAGTCCCAGGTCCGCGAGCACAGCGAGGAACCCTGTCCGGCCGTGGACTCCAGCAACAGGAACGGGTCGTCGTCGTGGGTCAACTCGTCCAACAGCGGCAGCATGTGCTCCCTGACCTGCGCGTACGCCGCATCGCGCGGGCGGCCGCCGGTCGCCGAGCCGGTGTGGACGACCACCCCGAGGGCGCCGATCACCCGGGCCCGGCGCAGCGAGTGCCGCAGCGACTCCACGGACTTCTCCACCGTCGCCTCGGTGTGCGAGCCGAAGTTGATCAGGTACGGCGCGTGCACGTAAGCCGGTACGGAGAGCTCGGCGCACCGCGCGCGGAAGAGTTCGTCCTGCGCCGGGTTCCCCGTCGGCGTGGCCCAGCCGCGGGGGTTGGCGACGAAGACCTGGACGGCCTCGGCGCCCATCTCGGCGGCGTACGGCAGGCCGACCGAGGCGAGCCCGCCGGCGACGGGCACGTGCCCGCCCACCGGATTGCGCGTCGCCGCCGCGTCGCGGGGGGCTGCGGGGGAGGCCGGCGTCGAGGTGGTCATCGCGGGCGTGACGGACGGGTTCACAGGCCCCTCGTCCGCACCGTGATCGTGCTGCCCTCGGGGGCGTTCAGGCCGCCGAGCACCGACTGGGACTCCACCGTGTTGCTGAAGGAGAGGAACGGCCGGTCCACCTTGACCTGGAAGCCCAGGCCTTCCAGCGTCCTGCGGGCCGCGTCCAGGTCCTGGCCGGTCACGTCCGGTACCTGGACCTGGCGGGGGCCCTTGGAGAGGGTGAGGGTGACGGTGTCTCCGGCGGCCGCCTGGGCGCCGGCGAGCGCCGACTGGTTGGCCACCGTGCCCGGCGCCGAGGGCGAGTTGACCTGTTCGTCGGCCGTCTTCACGATGAGGCCGAGGCCCTGCAGCGCTTCGCGCGCCTGGTCGAGTGTCCGGCCGGTGACGTTCGGCACCTGGACGGGTCGCCCCTTGCTGACGACCAGCGCGACGGCGGTGTCGGGTGCCCGCCGCTGGCCGCCCGCCGGGTCCGTGCTGATCACCGAGCCCCGGGCGACGTCCTGGCTGAAGGCCTGCGTGACGATTCCGGGCGCCAGGCCCGTCTTCGTCAGCTCGGCCTTGGCCTCCTCCAGCGGCCGACCCTTGAGGTCGGGCACGCTGACGACCTCGGGGCCGCGCGAGATGGTGAGCACCACCGCGCCGTTCCCGCGGATCCGCTTGCCGCCCTCGGGGTCGGTGTTCATCACCGTCCCGCGGTCGAAGGCGTCGCTGAACTTGCGGTCGACCCGCTTCACCCCGAGCCCGGCCGCCGACAGCTGCGACTTCGCCCGCTCCTCCGACTTGCCGAGCAGGTTCGGGACCTTCGTGAACTGGCCGGAGTTGATGTACCAGACGCCCGTGCCGAGACCCAGGGCGAGCAGCACCCCCGCGACGATCAGCAGCGGACCGCGCCGGGGGCCGCGCGGAAGCCGGCGGGTCGGCGGCGGCGCCGACGACGCGAGCGGCGCCGACTCCAGCCGCGAGGTGTGGAGCACCGGCTGCTGCACGTCCACCGAGCGGGGGATCACCCCCGTACGGTCCTCCGCGGCCGTGCGTGCCTGGGCCAGCGCCTGCGGCGGTACGGCGTCCAGTTCGCCTTCGCCGAGGCCGCCCCGGACGCCGCGGGCCAGCCCGAGGAGGGCGGCGGCGTCGGAGGGGCGCAGCTCGGGGTTGCGGGAGGTGGCCTGCGCGACGAGCGCGTCGAGACCGGCCGGGAGGCCCGGGACGAGGGCCGACGGGGGCGGCACGTCCTCGTTGAGGTGCTGGTAGAGCACCTGGGCGGGACTCCCGCCGTTGTGCGGCTTGCTGCCGGTGAGCATCTCGTAGAGCACGACGCCGCAGGCGTACACGTCCACGCGGGTGTCGGTGATCCCGTTCTCGATCTGCTCGGGCGCCAGGTAGGAGACGGTGCCGAGGACCGAGCCGGTGGTGTTCGTGACGGAGCCCACGGAGCGGACCAGCCCGAAGTCGGCGACCTTCACGCGGCCGTCGTCCCCGATCAGGACGTTCTCGGGCTTCATGTCCCGGTGCACGAAGCCGGCCCGGTGGGCGGCGCCGAGGGCGGCGAGGACCGGTTCGAGGATGTCGAGGGCGGCCCGCGGCTGGAGCGCGCCGCGCTCGCGGAGCACGTCGCGCAGGGTGCAGCCGGAGACGTACTCCATCGCGAGGTAGGTGTACGGGCCGTCGGTGCCCTGGTCGAAGACGGCGACCACGTTGGAGTGGGCGAGGCGGGCCACGGACTTCGCCTCGCGGATGAAGCGGTCGACGAACGCGCCGTCCGCCGCGAGCGCCGGGTGCATCACCTTCAGCGCGAGGACGCGGTCGAGTCGGGTGTCCACGGCCCGGTAGACCGTGGCCATGCCGCCGGCCGCGATGCGGGCATCGATGCGGTAGCGGCCGTCGAGCACGCGCCCGACGAGGGGGTCATCCAGGGTCGTATCCACCCGGCGATTCTACGAGCGCCCGCCGCGCCACCGGCCCGGGTGGGGGCGGTTGCAGCGCAGCTGTGACGCATGTCCCCCTCCGCGCCAGCCCTTCCGGGGTGCCCGAAGGGCCCTGCCGGCCCCGCCCGGCAGGGCCCGTACCGCAGGGTCAGGAGGTGAAGGCGGGGCGTTCCGGGTCGAGGGAGGCGCGGCCCTCGACGGGGGAGGAGGCCTCGGCGAAGCGCCGCTGCGGGATGCGTCCCGCGCGGTGCGCGAGGCGTCCCGCCGATACGGCGTCCCGCATGGCCGCGGCCATCAGCACCGGTTCCTGGGCCCGGGTCACGGCGGAGGCCAGCATCACGCCCGCGCAGCCCAGCTCCATGGCCAGCGCGGCGTCCGAGGCGGTGCCGGCCCCCGCGTCCAGGATGACCGGGACGCCGGCCCGCTCGACGATCAGCTCGAAGTTGTGCGGGTTGCGGATCCCCATGCCCGAACCGATGGGGGAGCCGAGCGGCATGATCGCCGCGCAGCCCACGTCCTCCAGCTTCCGGGCCAGCACCGGATCGTCGTTGGTGTACGGGAGGACGGTGAAGCCCTCGTCCACCAGGACCTCGGCGGCGTCGAGCAGTTCGACGCCGTCGGGCAGGAGGGTGCGCTCGTCCGCGACGACCTCCAGTTTGATCCAGTCCGTGCCCAGGGCCTCCCGTGCGAGGCGGGCCGTGAGCACGGCCTCGCCGGCGGTGAAGCAGCCCGCCGTGTTCGGCAGCACGGCGATGCCGAGCTTCGTCAGCACCGACAGCACCGAGCCCTGCACCGTCGGGTCGAGGCGGCGCATCGCCACCGTCGTCAGTTCCGTCCCGGACGCGGTCAGCGCGCGTTCCAGCACGTCAAGGCTCGGGGCGCCGCCCGTGCCCATGATCAGGCGGGAGGTGAAGGTACGGCCGCCGAGCGTGAAGAGGTCGTCCGCCATCGCCGTCAGCCTCCCTGGACCGCGGTGAGGACCTCGACCCGGTCGCCGTCGCCCAGCCGCGTGTGCTGCCACTGTCCGCGCGGGACCACGGTCTCGTTGAGGGCGGCGGCGACCCCCTTGGGCGCCCGGGACAAAGTGGCGACCACCGCGTCGAGGGTGGTGCCGGCCGCGACCTCGCGCGGCTCGCCGTTGACGGAGATGGTCATGCGTAGGACTCCTGACGCGTGGGGGAGAAGCGGCGGGGGGTGAACGGGCGGGCGATCTCCGGTACGACTCCGGTCGCCAGCAGCTCCGCCATCACGTCCCCGGTGACGGGGGTCAGCAGGACCCCGTTGCGGTAGTGGCCGGTGGCCAGGTGCAGGCCCGGCAGCTCGGTCGGACCGAGCAGCGGGGCGTTGTCCGGAGAACCGGGACGCAGCCCCGCCAGGGTTTCCACCAGCGGGAGTTCGGTGATGCCGGGCACCAACTCGTGGGCGTCGCGCAGCAGCTCGTAGACGCCGCCCGCGGTGACCGTGGTGTCCCAGCCGAGTTCCTCGCTGGTGGCGCCGACGACGAGCTCGCCGTTCTCGCGCGGCACCAGGTAGACGTGGCTGCCGCGCACGACCGCCCGTACGGTCCGGGAGAGGAACGGGCCGTACGCGGCCGGCACCGACAGCCGCAGCACCTGCCCCTTCACCGGCCGTACGGGGACGGCCACCTCCGGCGGCACGCCGGCCAGCCGGCCGCTGAGCGAGCCCGCGGCCAACACCACCTGGTCGGCGAGCAGCTCCGTACCGTCGTCGAGGACGGCGCCCGCGGCCCGGTCCCCGGTGGTGAGGAGCCGGTCCGCGCGGCTGCGGTACGACGCCACCCCGGACCGCTCGCAGGCGGCCAGCAGGGCGGCCGCGAGGCGGCGCGGATCGACCTGGTGGTCCCCGTCGACGCGCAGCCCGCCGCGCACCCCGGGCGCCAGCATCGGCTCCAGGCGGCGGCACTCGCGGCCGGTGAGCCACTCGGACTCCAGCCCGCAGCGGCGCTGGAGCGCGTGCAGTTCGCGCAGGTGGAGGCGGTCGTCGGCGTCGAGGGCGACGGCCAGGGTGCCGCAGGCCCGGTAGCCGATGTCCATGCCGCCGGCGGCATCGGACAGCTCGGCGGCGAAGTCCGGGTAGCGGGCGGCGGAGGCCACGTTGAGCCCGAGCAGGGTCTCCTCGCCGTAGTGCAGTTCCGTGACGGCGGCCAGCATGCCCGCCGCGACCCGGGCCGCGCCGCCGCCCGGGTCCGGATCGGCCAGTACGACGCGCAGGCCGCGCCGGGCCGCCCGCCAGGCGGTGACCAGGCCGATGATCCCGCCCCCGATGACGAGGACGTCGGATCCCTTCCGAGATGAGTGCATGGGCGTCCAGCCCCTCCCTTCGCCGGCATGACCCGGATCAGGTTCGTACGGTCGGAGGCCGGCCAGCCTCCCTCTCAGCCCGGTGCGCCCGGACTCCCGCGATAGGTACGGTGGCCAGACTAACCCCGTGGCCGATGGCGGGTAAGGCTGCCTCCCCGCTGCCCACCCGCCGCCTCCCCGCCGCATCCCCCGTGTCCCGCCCGGGCTCCCGCCCCCGCTATTCCTGACGGATCGTCAGGGAACTAGGCTGGGGCGGGTGAGCGAGCAGACGCAACAGACGAACCCCGGTGTCGTGATCGTCGGCGCCGGAATGGCCGGGGTGCAGACCGCGGTGGCCCTGCGCGAACAGGGCTTCGCCGGCCCCGTGACCCTGCTGGGAGCCGAACCCCACCAGCCCTACGACCGGCCCCCGCTGTCCAAGGCGGTGCTGCTCGGCAAGGCCGAGGACTCCGCCTTCGACGTCGACTTCGAAGGCCTCGACATCGAGCTGCGGCTCGGCACCGAGGTCACCGGCCTGCGGCACGCCGCGCGCGAACTGGACACCGGGGCCGGACCCGTCCCGTACGGGGTCCTCGTCCTGGCCACCGGCGCGCGACCGCTGACCCTGCCCGGCACCGAGGGCGTCCCCGGCGTACACCTGCTGCGCACCCTCGACGACGCCGCCCGGCTGCGACCCGTCCTGGCCGCCGCCCCCGCCACCGTTGTCGTCGGAGCCGGCTGGATCGGCGCCGAGTTCGCCACCGCCGCCCGGGCGGCGGGCTGCGCCGTGACCGTCGTCGAGGCGGCGGACCGGGTCCTGGCGGGCGCCCTGCCGGCCGAGGTCACCGCACCGATGGCCCACTGGTACGCCGAGGCGGGCGCCGAACTGATCACCGGCGCGAAGGTGGCCGGCATCGAGGAGGGCCGGGTCCGACTGGCGGACGGCCGGGAACTGGAGGCGGGCGCCGTCGTCGTCGGCATCGGCGCGCGCCCCGCGACCGACTGGCTGGCCGGCACCGGCGTCGACCGCGGCCCCGACGGCTCCGTCACCGCGGACGCCCACCTGCGCACCACCCTCCCCGGGGTGTACGCCGTCGGCGACTGCTCCTCCTTCCCGTCGGCCCGCTACGGGACGCGGCTGCTGGTCCACCACTGGGACAACGCCCTCCAGGGCCCGCGCGCCGTCGCGGCGAACATCCTGGCGGGGGAGCCCGTACGGGCCTACGACCCGGTGCCGTACTTCTGGTCGGAGCAGTTCGGCCGCTTCGTCCAGTACGCGGGCCACCACGCCGGCGCCGACACCCTGGTGTGGCGCGGCGACCCGGGCGACGCCGGCTGGTCGGTGTGCTGGCTGCGGGACGGGGCCCTGGTCGCCGTCCTGGCCGTCGGCCGGCCTCGGGACCTCGCACAGGGCCGCAAGCTCATCGAGTCGGCCGTCCCCGTCGACCCGGCCCGGGTGGCGGACCCCGGCACTCCGCTGAAGTCCGCCACCGCCTGACGGCCCGGGCGGGACACGGGCGGGCGGAGCGGGGAAGTCCGCAGCGCGCCGCCCGGGCGGCAGGCGGCCCGGACCCCGGACGGACGGGCCAGGTACCGGCGGCCCGTCCGAGATGGCAGGCTTGTGTCCGTGACCGAGATTGACGCAAAGATCGATGCCCTTGTCCCCTCCTGGCTGCACCTCCCCGACATCGCGGAGATGCTCGACATCGAGGTGACCCGGGTCCGCCAGATGGTCAAGGAAGGCCAGCTCATCGCCGTACGCCGGGGCGAGAACCGCACCCTGCAGGTTCCGGCCCAGTTCATCGACGGCGACAAGGTCGTGAAGGGCCTCGTGGGCCTGCTGACCGTGCTGCGCGACGACCGCTTCTCCGAGGAGGAGATCCTGGAATGGCTCTTCACCGAGGATCCGACCCTGCCCGGCAGCCCCGTGCAGGCGCTGAGCGAGAATCGCGGCACGGAGGTGAAGCGCCGCGCGCAGGCGCTCGCCCTCTGACGCGCTGATCCACAGGTGTGCGGGCCGGTCCCGCCGACCCGCACACCGCCACCACCACGGGGGGAACACCCATGCAGCAGCTGTCCGACGCCCGGCTCTACCTGTGCACGGACGCCCGCAAGCGGCAGGGTGACCTCCCCGAGTTCCTGGACGCCGTCCTGGCCGGCGGCGTGGACATCGTCCAGCTGCGGGACAAGGGCATGGAGGCCGGCGAGGAACTGGAACACCTCCGGGTCTTCGCCGAGGCGGCCCGCCGCCACGGCAAGCTCCTCGCGGTCAACGACCGCGCCGACGTCGCGCACGCCATCGGCTCCGACGTCCTGCACCTCGGCCAGGGCGACATCCCCGTCCCGGCCGCCCGCGCCATCCTCGGCGGCGGCGTCCTCATCGGCCGGTCCTGCCACTCCGAGTCCGAGGTCGACGCGGCGGCCGCCGAGCCCGGCGTCGACTACTTCTGCACCGGCCCCTGCTGGCCCACCCCCACCAAGCCGGGCCGTCACGCCCCCGGCCTCGACCTCGTCCGCCACGCCGCCGCCCTGCGCCAGGACCGGCCCTGGTTCGCCATCGGCGGCATCGACGCCGGCAACCTGGACGAGGTCCTGGACGCCGGAGCCACCCGCGTCGTCGTCGTACGGGCCCTCACCGAGGCGTCCGACCCGGGCGCCGCCGCCGCGGACCTCGCCCGGCGCGTCCGTGCCCGCGCCGAGGTCGCCGCGGGCTGAGGTCGCCGGGCCGGTGTGTCGGGCCGGGGTCGTCGAGGCCTTTCGAGCCGAAGTCGCGGCCCGGGACCGGACCCCGTCGGGTGTCCAAAAATGTGTCCAATGGATGGACACGGCTTCGGTGTCCGGCGAGCCGCGTCTAACCTGCCCGTATGGCCCTTGGTACCGCTTCCACCTGGTCGGACCGTGCACACACGGTCCGGGACCTCATCGCGTCCGGGTGCTCGTACTCATTCGAGTTCTGGGCCCCCAAGACGGAGAAGGGCGAGCGCAACCTCTGGAACGCGCTCCGCCGGATCGAGGCGGTCTCCCCGAGCTTCGTCTCGGTGACCTACGGGGCCGGCGGCTCCACCCGAGGCGGCACCGTCCGCGCCACCCAGCAGATCGCCGCCGACACCACCCTCACCCCCGTCGCGCACCTCACCGCCGTGGACCACTCGGTCGCCGAGCTGCGCCACGTCATCGGGCAGTTCGCGGACGCCGGGATCCGCAACATGCTCGTCGTGCGCGGGGACCCGCCGGGCGACCCGATGGGCGAGTGGGTCCCGCACCCCGAGGGCGTGCACTACGCGGCCGACCTGGTCCGGCTGGTCAAGGAGTCGGGCGACTACTGCGTCGGCGTCGCCGCCTTCCCCGAGATGCACCCCCGCTCGTCCGACTGGGACACGGACATCCGGCACTTCGTGGACAAGTGCCGCGCCGGCGCCGACTATGCGATCACCCAGATGTTCTTCGATCCGGAGAATTATCTGCGGCTGCGCGACAGCGTCGCGAAGGCGGGCTGCGAGACCCCGATCATCCCCGAGGTCATGCCCGTTGTGGCCGTGAAGCAGCTCGAACGGCTGCCGCAACTCAGCAACGCGCTCTTCCCCGCGACTGTGAAAGAGCGCATGCTCGCGGTCAAGGACGATCCGGCCGCTGTACGCTCCATTGGCATCGAGTTCGCCACGGAGTTCTGCGCGCGGCTGCTGTCCGAGGGCGTTCCCGGACTGCACTTCATCACGTTGAACAATTCCACGGCTTCCCTCGAGATCTACGAGAACCTGGGCCTGCACCAGCGGGCCTGACCGGCCAATCCCCGTTCCCGTGCGGGCGGCCGTACCGAGAGGGGCCACGCATGGGAATGACGGTCCTCTACATCGCGTTCGGTGTCGTCGCGTTGTGGTTGCTTGCCGAGGTCCTGATGCAGTACAAGGCCCGGCTCCGCTGGCGCCTGCTCGCCTTCACCGGGTTCCTCGGCGTCGTGGCGGGGGTGCTGCTGCCCTCGGTCTACGTGATCGGCGCCGGCGCCGTGGCCTTCGCCCTGGGCCAGACCCTGGTGACGCTGTCCTTCCGCAAGGGCTTCGTGGCCGGCTGGTCGCTGCGCAAGGGCGGGGAACCCGCACCGCAGGAACAGGGCCGGCGCCGCCGCTCGGGGAGCGCACCGCGCCCGGACGCCGGGCTGGAGGTGACCGCGCTGGAGTACGGATCCCAGGGACCGGACCCCGGCCGCGAGGACGGCTCCGCCGCACGCCGGGACGGCGACGACCGCGACGTGGACTCCACGCAGGTCTTCACCCCGGAGCCGGTCCCCGAGGACACCGGCTCGTACGGCATACAGAGCTTCGCCCCCCGCCAGGGCGACGGGGCCACGCCCTACGGGCAGTCCGAGCAGGACGCCCAGCAGTACGCGGCGTACTACGACCAGCAGCAGGGCGGCCAGGGCTACGACCACTCCGGCTACCCGACCGGCGAACAGCAGGTCTACGCCGCCTACTCGGACCCGTACATCGGCACCGGCGGGGCGGTCGCCCCGCCGAGCTACGACTACTCCGGCTACGCCCAGTACGACCCGGCGCAGCAGCAGTACTCGACGGACACCCCGCCCGGCGGGGTCTGGGTCCCGCAGCAGCGCGCCAACGAGGCGCAGCCCCCCTACCCGGGCCAGGACGGCCAGGACCAGCAGGGCTACCCGTACCAGGGCCGGCAGAACAACCAGAACAACCAGAACAACGGCACCGGCGAGTACGAGCAGTACCGCTACTGACGGCCGCCCGGAGGGCACCGGACCGGGGTCACTGCGAACCCCGGAACCGGTCCCCCTCCACGATCAGCCCGGCCACCAGGGCCCCGGTCATCCCGGCGTGCGCGAGCCCGCCGCCCGGGTGGGCCCAACCGCCCGCGAGGTAGAACCCGGGCAGGGCCGTCGTGTTCGCCGGGTAGAGCAGCCGGCCGCCCGCTCCCGCGAGGGCCGGCGGGGGCACGGACCCGCCGAGGGCCCCGGTCGCCGCCTCCACGTCCGCCGGGGTGCGCACCTCGTGCCACAGCAGCCTCTCCCGCAGCCCCGGTACCGCCCGTTCGGCGCGGTCGAGCAGCTCCTGTGCCCCGGGGACGCCCTGCGGCGTCTGCGGGTCGCACACGGCGCTCACGGTGACGGCCTCGTGGTCCGCGTCGGGCCGGGTCGTCGGGTCGTCGGGGCGCATGACGGTGACCGTGCCCGCGCCGGCCCCGCCCCGGTGGGCCGGGTCGCGGTGGACCAGGGTGCGGTGCACGGCGTCCGCCGGACGGGCCCCGCGCAGGGCCAGCAGCAGGGTGACCCGGCTGGGCACCCCGGCGCCCCGGGCCGGAACCGCGTCCGGGGCCCGGGTGGGGGAGCCGGCCGGCAGCCGCCTCGGGTCGATGCCGCAGACGACGAGGTCGGCGGGCTCCTCGGTGCCGTCCTCGAGCAGCAGGCCGGCGGCGCGGCCGTCCCGCGTCAGGACGTCCCGTACGCCGGAGCCGAAGACGAACTCCACCTTCCGTTCCCGACAGCGTTCGTGGACGGCGGTGGCCAGGGCGCGCAGGCCGCCCCGGACGTACCAGCTGCCGAAGGTCTGCTCCATGTACGGCAGCACCGCGGCGGAGGCGGGCGCGGAGCCGGGGTCGACGCCGTACGTCTCGACCCGGGCGGTCAGCAGTTCGGCGAGGGCGCCGCCCAGCTCGCGCCCGGCCACCTCGGCCAGGGTCGGCGGGCGCCGGCGCAGCAGCCCGCTCCCGCGCAGCGCCGGGTACGGGTCGCGGCCCAGTGCCTGCCGGTCCGGGCTCAGCGGCTCCTCCAGCAGGGGTCGGCGGGTGGCGTCCCAGGCGTCGCGGGCGCGGCCCAGCACCGCGTTCCAGCGGTCGCCCGCGCCCGGACCGAAGGTCTCGTCGAGTGCGGCGGCGACTCCGCCGCGCGAGGCGCCGGGGAGGGTGACGGTGGTGGCGTCGGCGTCGCCGAGGACGTGCCGCACGGCCGGGTCCAGCTGGACCAGGTCGACGTGGTCCTCCAGGGGCCGTTTGCCGGTCTTGATGAAGAGGTCGCGGTAGACGGCGGGCAGGTGCAGCAGGCCCGGGCCGGTGTCGAAGGCGAAGCCGTCGCGCTTGTGACGCCCGAGGGAGCCCCCGTAGTCGGGTCCGCGTTCGTGGACCGTCACCCGGTGGCCCGCCACGGCCAGTCGGGCCGCCGTCGCCATCGCGCCCATCCCGGCGCCGATCACCGCAATTCGTGCCATGGGTTGAGCCTATCGGGGGAGGTCGGGGGGCCAGTCCGGTGGTGCCCCGCCGGTCGCGCGGAATTCGGCGGCGAGCCGCTTCTCCTCGCGGCGCTGGGCACGCCGGCGCAGGAAGCGGCGGATCCGGGTCCACAGGTAGAACACCATGGCCAGGCCGGCGACCAGCAGGACGGCCGCGATGATCGCGGCGGCCTGCGGGTTGAACATGGCGAAGGTGACGATCGCGCCGACGCCGAGGTCCTCGGCCGTGCTCATCACGATGTTGCTGACGGGCTCGGGTGAGGTGTTGATGGCCATCCGGGTGCCGGCCTTGACGAAATGGCTGGCCAGCGCGGTGGAGCCGCCGACCGCGCCGGCGGCGATGTCCGACAGGGAGCCGCTCTGCCCGGCGAGCAGGGCGCCGACCACGGCCCCGGAGAGCGGCCGGATGACGGTGTGGACCGAGTCCCACAGCGAGTCCACGTAGGGGATCTTGTCGGCGACGGCCTCGCAGAGGAACAGGACGGCCGCCGCGATCAGGACGTCGGGGCGCTGGAGCGATTCGGGTACGTCGTCGCTCAGGCCGGTCGCGCCGAAGATGCCGAGCAGGAGGATCACGGCGTACGCGTTGATCCCGCTGGCCCAGCCGCTGGTGAAGACCAGGGGGAGCACACTCACCCGGTCATCATGCCGCAGGCCGGTTGCTCCGGCAGATGGAAACGACGGAGGGGACGGCCGCCCTCGGGCGCCGTCCCCTCCGATCAGTGCGTGTGGGGCTCACTGCCCCTGTTCGTCACGGCGGCGCTGCCACCGTTCCTCGATCCGGGTCATCATCGACCGACGCTGTCGGCTGCGGCCGGGGGCCGAGCCGTCTGCACTTCCGGAGACGGGCTGCTCGCCAGGCTTGGGTGCCTTGCGCCAACCGGTGACCACGAGGACCGTACATCCCAGCATGACGAGGAAACCCACCACGCTGATCCAGAGCACGTTCGGCACGATCACACCGGTCATGAGGAGCGCGATACCCACCACAATGCCTGCGACTGCTTGGTAGACCCGTCGCCGGGTGTACGTGCGCAGTCCACTACCCTCAAGCGCTGTCGCGAACTTGGGGTCTTCGGCGTACAGCGCTCGCTCCATCTGCTCGAGCATTCGCTGCTCGTGCTCCGAGAGCGGCACGGGAGTCCTCCTCATCCGTCGGTCGCGGGGTGAGCGACCAGGGGTCCCCTTCAGGATAGGCGGGGAATCGCCCCCGTGACACCCGCCCTCTACGCCACATTCTGCGAATCCACCGTGCCGGTGAAGCACGGTGTCAAATCTGTGGGTCAAACCGTACCGCCGCCAGTGCGGTCACTGAGGCGCTTATTCCCCAATGCGCAGTCCGCCATGCCGACCGGTGCTTCCGATCATACGGGGAGGAGCGCCGGATGGGAGGGTGTGCGGCCGAGCCCGTCCGCGCATGCCCGCAGATCAGGCGGGCTTCTCGCCCAGGACGTGCAGTTGCGTGGCGACCGCGTGGAAGGCCGGGAGCTCGGCCGCGGCCTCCTCCAGACGCAGCAGGGCCTCCACCGCGCCCGGCTCGGTGTCGACCAGGACACCGGGGACCAGGTCGGCGAAGATCCGTACGCCGTGCACCGCGCCGACGGCGAGGCCGGCTCCGCCGACCAGTTCGCCGAGCTGCTCGGCGGTGAAGCGGCGCGGTACCGGGTCGCCTGCGCCCCAGCGGCCGGCCGGGTCGGTGAGCGCCGTACGGGCCTCGGTGAAGTGCCCGGCCAGGGCGCGGGCGAGCACGGCCCCGCCGACGCCGGAGCCGAGCACGCTGAGGACGCCACCGGGACGCAGGGCCGCGACCGCGTTGGCCACGCCCTCGGCCGGGTCGTCCACGTACTCCAGCACGCCGTGGCAGAGCACGACGTCGTACGCGTCGCGCTCGACCACGTCCAGCAGGCCCTGGGCGTCGCCCTGGACCCCGCGCACCAGATCGGCGACGCCGGCCTCGGAGACCCGGCGCTCCAGCCCGAACAGCGCGTTCGGGCTGGGGTCGACCACGGTCACCCGGTGGCCCAGGTGGGCCACCGGCACGGCGAACTTGCCGGTGCCGCCACCGGTGTCCAGTACGTCCAGCACGTCCCGCCCGGTCGCCTTCACCCGGCGGTCGAGGGCCTCCTTGAGGACCTCCCACACCACGGCGGTGCGGAGGGAGGCGCGGGGGCGGGAATTGTCCGACACGGCTGATGACTCCTCGGCGCGTATGGGTGGGGGAGCGGTGCGATCCCCACCCTATGGCCTCGGGCAGTCGGGCAGGTCATCCCGCCTCCGGACGCTCCGGTCCCGGTGTCCTCGGCAGGGGCAGGGCCTGCGCGACCGGTTGCAGCGCGAGCATCCGCTCGACCAGTCGCAGGAACATGCCCGCCTCCCGCACCAGGTCATCCGCCTGACGGGCGGTCGCCGCGTCCCGTATCCCCGCCTCGGCCCGCGCCCGGCGTGCCGCGCCGGAGGCGAACAGGGCGCTCCATTCCGTCAGCTCCGGCGCTATCTCCGGGAGCACCTCCCACGCGCTGCGGATCCGGGGCCTGCGCCGCGGGTGGACCGGCTCGGGGCGCCCGCGAGCGGCGAGCACCGCCGCGGCGGCGCGCAGCGCCGCCAGGTGGGCGGTGGCGTACCGCTCGTTGGACCGGGGCAGCAGGGCCGCCTCGGCCAGGCCGCTGCGGGCCTTGGCGAGCAGGTCCAGGGCGGCCGGTGGTGCGGCCGACCTGCGCGGGACGGGGTGGACAGGGGACGGGGACGGTGTGGCCATGACGAACCTCCTGTCGTTGCGTGGTGCTCGGCGGTGTTGCGGGTACGCGTGCGGTGTGCATGTGCTCCTCCATCGTGACGGCCCCCACTGACAATCGTCCTGACCTGCGCTTTTACCCCCAAAGTCCCCCTCGGGTACGGCCCTTGGTCCGGAACCTGATAGTTTTTGAACTGACCGGTCAGTTCAAATGAAGGGGGACGGCGTGGACAGCCCGCACGGCGCATCCGTCAAGGCCGAGGACTTCGGACTCAAGGGCCCGCGCGGCTGGGCCTTCCGGGGCGTGGGGATCGACGCGGCGCCCGGCTCGCTCATCGCGCTGGAAGGGCCGTCCGGCAGCGGTCGGACCTGCCTGCTCCTCGCCCTCACCGGGCGGATGAAGGCCACCGAGGGCCACGCCGAGATCGGCCGCCACCGGCTGCCGAAGAAGATGGCCGCGGTCCGACGGATCTGCGCCCTCGGCCCGGTCCCCGGGGTCAACGACCTCGACCAGGCGCTCACCGTCACCGAGCAGTTGCGCGAGGGCGCCCTCCTCCAGCGGCACTACACCGGCCCCGTACGCGCCCTGCTGCGCCCGCGCGGCGAGGGCCGGGCCGGCGCCAAGGCCCGGATCGAGGAGGCGCTGACCGCGGTCGCGCTGGACCTGGACACGTTGCCCAAGGGGCCGCGCACCTCGGTGCGCGACCTGGAGCGGCTGGAGGCCGTACGGCTGTCCGTGGCCATCGCCCTGCTGGGCAACCCCCGCCTGCTGGCGCTGGACGACCTGGACATCAAGCTCTCGGACGCCGAGCGCGTCGAGGTCTGGGCCCTGCTCCGGTCCATCGCCGCCCGCGGCACCACCGTCCTCGCGGTGTGCAGCGAGGCCCCCGCGGACGTGACGGTGCTGCGCACGGTCCCGGCCGCGGCGGAGCCCACGCCTGCGCCGAAGGCCACCCCTGCGGCGAGGGCCACCCCTCGCGCGAAGGCCGCGCCTGCGGCGAAGCCCGCGGCCGAGGCCGCCGAGCCGGCCGGCGGCGGGACCGCTAAGCCCGCCCCCGCCGCCTCCCGAGGCGCCGGTCCGAAGATCACCTGGGGCCTCTCCGAAGGAGCCGCGTCCGCACCGGACGCGGCACCCGCCCGGAAGCCGGCCCCGGACAACGACACGGACGACGCCCCGGCCGGGGCCGACACCACGCCGGACAGCGGGGCCGCCGCCCCGGCCGAGACCCCGGCCGACACCACACCGGACACCGCGACGGATCCGGAAACGCCCACGGACACCGGCGCGGCGGCCAAGAGCGCCCCCGCCACCACCACCCACCACGACCCGAAGGGAGCGGCGGACGATGCGATCGCCGAAGCTGGCCGCGCTTGAGCTGAAGCGGTTCGGGCGGGGCAAGCTGCCCCGGGCCGCGCTCGTCGCGCTGCTCCTGCTGCCGCTGCTGTACGGAGCCCTGTACCTCTGGTCCTTCTGGGACCCGTACAGCCGTCTCGACAAGGTTCCCGTCGCCCTGGTCAACGTCGACAAGGGCGCCACCGTGGACGGCAAGCGGATCGAGGCCGGTGACGAGATCACCAAGAAGCTGCACGACAGCAAGACCTTCGACTGGCGCGAGGTCGGCCCCGCCGAGGCGGCGAAGGGCCTGGAGGAGGGGAAGTACTACCTGTCCCTGACCATGCCCGCCGACTTCAGCGAGAAGATCGCCTCCAGCTCCGGCGACGACCCGGCCACCGGCGCCCTCCAGGTCCGCACGAACGACGCGAACAACTACATCGTCGGCTCGATCTCCAAGACCGTCTTCTCCGAGGTCCGTTCCGCCGCGTCCACCAATGCCTCCCGCGGTTTCCTCGACAAGATCTTCGTCAACTTCTCCGACCTGCACGACAAGACGGCCGAGGCCGCCGACGGCGCCGACAAGCTGAAGGACGGCGCGGGCAAGGCGCAGAAGGGCGCCAAGGACCTCGCCGACGGCCTCGACACGGCCAAGGAGAAGACCGGCGAGCTCAACGGCGGGCTGAAGAAGCTCAACACCTCCGCCGGCCAGTTGGAGACCGGTGCGAAGGACCTCGCCGCCGGTACCCAGATCCTCGCCGACAAGGTCAACGGCGCGGCCGCCAAGGCCAAGCCCTTCGTCAGCGACCCGAAGTCCCTGGCGGCCAACGCGGCGCTCGTCGCGGACTCCGCCAAGGTCGTCAGGGAGCACCTCGACACCTTCATGAAGGCCGCCCCCGTCGCGGCCACCGTCACCAAGCGGGCCCAGACCGGCGCCGACAAGTACTACACCGACCACTGCGTCACGCCCGGTGCCGAACCGCACCTGGCCTCCTGCCCCGACCTGAAGAAGGTCAAGGACGACGTGTCCGAGGGCGCGGCGGCGGCCGCCGACGCCAACAAGGTCGCCCAGGCCGCCGGCACCGACCTCGGCAAGCTCCGCGGTCAGCTCACCGAGCTGGAGAACAAGGCGCGCGAGCTCGTCGACAAGGCGCCCTCCCTCGCCTCCGACCTCGACCAGGCCGTCACCAAGGTCAACGCCCTCAACAGCGGCGCCCAGAAGGTCTCCTCGGGCATGGGTCAGCTGCACACCGGCATCGGCAGCGCCATGAAGGGCTCCGGCGCCATCAACGAGGGCGTCGGCAAGCTCGGCGACGGCGCGCACACCCTCGACGGCGGCATGTACAAGCTGGTCGACGGCTCCGGCGAGCTCGCCGGCGGCCTGCACGACGGCGCCGGCAAGATCCCGGACTACGACCAGCAGGCGCGCGACGCCCGTACCCAGGTCATGTCCGACCCCATCCGGCTCGCCAACCAGTCCCTGCACAAGGCGCCCAACTACGGCACCGGCTTCGCCCCGTACTTCATCCCGCTGTCCCTCTGGGTCGGCGCGATGGTCGCCTACATGCTCATCGCCCCGATGAACAAGCGGGCCCTGTCCACCGGCGCCTCGCCCTGGCGGATCGCCCTCGCCGGCTGGCTGCCCGTGGTGGGGATCGGCGCCGCCCAGGTCGGCCTGCTGATGTCCGTGCTCCACTGGGCGCCCGGCCTCGGCCTGGAGATGGCCCGCCCGGCGCTGACCATCGGATTCCTGCTGCTGGTCACCGGCTGCTTCGCGGCGATCGTCCAGTGGCTGAACGCCAAGTTCGGCGCCGCCGGCCGCATCCTGGTGCTGGCCGTCCTGATGCTCCAGCTGACCTCCGCCGGCGGTACGTACCCCGTTCAGACCAGTCCGGGCTTCTTCAACGCCATCCACCCGTACCTGCCGATGTCGTACGTCGTCGAGAGCCTGCGCCGCCTGATCACCGGCGGCGACCTCACCCCGGTGTGGCAGGGCGGCGCGGTCCTGGTGGCCTTCACGGTCGGGGCGCTCGCCCTCACCGCGCTCGCCGCCCGCGGCAAGCAGGTGTGGACGATGGACCGGCTGCACCCGGAACTGAGCCTGTGAGGGGCTGTTGACCTGTGAGAATCAGCGCCATGGAAAGCAGCAGCACCGGTACGGGCACGGGCGGCGCACGCCGCCGGGCCACCCGGCAGAAGCTCTACGAAGCCGCCGTCACCCTCATCGCCGAGCAGGGATTCTCCGCGACCACGGTCGACGAGATCGCGGAGCGGGCGGGCGTGGCCAAGGGCACCGTCTACTACAACTTCGCCAGCAAGACCGACCTCTTCGAGGAGCTCCTGCGGCACGGGGTGGGGTTGCTCACCGCCTCGCTGCGGGCCGCGGCCGAGGAGACGGAGGCCCGCGGCGGCAGCCGCGTCGAGGCCCTGGACGGGATGATCCGCGCGGGTCTGGTCTTCATCGACCGCTACCCCGCCTTCACCCAGCTCTACGTCGCCGAACTGTGGCGGACCAACCGGGCCTGGCAGTCCACCCTGATGGTGGTCCGCCAGGAGGCCGTGGCGGTCGTGGAGACGGTGCTGCGCGAGGGCGTCGAACGGGGCGAACTCAGCGCCGAGATCGACGTCCCGCTGACGGCGGCGGCGATGGTCGGGATGGTGCTGGTGGCGGCGCTGGACTGGCAGGCCTTCCAGAGCGAACGCTCGCTGGACGACGTCCACTCGGCGCTCTCACTGCTCCTGCGGGGCCGGGTCAGCGGCAGCCGGTGACCGCGTTCGGACCCCCCGGTCGGCGGTGCCCACCGGGGGCCCGCGCGACGTAGAACTGAGTATCCGTACCCAGGCGCCGAATTGAGTACCCGTACGGATGGGCTCCCACCTGCGAGGACAGCAGACTGGGAGGCGACGGACAGGGCTTCGGCCCGCACCGCGGACACGGGGCCGCGGAGCGGGCCGGATCCTTGTCCGGGCGGGGATCGGGGGACCCCGGGAAGGGAAACGCCGGTGTGTCGGGGCTCGGGGGGAACGAGCCCGGACACACCGGCGTTTTTTCGTGCGTACGTACCTCCGGGCACGTCCCGCAGGCGGTCGGCCCGCCCTCAGCCCCGCCCGCGCAGCGGGATCCGGATGCGGCCCACCACGGCCGCCACCCGCTCCGACAGCGCGGCCCAGCGGGCCGCGACGGCCCAGGACACCCGGGCCGCGGACCGCGGCAGCAGCAGCGCCCGCAGCCGACCGGTCCGGCCGGCGCCCGCCAGCAGGCCGGACCGGGCCAGCAGCACGTCGTCGGCGAGACCGGGGTAGGACAGGTCGGCGCCGGGCGGCGCGTACAGCGCCCGCTCGACCGCGCCCGCCACCCGGTGGACGGCTTCGGCCGGCTCCGCCTCCAGCTTGCCCAGCGTCACGACGCGCCCCGCGGCCCGCCGCGGCGACAGCGCCTCGTCCGGGGGCACGTTCACGTCCCACGCGGCGTCACCCAGTTCCCGCCAGGCGTCCAGCACCTCCCGCGAGCCCAACCGGCGCGCCCGGACCCGGCCGCGCCACAGCACCGGCAGCAGCGGCAGCGCGAGCACCGCCAGGGCCGCGCCCGTCCAGCCGAGGACCGCGCCGACCGAAGGGCCGCCGGAGCCCGAAGCGCCGTCCTGCTTCAGCGCCGGACCGCCGCACTCGCCGAGCTTCTTCAGCTCCGGCGGGCACTCGTCCGCCCTCGACGGCGCCGTCGAGGGCTGGGTGACCGGCTGCGACGGCAGCGCGGACGGCGCCGACGGCTGCGGGGCCGGGGACTCGGCGCGGCTGTAGTCCGGCACCGAGATGCCCGCGCGGGGCGTCGGCTCGAAACGGGTCCAGCCGACGCCCTCGAAGTACAGCTCCGGCCAGGCGTGCGCGTCCCGCATGGAGACGTTGACGCTGCCGTCCGCCTGCTTCTCGCCCGGGGTGAAGCCGACCGCGACCCGCGCCGGGATCCCGAGGGTCCGCGACATGGCCGCCATCGAGAACGCGAAGTGGACGCAGAAGCCCTCCTTGTCGTTCAGGAACCGGGCGATGGCCTGCGAACCCGTACCGGAGGAGACCTTCGTGTCGTAGCGGAAGCCACCGTTCACCGCGAAGAAGTCCTGGAGCCTGACCGCCCGCGTGTAGTCGTCCTTCGCGCCGGCCGTGACCCGCCGGGCCGTCTCCGCCACCACAGGCGGCAGGTTGTCCGGCAGCTTGGTGTACTCCGCCTGCACGAAGGGGTTCGGGCCCGGGGCGGACTGCAACTGCGCCGCCGTGGGCCGCAGCAGCAGGCTCCGTACGGTGTACTGCGCGCCCTGCACGTTCTGGAAGCGGTCCTTGCCCAGCTGGTCGCCGACGAGGGTCCGGCCGGCCGGCTCGAAGCGCCACTTCCCGCCGATGTCCACCTGCGTCGCCGGGTACGGCATCGGCAGGTAGCGCTGGGCGTAGGTGTCCGCCGCCGAAACGGTGGTGCGCACCTCGCTCGCGCTCGCGCGGACCCGCTCGCTCAGCCCCGTGGGGGTCGGCAGCCGCTCGGGGACGTCGGTGAGCGGGCGCCCGGAGGCCTCCCACTTCACCCCGTTGAACTCGTCCAGCGCCAGGATCCGCAGGTACTGCTCGCCCAGCTGGGGGCTGTCGGTGCGGTACCGCAGGACGACCCGGTTGTCCTGCGCGTTCAGGCTGCTCTGCAGCGAGACCAGCGGGTTCACCGCCGAGATCGTCCCGCCGGTCCCGCCGCCCGAACCGTCGTCGCCCCCGGGCGGGCCCAGCACGCCGCTGCCGAGCGCGGGCAGCAGGGCCGGCGCGACCAGCGCCAGACCCAGCGCGGCCACGCCGATGCGGCGCCCGGTGCGCACCGGGGCGACCGCCTTGGCGCCGGCCCCGCCCCCGTAACCGGAGGCGGCCGACACGCGCCCGCCGGGGGCCGCGCCGAAGACCCGGCCCCACTGGGCGAGGCGGTCGCGGCCCTCGGAGAGCAGCAGCATCAGGTAGCCGCCGCCGGCCAGCACGAAGGCGAACCAGGCACCGCCCTGGCCGGCGGACAGCCCGGCGGCCACCGAGTACAGCGCCAGCAGCGGCAGTCCGGCCGCTGCGGCGGTGCGCACGGTCACCGCGAGGACGTCGACCAGCAGGCCGATCAGCAGGACGCCGGACAGCAGCAGCAGCCGGATGCCGTCGGTCGTCGGGGCCGGGATCGCGAACTCCGCGACGTCCCGGGTGCCCTGCTGGAACAGGGCCCCGAAGTCGGTGACGAGGAACGCCAACGGCCCGGAGCCGGTGGACTCGGCCTTCCCGGCGAAGAGGAACGCCAGCAGCAGCAGGGACACCAGCAGCTGGGTCGCCACGGTCAACGACCGGGCCAGCGGCACCCGTCGGGCCCCGGCGCCCACCGCCGCCTGCACGGCCAGCAGCGCGGCGGCCTGGAGCAGCCAGCCCGACGATTGCACCAGCGGCGCCAGTGACCAGGAGGTCAGCAGCGTCGCCAGCATTCCGAAGAGCGTCACGCGCGCCCGTCCGCTCATCCCCGGCCTCCGGAGGTTCCCGCGCCGAGCGGAGCGTTCCCGGCCTGCCGCCACAGCTCGCCGAACGGGGCGCCGGGCGGTACGGACACTGCCGTCCAGCCCGCGTCCCGCAGTCCTCGCAGCCGCTCCTCCACCCGGGAGGGCTCTCCCGCCCAGGTCGCGGAGTCCAGGACGAACGCCACGGCGCCTCCGCTGCGCCGGCGCATCCGCGCCGCCATGTCCGCCTGTACGTCGTCCAGGTCGCCGAAGAACGCGATGAGCAGGCCGTCCCCGCCGGAGGAGGCGAACCCGGCGCCCACGCCGCGCAGGGCGTCGTAGGCGGCGGAGAGCCCGGCCCCGTCGGAGTGCCCGACCACCGCGAGGGTGTCCATCATCAGTCCGGCCGCCTCGGCGGACTCCTGCCCGCCCGAGGAGAAGCCGCCGCCCTCGCCGCCCGCGGAATCCCCGGTGTCGGTCAGCAGCCGTACCGAGAAGCCCTGTTCGAGCACGTGCAACAGGGTGGAGGCGGCCGCGGACACCGCCCACTCGAAGGCGGAGTCCGGGCCGGCGCCCTCGTACGCGAGGTGCCGGGTGTCCAGCAGCACGGTGGCCTTGCTGCGCTGCGGCTGTTCCTCGCGGCGCACCATCAGCTCGCCGTAGCGGGCGGTGGAGCGCCAGTGGACCCGGCGCAGGTCGTCGCCGCGCCGGTAGGTGCGCGGGATCACGTCGTCGTCCCCGGCCAGGGCCAGCGAGCGGCGGGAGCCGTCGCCGTAGCCGTTCGCCTCGCCGGTCATCCGGACCGGGGGCAGGGGTTCGGTGCGGGGGATGACGGTCAGGGTGTCGTAGGCGCTGAAGGAGCGGGTCAGCTCGACCAGCCCGAAGGGGTCGGTCAGCCGCAGTTGGAGCGGGCCCAGCGGGTAGCGGCCGCGCAGGTCGGAACGGACCCGGTACGAGACCTCGCGCCGGCCGCCCGCCTCGACCCGGTCCAGGACGAACCGGGGCCGGGGCCCCAGTACGTACGGGACCCGGTCCTGGAGCATGAGCAGTCCGGTCGGGACGCGGGAGACGTTCTCCATCCGCAGCTGGACCCGGGCCTCGCCGCCGGCGGGCACCCGCGAGGGGGTCAGTCGGCGGCTGCCGGAGACCCGGTGGCGGGTGCGGTGCAGGGCCAGTACGCAGATCAGCGGGAGGACGACCAGCAGCAGTCCGACCCGCAGCAGCTGGCTCTGACCCAGGACGTACGCGCACGCGGCGGCGGCGGCCCCGGCGGCCAGGAACGACCGGCCCCGGGTGGTCAGGCCGGCCAGCGAGGCCCGTAGCCCGCCCGCCTCCCTCGGCAGCCCGCCGGCGCCGCGCGGGGCACCGGCGCTCATCAGAAGCCCCGGATGCCCGCGCCGGGCGGCATCTCGCCGCGGGCGTGCGCCGCGGGGACGGGGGTGCGCTGGAGGATGTCCTGGACGACCTGCTCGGCGGTGCGCCGGTTCAGCTGGGCCTGCGCCGTGGGCAGCAGCCGGTGCGCGAGGACGGGCGGGGCCAGGGCCTGCACGTCGTCGGGCAGGACGTAGTCCCGGCCTGCCAGGGCGGCCGAGGCCTTCACGGCGCGCAGCAGGTGCAGCGTGGCGCGGGGGGAGGCGCCCAGACGCAGGTCGGGGTGGCTGCGGGTCGCGGAGACCAGGTCGACCACGTAGCGGCGGACCGGCGCGGCGACGTACACCTCGCGGACGGCCTCGATCAGCTTGACGATGTCGTGGGCGTGCGCGACGGCCGTCAGGTCGTCGAGCGGGGAGACCCCGCCGTGCACGTCGAGCATCTGGAGCTCGGCCTCGGGGCTGGGGTAGCCGACGGAGACGCGGGCCATGAAGCGGTCGCGCTGCGCTTCGGGGAGCGGGTAGGTGCCCTCCATCTCCACCGGGTTCTGCGTGGCGACCACCATGAACGGGCTGGGCAGCGCGTAGGTGGTGCCGTCGATGGTGACCTGGCGTTCCTCCATCGACTCCAGCAGCGCGGACTGGGTCTTGGGCGAGGCGCGGTTGATCTCGTCACCGATGACGATCTGCGCGAAGATCGCGCCCGGCTTGAACTCGAACTCGCGGCGCTGCTGGTCGTAGATGCTGACGCCGGTGATGTCGGAGGGCAGCAGGTCCGGAGTGAACTGGATGCGCTGCACCGAGCAGTCGATGGACTTGGCGAGCGTCTTGGCCAGCATGGTCTTGCCGACGCCGGGGACGTCCTCGATCAGGAGGTGTCCCTCGGCGAGCAGCACGGTCAGCGCGAGTCGCACGACCTCGGGCTTGCCCTCGATCACGCCCTCGACCGAGTGGCGGACCCGCTCTGCCGTGCTGGTCAGATCCGCGAGGCTGGCTCGGTCGTCGTACGTGGTCACCTGGTTCTCCTCGGCCCTTTCCCAGGGCCGACGCCGTTGGCGCATGTACCGGCCCACCCCTGAACGCGGACACCGGCCCCGGAGGTCTTCCGGGGGGCGTCACACCGCATTCTTGACGCCGTTACGGCCTCGTGTCACTCAAGAGGCGGGATCGATCTCCCGCAGCAGCCCGGTGTGCACGTCGAAGACGAAGCCTCGCACATCGTCGCGGAAGGGCAGGAAGGGGTTCGTGCGGACCCGCTGCATGGACTGCCGTACGTCCTGGTCGACGTCACGGAAGGCCTCGACGGCCCAGGCGGGGCGCTGACCGACCTCGTCCTCCAGTTCGTGCCGGAAGTCCTCGGTCAGGCTTTCGAGACCACAGCCGGTGTGGTGGATGAGTATCACCGCGCGGGTGCCGAGCGCCCGCTGGCTGATGGTGAGGGAGCGGATGGTGTCGTCGGTGACCACCCCGCCCGCGTTCCGGACGGTGTGGCAGTCACCGAGTTCAAGGCCCAGGGCGGCGTGCAGGTCGAGGCGGGCGTCCATGCAGGCCACGACGGCCACCTGGAGGACCGGGCGGGCGTCCATGCCCGGGTCGGTGAACGCCGAGGCGTACTTCCGGTTCGCCTCGATCAGACGATCGGTGACGGAACCGACGCCGGATGCCTGGGGCGCGGGGGTGGCTGGCAGGGATGCGGAAGTCGTCATGGTGAAGACGTTAGTGGTCACAGGTCGGTGAGGCATTGAGTGAGGGTGGACAAAGAAGGTCAACGAGCCTTGTTGTGAGCTAACCCACAGGGGTGGGGCGGAGGCCGCCGTTCGGGTGATTCGCGGCTTTTGCGGATTCGCCGGGAGAGGGGCGCACCGGGCGCGGGGCGGTTCGTTGACCGTGGCGACCGTTGCACTAAAGTGACGCGAACCGGCCGGAGCCCGGCCCTCACCGGCCGCCCGGCCCCCTGGTAAAACTCCGCGTGCGCGGCGCGGCGTACGCCTGCCGCGCCGTTATCTGAGAGGGCGCTTTGACTAGCGAGTCCCGACATGTCCCGGTGATGCTCCAGCGGTGCCTGGACCTGTTGGCCCCGGCGCTGGAGAGGCCGGGGGCCGTCGTCGTCGACTGCACCCTCGGCCTCGGCGGCCACAGCGAGGCCCTGCTGACCCGGTTCCCCGAGGCCCACCTGATCGGCCTCGACCGCGACAAGGAAGCCCTGCGGCTCTCCGGCGAGCGCCTCGCGCCGTTCGGCGACCGCGTCACCCTCGTCCACGCGATCTACGCCGATCTGGCCGAGGTGCTGGACGGCCTGCGGATCCCCACCGTCCAGGGCATCCTCTTCGACCTGGGCGTCTCCTCCATGCAGCTCGACGAGGCCGACCGCGGGTTCGCGTACGCGCAGGACGCCCCGCTCGACATGCGCATGGACCAGAGCACCGGCATCAGCGCCGCCGAGGTCCTCAACACCTACGCCCCCGGCGAGCTCGTACGGATCCTGCGGCAGTACGGCGAGGAGAAGCAGGCCAAGCGGATCGTGTCGGCGGTCGTCCGCGAGCGGGACAAGAACCCCTTCACCAACAGCGCCCGGCTCGTCGAGCTGATCCGCGACTCGCTCCCGCAGGCGGCCAAGCGCACCGGCGGCAACCCCGCCAAGCGGACCTTCCAGGCCCTGCGCATCGAGGTCAACGGCGAGCTCTCCGGCCTGGAGCGGGCCATCCCGGCGGCGGTGGACCGGATCGCGGTCGGCGGCCGGATCGCGGTGCTCTCGTACCACTCCCTGGAGGACCGGCTCGTCAAGCAGGTCTTCGCGGCGGGCGCGGCCTCCACCGCGCCGCCCGGGCTCCCGGTGGTGCCGGAGAAGTACCAGCCGAAGCTGAAGCTGCTGACGCGCGGCGCCGAGCTGCCGACCGAGGAGGAGATCGCCGAGAACCGGCGGGCCGCCCCGGCCCGGTGCCGCGGCGTCGAGCGCATCCGCGAGGCGCGGCTGTGACCCCGGCGGGCCGCTCCGGTGGCGGCAGGGCCGGCAAGGTGGCCACCCTGACCCGCGGGCAGGCGGCCCGCATCGGCCGGGCGCTCGGCAGCGGCCCGGCCGCGCGGCCCGGCGGGGCACCGGGGCAGGCGGCCCGGATGCCGTTCGTCCTGCTCGTCGTGGCCCTCCTCGGCGGTGGGCTGATCAGCCTGCTGCTGCTGAACTCGGCGCTGAACGAGGGCTCCTTCCAGCTGAGCAAGCTGAAGAAGGAGACCACCGCGCTGACCGACGAGGAGCAGGCCCTCCAGCGCGACGTCGACGGCTACTCGGCACCCGACGCCCTCCAGCGCCGGGCCCACGAGCTGGGTCTGGTGCCCGGCGGCAGTCCGGTCTTCATCGGCGCGGACGGCAAGGTCGCGGGCGCCGTCTCGACGGCGGAAGCCCCGCCGCCGCCCTCCCCGCCGCCCACCGCCCAGCCCACCCCGGGCCAGCCCACCCCGGGCCAGAGCGCGGCTCCCTCCGCCGCGCCGTCCGGAGCCCCCGCGCCCGCGGGCCGGGCCCCGGCGGCGTCCGGCGCCCCGGGCTCCCCGAATCCGGCGGCCCCCGACCCGGCCGTGCAGGACCCCGCCGCGCAGGGCCCCTCGTCCGGCCCGGGCGGCACGCCCCAGCCCCCGCAGCAGCAGCCCTCCCCGAACCCAGGCAGGTGACGTCGTGACCCCGCTGACAGGCGGTTCCGCCGTACCCGGGCGCGGCCCCGCGGGGCCCCGCCCGGCCCCGCCCTTCCCCCGCGCCCAGGGTCCCGCCCGGACCCCCGGGCGCGCCGGCGGCACCCGTACCGCGGAGGTGGGCGCGTGAGCCCCAAGGAGCCGCCCCGGCGACGGGTGCCCGGCCCGGCCCGACCGCGACCCGGCGACCGGGCCCGCGCGAACGCCCGACCGGCCTCGCGCCCCGCGACCCGGCGCCCCGTCGCCGCGGCGCGCGCGCCGCACATCATCCGGCTGGGCAGCCCCCGACCCCGGCTGCGGCTGGTCGGGGTGGGGCTGACCCTGGTGATGCTGGCCTTCGTCGTCCGGCTCCTCCAGGTGCAGGCCGTCGACGCCTCCTCGTACTCGGCGAAGGCGTCCGAGAACCGCTTCGCGAGCCACACCCTGGCCGCCGAGCGCGGGGAGATCACCGACCGCAAGGGCGTCGCCCTGGCGACGAGCGTGGACGCGTACGACATCACCGCGGACCCGAAGATGTTCACCCCGCAGGAGAGCAAGGCGCCCGACGCCCCCGAACAGGCCGCCGCGCTCCTCGCGCCCATCCTCGGCAAGGACGCCAAGGAACTCACCGCGCGCCTGAAGACCAAGAACACCCGCTACGTCGTCCTGGCCCGGCGGCAGACCCCCCAGGTCTGGAACCAGATCAAGGACCTCAAGAAGCTCTTCGCCGACAAGGCCGCCGCGGACAAGAAGAGCAACGGCCCCGGCGCCAACGTCATCGCCGGCGTGTTCAACGAGAACAGCAGCAAGCGCGTGTACCCGAACGGCACCCTCGCCGCCGGGATACTGGGTTACGTCAACGCCGAGGGCAAGGGCGGCGGCGGACTGGAGTCCTCCCTCGACAAGAAGCTGGCCGGCAAGGACGGCGAGCTCACCTACGCCCAGTCCGGTGGCCGTCGCGTGCCCACGGCGGGATCCAGCGAGAAGCCCGCCGTGCCCGGCGACGACATCGAGCTGACCATCGACCGCGACATCCAGTGGGCCGCGCAGAGCGCCATCACGGAACAGGTCGAGAAGTCCGCCGCCGACCGCGGCTACGTCATCGTCCAGGACACCCGCACCGGCGAGGTGTTGGCCATGGCCAATTCCCCCGGCTTCGACCCCAACGACCTGACCCGGGCCAGCTCCGCCGCCATGGGCAACGCCGCCCTCCAGGACGTGTACGAGCCCGGCTCCACGGCCAAGGTCATGTCGATGGCGGCGGTCCTGGAGGAGAAGAAGGCCACCCCCGCGACGCACGTCGAGGTACCCAACCGACTGCACCGCGGCGACCGCCTGTTCAAGGACGACATCGACCACCCCACCTGGTACCTGACCCTCAACGGGGTCCTCGCCAAGTCCTCGAACATCGGCACCATCCTGGCCACCGGCCAACTCGGCGCCACCCAGCCCGAGGCCAACAAGGTCCTGCACTCCTACCTGACCAAGTTCGGCATCGGAGCGCCCACCGGCCTGGGCTACCCCGGCGAATCGCGCGGCATCCTCGCCGAGCCCGGAGCCTGGTCCACCTCCCAGCAGTACACGATCCCGTTCGGCCAGGGCCTGTCCGTGAACGCGATGCAGGCGGCCTCCGTCTACTCGACCATCGCCAACGACGGCGTCCGGATCACCCCGACCCTGGTCCGCGGCACCAGGGGCCCCGACGGCCGCTTCACCCCGGCCCCGGCGCCCGAACGCACCCAGGTGGTCAGCAAGGCGACCGCCAAGACCCTCGCCGAGATGCTGGAGTCCGTGGTCGACGACCAGGAGGGCACCGGCACCAAGGCGCGGATCCCCGGCTACCGGGTCGGCGGCAAGACGGGCACCTCCAACCGGGTGGATCCGGCCACCGGCCGCTACAAGGGCTACACCGCCTCCTTCGCCGGGTTCGCCCCCGCCGACAACCCGCGGATCACCGTCTACTGCGCCATCCAGAACCCCACGAAGGGCAGTTACTTCGGCGGCCAGATCTGCGGCCCGATCTACAAGACGGTCATGGAGTTCGCCCTCAAGACCCTCCAGGTCGCTCCCTCCGGCACGGCACCCGCCGGACTCCCGGTGACCTTCGAGGGAGGCCCGCCGCCCGCCGCCCCGAACACGACGCAGCCCAGCCCGCAGCCCGGACCGTGAACCGGCCGACCAGCCAGAAAAGCGTGAGGCACCATCAGTGACAACGATCACCCCGAATGCCGGGAACCAGTCGCCCGAGGACGCCCCGGCCGGGCCCTCGCTTCGCGGGCGGGCCGCAGCGCCCGGTACGCTCACCGCCGTGCCCCACGCTGATCAGCCCAGAAACGCCCAGAAAGACGCCCCGGCAGCGCCGCCGGGAGCGCCCCGGCCCGTGTCCACCGGCCCCACCCCCCTGGGTGAGCTGGCCACGCTGCTGGGACTGCCTGAGCCAGGCGCCGCGCAGATCACCGGCATCACGCACGACTCCCGTGCCGTACGCCCCGGAGACCTGTACGCGGCCCTGCCCGGCGCCCGCCTGCACGGCGCGGACTTCTCCGCCCAGGCGGCCGCCCTCGGCGCCGCGGCCGTCCTGACCGACCCCGCGGGCGCCGAACGCGCCGCCGCGACGGGCCTGCCGGTCCTGACCGTGGCGGATCCGCGCGGCCGGATGGGCGAGGTCGCCGCCGCGATCTACGGACAACCCGGCGAAGGCCTGCTCCGGCTCGGCATCACCGGTACCTCCGGCAAGACCACCACCGCGTACCTCGTCGAGGGCGGGCTCCGCGCGGCGGGACGGACGACCGGGCTCATCGGCACCGTCGAGATGCGCGTCGGCGACGAACGCATCAAGTCCGAGCGCACCACCCCCGAGGCCACCGACCTCCAGGCGCTGTTCGCCGTCATGCGCGAACGCGGCGTCGAGGCCGTGGCGATGGAGGTCTCCAGCCACGCGCTGGTGCTCGGCCGGGTCGACGGCTGCGTCTTCGACGTCGCCGTCTTCAACAACCTGAGCCCGGAACACATGGAGTTCCACTCCGACATGGAGGACTACTTCCAGGCGAAGGCCCAGCTCTTCACCGAGCGCCGGGCCCGCCTCGGGGTGGTCAACGTCGACGACGAGTACGGCCGCCGGCTCGCCAAGGAGGCGCCGATCCCGGTCGTCACCTTCTCCGCGACGGGCGACCCCGCCGCCGACTGGCGCGCCGAGGACGTGGTCAGCGGTCACATGGACTCGACCCTGACCCTGGTCGGCCCCGCCGGTGAGCGGGTACGGGCCACCGCGCCGCTGCCGGGCCCCTTCAACGTCGCCAACACCGTCGCCGCGATCGTCACCCTCGCCGCGGCCGGCATCGACGCGCAGACCGCCGCCGACGGCGTCGCCGCGGTCCCCGGGGTGCCGGGCCGACTGGAGCGGGTCGACGCGGGCCAGGAGTACCTGGCCGTCGTCGACTACGCCCACAAGACCGACGCCGTCGAGTCCGTCCTGCGGGCCCTGCGCGAAGTCACCACCGGCCGACTGCACATCGTGCTCGGCTGCGGCGGCGACCGCGACACCACCAAGCGGGCCCCCATGGGCGCCGCGGCCGCCCGGTACGCCGACGTGGCCGTCCTGACCTCCGACAACCCGCGCTCCGAGGACCCCCTCGCGATCCTCGCCGCCATGTTCGCCGGCGCGGTGTCCGTGCCGCCCGAGGAGCGGGGCGCCGTCCTCGTCGACGCCGACCGGGCGGCGGCCATCGCCGCGGCCGTCGCGCGCGCCGAGCCCGGCGACACCGTCCTCGTCGCGGGCAAGGGCCACGAGCAGGGCCAGGACACCGCGGGCGTCGTACGGCCCTTCGACGACCGCGCCGTGCTCCGCGCGGCCATCGAGAACCAGCAGCGCAGCGCCCGACAGGCCGAGGTGAACCAGTGATCGCCCTTTCCCTCGCCGAGATCGCCGACATCACCGGCGGGCGGCCCCACGACATACCGGACCCCTCGGTGCGGATCGGCGGCCCCGTCGTCATCGACTCCCGCCAGGTCGAGCCCGGCAGCCTCTTCGCCGCCTTCGAGGGCGAGCAAGTCGACGGCCACGACTACGCCGAGCGCGCGGTCGCGGCCGGCGCCGCGGCCGTCCTCGCGGCCCGGCCCGTCGGTGTTCCGGCGATCGTCGTCGACGACGTGGAGAAGGCGCTCGGAGCCCTCGCCCGCGCCGTCGTCGGCCGCCTCGGCACCGATGTGGTGGCCCTGACCGGCTCGGCCGGCAAGACCTCCACCAAGGACCTCATCGCCCAGGTGCTCCAGCACCACGCGCCCACGGTGTGGACACCCGGCTCCCTGAACAACGAGATCGGCCTTCCGCTCACGGCGTTGAAGGCCACCGCGGAAACCCGCCACCTGGTCCTGGAGATGGGCGCGCGGGGCATCGGCCACATCGCGTACCTCACCGGTCTGACCCCGCCGCGCATCGGCCTCGTCCTGAACGTCGGAACCGCCCACATCGGCGAGTTCGGCGGCCGCGAGGCCATCGCGCAGGCCAAGGGGGAGCTGGTCGAGGCCCTGCCGGCCGCGCAGGACGGCGGAGTTGCCGTGCTGAACGCCGACGACCCCCTCGTCCGCGCCATGGAGAGCCGCACGAAGGCCCGTACGGTGTTCTTCGGCGAGGCCGAGGAGGCCGACGTACGGGCCACCGAGGTCCGGATGACGCCGGGGGGACAGCCCTCGTTCACACTCCACACCCCGACCGGGTGCAGCGATGTGACCTTGCGGCTGTACGGTGAGCACCACGTGTCGAACGCGCTCGCCGCGGCCGCCGTCGCCCATGTACTGGGCATGTCCGTCGAGGAGATCGCCACCGCGCTCTCCGGAGCGGGCACGCTGTCCCGGTGGCGGATGGAGGTCACCGAGCGTGCGGACGGCGTGACGATCGTCAACGACGCCTACAACGCGAACCCCGAATCCATGCGGGCCGCCCTGCGCGCACTCGCCGCGATGGGCGGCGGCGCCAAGGCCAACGGGGGACGTACGTGGGCAGTGCTCGGCCCCATGGCCGAACTCGGTGACGCGGCGTTGGCCGAGCACGACGCGGTGGGACGGCTTGCCGTCCGGCTCAACGTGAGCAAGCTCGTAGCAGTCGGGGGCAGGGAAGCGTCCTGGCTGCAACTGGGCGCATATAACGAGGGTTCGTGGGGTGAGGAGTCGGTGCTCGTGTCCGACGCGCAGGCGGCGGTCGACTTGTTGCGCAGTGAGTTGCGCCCGGGGGACGTCGTGCTGGTGAAGGCTTCCAGGTCGGTCGGCCTGGAGCGGGTCGCGCTGGCGTTGCTGGAGCGCGAGGGCGAGGTCGCCGGCCGATGAGGCAGATCCTTTTCGCCGGAGTCATCGGCCTTTTCCTCACCCTCGTGGGAACCCCGCTGCTGATCAAGCTGCTGGCCCGCAAGGGCTACGGCCAGTTCATCCGCGACGACGGCCCGCGCGGGCACGCCGGGAAGAAGGGCACGCCCACCATGGGCGGCATCTCCTTCATCCTGGCGACGCTCGTCGCGTACGCCCTGACCAAGGTGATCACCGGGAGCGAGCCGACCTTCTCGGGTCTGCTCGTCCTGTTCCTGATGGCGGGAATGGGCCTGGTCGGTTACCTCGACGACTACATCAAGATCGTCAAGCGACGCTCGCTCGGCCTGCGGGCCAAGGCGAAGATGTCCGGACAGCTGATCGTCGGCATCGCCTTCGCGGTGCTCGCGCTCCAGTTCAAGGACTCCCGCGGACTCGCCCCGGCCTCCATGAAGCTGTCGTTCGTCACGGACTTCGGCTGGTCGATCGGCCCGGTGCTGTTCGTGGTCTGGGCGCTGTTCATGATCCTGGCCATGTCCAACGGCGTGAACCTGACCGACGGTCTGGACGGCCTGGCCACCGGCGCCGCGGTGATGGTCTTCGGTGCCTACACCTTCATCGGCGTCTGGCAGTTCCAGGAGTCCTGCGCCAACGCGCAGACCCTGACCAACCCGAACGCCTGTTTCGAGGTCCGTGACCCGCTCGACCTGGCCGTCGTGGCGTCCGCCCTGATGGGTGCCTGCTTCGGCTTCCTGTGGTGGAACACCTCGCCCGCCAAGATCTTCATGGGCGACACCGGTTCCCTCGCCCTCGGCGGCGCGCTCGCGGGTCTGGCCATCTGCTCCCGCACGGAGTTCCTGATGGCGCTCCTCGGCGGCCTCTTCGTGCTCATCACGATGTCGGTCGTCATCCAGGTCGGCTCCTTCAAGATGACCGGCAAGCGGGTCTTCCGGATGGCGCCACTCCAACACCACTTCGAACTCAAGGGCTGGTCCGAAGTCCTCGTCGTGGTCCGGTTCTGGATCATCCAGGGCATGTGCGTGATCGTGGGTCTCGGTCTCTTCTACGCGGGATGGGCAGCCGAAAAGTGACCTCCTGGCACGGCAAGAACATCACCGTCGCCGGCCTCGGCGTGAGCGGCATCAGTGCCGCCCGCGCCCTGGCCGGCCTCGGCGCTTCGGTGACCGTCGTCGACGGCGGTGACAGCGAGGGCCACCGCGCCCGCGCGGCGGAGCTGGAGGCGGCGGGGATCGCCGTACGCCTCGGCGACGCCGAACGGCTGCCCGGCGGGACCGACCTGGTCGTCACCTCGCCCGGCTGGAAGCCCGACAGCCCGCTCTTCGCGGCCGCCGCCGAAGCCGGCGTCGACGTCGTCGGCGACGTGGAGATCGCCTGGCAGCTGCGCGGCGAGAACGCCGCCCCCTGGCTCGCCATCACCGGCACCAACGGCAAGACCACCACCACCCAGATGCTCGCGTCGATCCTGCGCGCCGCCGGTCTGCGGACCGCGGCCGTCGGCAACATCGGCACCCCGATCATCGACGTGGTGACCGGCGAGGAGACGTACGACGTCCTCGCCGTCGAACTCTCCAGCTACCAGCTGCACTGGGCGCCCTCCGTACGCGCCCACTCCGCGGCCGTCCTCAACCTGGCCCCCGACCACCTCGACTGGCACGGCTCCATGGAGGCGTACGCCGCCGACAAGGGCCGCGTCTACGAGGGCAACACCGTCGCCTGCGTCTACAACGTCGCCGACAAGGCCACCGAGGACCTCGTGGTCGAGGCCGACGTCGAAGAGGGCTGCCGGGCCATCGGCTTCACCCTCGGCGCCCCCGGCCCCTCCATGCTCGGCGTCGTCGACGGCATCCTCGTCGACCGCGCCTTCGTCGAGAACCGGCAGAAGAACGCCCAGGAACTCGCGCAGGTCGAGGACGTCAACCCGCCCGCGCCGCACAACATCGCCAACGCCCTCGCCGCCGCCGCCCTGGCCCGCGCCTTCGGCGTCGAGCCGCGCGCCGTGCGCGACGGACTGCGCGACTTCCGCCCCGACGCCCACCGCGTCGCGCACGTCGCCGAGGTCGCCGAGGTGACCTACATCGACGACTCCAAGGCCACCAACACCCACGCGGCGGAGGCCTCCCTGGCCGCCTTCGAACCCGTCGTGTGGATCGCCGGCGGCCTCGCCAAGGGCGCCACCTTCGACGAACTCGTCCAGAAGTCGGCCGAGCGTCTGCGCGCCGTGGTGCTGATCGGCGCCGACCGGGCGCTCATCGCCGACGCGCTGGCGCGACACGCCCCCGAGGTCCCGGTCACCGACCTCGACCGGACCGACACTGGGGCGATGCTCGCGGCGGTCCGGGAAGCCGCCCGGCTCGCCCGACCCGGCGACACGGTCCTGCTGGCGCCGGCCTGCGCCTCCATGGACATGTTCGCGAACTACAACAAGCGTGGGGACGCATTCGCCGACGCGGTGCGCGAACTGGCCGCCGAGAGCGCCTAGGTCGATCCAGGGCAGGTTTCCTCCCCGACCCGGCTGCTCGCCTCGCACGAGTGGAGGGGAAGATCACAGATGCCGGCCAAGCAGATGCTGCCGGGGAGGCGGCCGAGCGCCGTGAAGGCGAGGGGCCGGGCCCGTCCGGCGTCCGGCGCCGAGCGGCCCGCGGGACGCGGGCCGCTCGCCCGCGTCCGGCGTACGCAGGAGCAGTTGCGCAAAGCCTGGGACCGCCCCCTCACCGCGTACTACCTGATCCTCGGCAGCTCGCTGCTCATCACCGTGCTCGGCCTGGTGATGGTCTACTCGGCCTCGATGATCAAGGCGCTCCAGCTGGGCCTGGGCGACGCGTACTTCTTCAAGAAGCAGTTCCTGGCCGCCCTCATCGGCGCCGTCCTGATGCTGGCCGCCTCCCGGATGCCCGTACGGCTCCACCGGGCACTGTCCTATCCCGTACTCGCCGGGACGCTGTTCCTGATGGTCCTGGTCCAGGTCCCGGGGATAGGGGTGTCGATCAACGGCAACCAGAACTGGATCTCCCTCGGCGGTCCGTTCATGCTCCAGCCCAGTGAGTTCGGCAAGCTCGCACTCATCCTGTGGGGCGCCGACCTGCTGGCCCGCAAGGGCGACAAAGCGCTGCTGAGCCAGTGGAAGCACCTGCTGGTGCCGCTGGTCCCGGTCGCCTTCCTGCTGCTCGGACTGATCATGCTCGGCGGGGACATGGGCACCGCGATGATCCTCGGCGCCATCCTGTTCGGCCTGCTCTGGCTCGCCGGAGCGCCCACCCGGATGTTCGTCGGCGTCCTCGCGTTCGCGGGTGTGATCGTCGCACTCCTCATCAAGACCAGCCCGCACCGCATGGACCGGCTCTCCTGCCTCGGAGCGACGGAACCGGGCAAGAACGACCTTTGCTGGCAGGCCGTGCACGGCATCTACGCCCTCGCGTCCGGCGGATGGTTCGGATCCGGCCTGGGTGCCAGTGTGGAAAAATGGGGTCAACTGCCAGAAGCCCACACGGACTTCATCTTCGCCATCACGGGCGAGGAGCTGGGTCTGGCGGGGACGCTGTCGGTGCTCGCCCTCTTCGCGGCCCTAGGCTATGCGGGTATCCGCGTGGCCGGACGCACGGAGGACTCCTTCGTACGGTATGCCGCGGGAGGCGTGACCACCTGGATCACGGCCCAGGCCGTGATCAACATCGGTGCGGTGCTCGGTCTGCTGCCGATCGCCGGGGTCCCGCTCCCGCTGTTCTCCTACGGAGGTTCCGCCCTGCTGCCGACCATGTTCGCGGTCGGACTCCTCATCGCCTTCGCGCGGGAGGAACCGGCGGCGCGTGCGGCGCTCGCGATGCGGCAGCCGAGGTCCGGCCGGCAGCGGAGCGGGCCGATATGGAAGTCGATGAGACGGCGCGTCAAGAAGCGTCCGTCCGGAGAGCGGTGAATTTCGGTGCATGTCGTACTCGCCGGTGGGGGGACCGCCGGCCACATCGAGCCGGCGCTCGCCCTCGCGGACGCCCTGCGCAGGCAGGACCCGACCGTGGGCATCACCGCCCTCGGCACGGAGCGCGGACTCGAAACCCGCCTGGTCCCTGAGCGCGGTTACGAGCTGGGTCTCATCCCCGCCGTCCCGCTGCCCCGCAAGCCCACGCCCGAGCTGATCACCGTCCCCGGACGGCTGCGCGGCACCATCAAGGCGGCCGAGGAGATCCTCGTACGCACCAAGGCCGACTGCGTCGTGGGCTTCGGCGGCTACGTGGCGCTGCCCGGCTACCTCGCCGCCAAGCGGCTCGGGGTGCCGATCATCGTCCACGAGGCCAACGCCCGGCCCGGACTGGCCAACAAGATCGGCTCCCGGTACGCCCACGCCGTCGCCGTGTCCACCCCGGACAGCAAGCTGCGCGGTGCCCGCTACGTGGGCATCCCGCTGCGCCGGTCGATCTCGACCCTGGACCGGTCGGCCGTCCGCCCCGAGGCGCGCGCCGCCTTCGGCCTGGACCCCAACCTGCCGACCCTGCTGGTCTCCGGCGGCTCGCAGGGCGCCCGCCGGCTCAACGAGACCATCCAGCAGATCGCCCCGACCCTCCAGCGCTCCGGGATCCAGATCCTCCACGCGGTCGGACCGAAGAACGAACTGCCGCGTGTCGACAACATGCCCGGGATGCCGCCGTATGTGCCGGTACCGTACGTGGACCGGATGGACCTCGCGTACGCCGCCGCCGACATGATGCTGTGCCGCGCGGGCGCGATGACCGTCGCCGAACTCTCCGCCGTCGGACTGCCGGCCGCCTACGTACCGTTGCCCATCGGCAACGGCGAACAGCGGCTCAACGCCCAGCCGGTGGTCAAGGCCGGCGGTGGTCTCCTGGTGGACGACGCGGAGCTGACGCCCGAGTGGGTGCTCGGCCAGGTGCTGCCGGTGCTGTCCGACCCGCACCGCCTCTACGAGATGTCCCGCGCCGCCGCCGAGTTCGGCCGCCGGGACGCCGACGACCTGCTCGTCGGTCTGGTCCACGAGGCGATCGCCGCACGCAGAGCCCGCTGAGCGGGGGACGCACAGACCCAGGAGGCACAGGAGTGGCCGGAGCGACGACCGCGCAGCGTGGGGCCGCCCGCAAGGGCAGGGGCCCCGGTTCGCCCAAGCCCCCCAAGCCGCCCAGGTCGTCGAAGACGACCGGCCCGCGGGGCCCCGGTGGCGGACGTTCGCGCCGGGTCCCCGTCCTGGTCTCCCTCGCCGCCGCGGTGCTCCTCGCCGGCGGCGGCACCTGGGTGCTCTACGGATCCTCCTGGCTCCGCGTCGAGAAGGTCACGTCCTCCGGTACCGAGGTGCTCACCCCCGAGCAGGTCCTCGCCGCCGCGGCCGTGCCCGTCGGCGCACCCCTGGTGGGCATCGACACCGACGAGATCGCGGAGCGGGTGCGCACCAAGCTGCCCCGCATCGATTCGGTCGATGTGGCGCGCTCCTGGCCGCACGGAATCGGGCTGAAAGTGACGGAACGCAAACCCGTCCTGCTCATCAAGAAGGACGCGGAGTTCGTCGAAGTGGACGCATCGGGTGTGCGATTCGACACGGTCGCGAAACCTCCCGCGGGTGTTCCGGTTCTCGAATTGGACGCGGCGAGGTCCCCGAGCGCCCGTCGCTTCGACGAGCAGCGGCTCCTGAGCGAGGCGGTGGGCATCGCGGGAAGCCTTCCGAAGGCCGTCGCGGCGCAGACCGTGCAGGTCAAGGTGCGGTCGTACGATTCAGTCGTACTGGAGCTCACCAAGGGGCGCACGGTCGTGTGGGGGAGCGGCGAACTGGGTGAGGCGAAGGGCCGGGCGTTGACCGCCTTGCTCAAAGCCGCTCCCAAGGCTGTCCACTTCGACGTGAGCGTTCCCACCGCCCCGGCGGTGTCCGGGAGTTGACGTCGAGTCGAACAGCGAAGCACCCTGGTTGGCCACCGATACGGGTGATCACATAGGGTGAAAAGAAAAACGGGAGGTTCGGCGTGTTCGTTGAACACGCGCTACTTGTCGACTTAGTGTCCTGTTCGGAAGAGTCCAAGGAACAGACACACCCCTAACCCTAAACTTCAGGGTGAGGGTTCGGGTCGGCGCGTACGGACCGTCCCAATTTCGGCATCAGTCGTCGCAACGCAGGCCCGCGAGGCGGCGACACGTAACTCGAGGCGAGAGGCCTTCGACGTGGCAGCACCGCAGAACTACCTCGCAGTCATCAAGGTCATCGGTGTCGGCGGCGGTGGTGTCAATGCCATCAACCGAATGATCGAGGTCGGTCTCAAGGGCGTCGAGTTCATCGCCATCAACACGGACGCCCAGGCGCTGTTGATGAGCGACGCCGACGTCAAGCTCGACGTCGGCCGCGAACTCACCCGGGGCCTCGGCGCCGGAGCCAACCCGGCCGTCGGTCGCAAGGCGGCAGAGGACCACCGCGAGGAGATCGAGGAGGTCCTCAAGGGGGCCGACATGGTCTTCGTCACCGCCGGTGAGGGCGGCGGCACCGGCACCGGCGGCGCACCCGTCGTCGCCAACATCGCGCGCTCGCTGGGCGCCCTGACGATCGGTGTGGTCACCCGACCGTTCACCTTCGAGGGCCGGCGTCGCGCGAACCAGGCGGAGGACGGCATCGCCGAGCTCCGCGAAGAGGTCGACACCCTCATCGTCATCCCCAACGACCGCCTGCTGTCCATCTCGGACCGCCAGGTCAGCGTCCTCGACGCCTTCAAGTCGGCCGACCAGGTCCTCCTGTCGGGCGTCCAGGGCATCACCGATCTCATCACCACCCCGGGTCTGATCAACCTCGACTTCGCGGACGTCAAGTCCGTGATGTCCGAGGCGGGCTCGGCGCTCATGGGCATCGGCTCGGCCCGCGGCGACGACCGCGCGGTGGCCGCGGCCGAGATGGCGATCTCCTCGCCGCTGCTGGAGGCGTCCATCGACGGCGCCCGCGGCGTGCTGCTCTCCATCTCCGGCGGCTCGGACCTCGGTCTCTTCGAGATCAACGAGGCCGCGCAGCTGGTCAGCGAGGCCGCGCACCCCGAGGCGAACATCATCTTCGGCGCCGTCATCGACGACGCGCTCGGCGACGAGGTACGCGTCACCGTGATCGCCGCCGGCTTCGACGGCGGACAGCCCCCGGCCCGTCGGGACAACGTCATCGGTGCCGCGTCCACCAAGCGCGAGGAGCCGGCGCCCGCGCCGGTCCGTGCCCCCGAGCCGGTCCGGCCGGCCTTCGGCGGGCTCGGTACGGTCACCCCGCGTGAGGAGCCCCCGGCTCCGGTGGAGATCCCGGTCGAGGCCGCGCCGCCCGCGCCGCAGGTCCCGACGGCCCGGCCGTACCAGGACAGCCCGGCCGAGGAACTGGACGTCCCGGACTTCTTGAAGTGACCTTGGGGCAGCACAGCGAGAACGGCGCCCACTTCGCCTTCACCGACCGGTGGGGCGGAGTGAGCGCCGTTCCGTACGAGGAGCTCAATCTCGGCGGCGCGGTCGGAGACGACCCGGCCGCCGTTCGTGCGAACCGGGCCGGCACGGCGCGGACCCTGGGCATCGACCCGGACCTGGTGGTCTGGATGAACCAGGTCCACGGGCGGGACGTGGCCGTGGTCGACGGACCGTGGGGCGCCGGGCAACCGGTCCCCGCCGTCGACGCGGTGGTGACGGCGCGTCGGGGCCTGGCCCTGGCCGTGCTCACCGCCGACTGCACTCCGGTCCTGCTCGCCGACCCCGTCGCCGGGATCGCGGGCGCCGCCCACGCGGGGCGGCCCGGGCTGGTCGCGGGGGTGGTCCCCGCCGCCGTGGAGGCGATGGTGGCCCTCGGCGCCGACCCCGCGCGCATGGTCGCCCGTACGGGACCGGCCGTCTGCGGGCGTTGCTACGAAGTACCGGCCGAGATGCGGGAGGCCGTCGCCGAGGTGGCGCCCGCCGCGTGGGCCGAAACGAGCTGGGGGACGCCGGCCGTGGACGTGGTCGCCGGGGTGCACGCGCAACTGGTCGAGGCGGGGGTGGCTTCCGTTCACCGTTCCCCGGTCTGCACACTGGAGTCGCGGGACCACTTCTCGTACCGCCGTGACCGGGTGACCGGGCGGCTCGCCGGATATGTGTGGTTGGAACGGATTGATGACAGACCGTAAGTCGGAACTCGCGGAGAACCTCGCGCGGGTGGAGGAGCGCATCGCGTCCGCCTGCGCGGCCGCGGGCCGCGCCCGGGAGGACGTGACCCTCATCGTGGTCACCAAGACCTACCCCGCGAGCGACGTACGACTGCTGGCGGACCTGGGCATCCGTCATGTTGCGGAAAACCGCGACCAGGACGCCGCCCCCAAGGCCGCGGCCTGCGCGGATCTGCCGCTCGACTGGCACTTCGTCGGCCAGTTGCAGACGAACAAAGTCCGTTCCGTGGCGGGATACGCGCACGTGGTGCAGTCGGTCGACCGGCCGAAGCTCGTCACGGCGCTGTCGACGGCGGCCGAGGCCACCGGGCGCGAACTCGGCGTCCTGGTACAGATCGCCCTCGACGCCGAGTCGGGCGAACGGGGCACCCGGGGCGGCGCGGCCCCGGACCTGCTGCCGGAGTTGGCGGACCTCGTGGCGCGGGCGCCCGGACTGCGGATCGACGGTCTCATGACCGTGGCCCCCCTGTCCGGCACGTACGCGGGACGCGAACGGGCGGCCTTCGAGAGGCTGGTGGAATTGTCATCCCGCCTGCGCGAAGACCATCCGACTGCCACGATGGTGTCGGCCGGAATGAGTGCGGACCTGGAACAGGCGGTGCAGGCGGGTGCGACACATGTACGCGTCGGCACTGCGGTGCTCGGCGCGAGACCCCGGCTCGGGTAACGTCGCGAAGAAAGTCGGACCACAGCAGAAAATATGGTCATTTCCGCAGATGAGCGGACAGACCACGTGGATCGCGGGCAGTTGGTGACTTTGGTGACACAGCGACCTTGCTGACTGACACAGCGACACCTGCGACAGGGCGATCCACCACAGAGCGGAGGACTCGGAGAATGGCCGGCGCGATGCGCAAGATGGCGGTCTACCTCGGCCTCGTGGAGGACGACCGGTACGACAACCCGGGGTACGACCCCGATGACGAGTTCGAACCCGAGCCGGAGCCGGAGCGTCCGCGCGACCGCGACCATCGGCAGCAGCCTGTGCACCAACCGCCCGTAAGGGACGAACCGGTACGAGCCGTACAGCCTCCGGCGCAGCGGGAACCCCTCCCGATGCCGGTAGAAAGCGGACGTCCGGCGCGAATTGCCCCCGTGGCATCCATCACACCTGACCGAACCAACCTGGAGAAGAACGCCCCCGTGATCATGCCCAAGGTCGTCTCCGAGCGGGAGCCGTACCGCATCACGACGCTGCACCCCCGGACCTACAACGAGGCCCGTACCATCGGGGAACACTTCCGTGAGGGCACTCCGGTGATCATGAATCTCACGGAGATGGACGACACGGACGCGAAGCGTCTGGTCGACTTCGCCGCCGGCCTCGTGTTCGGTCTGCACGGCAGCATTGAACGCGTGACACAGAAGGTGTTCCTGCTGTCGCCTGCTAACGTCGATGTCACGGCGGAGGACAAGGCCCGCATTGCGGAGGGCGGGTTCTTCAACCAAAGCTAGACCGATCCGTCAGATACGGGACCGGGAACAGAGCGGAAGCAGGGGAGAGGGAAGCGCGGGATGGGCGTCGCACTGCAAGTGGTCTACATCGCGCTGATGTGCTTCCTCATCGTGCTGATCTTCCGACTGGTCATGGACTACGTGTTCCAGTTCGCACGTTCATGGACACCCGGCAAGGCGATGGTGGTCGTCCTGGAGGCCACCTACACTGTCACCGATCCACCGCTCAAGCTTCTTCGGCGTTTCATCCCGCCGTTGCGTCTCGGGGGCGTGGCACTCGACCTGTCCTTCTTCGTTCTGATGATCATCGTTTACATCCTCATCAGTTTCGTGAGCACCGCTGCGAGAAGCGTGTGAACGATGTGCTCCCCACACGCGCGGGGATGCTCCAGGTCTTGCCGACTGCCGACGACTACGTAGAGGTGAAGAAGACATGCCGCTGACTCCCGAGGACGTGCGGAACAAGCAGTTCACGACCGTCCGCCTGCGAGAAGGCTATGACGAGGACGAGGTCGATGCCTTCCTCGACGAGGTCGAGTCCGAACTGACGCGCCTGCTGCGCGAGAACGAGGACCTGCGCGCCAAGCTGGCCGCCGCCACGCGCGCCGCCGCGCAGAACCAGCAGAACCAGCAGCAGCAGGGGATGCGCAAGCCGGAACCCCAGGACCAGCGCGGCCCCGGCGCCCCCGTGCCCGCGGCCATATCCGGCCCGCCGCAGCAGCAGCAGCCGCAGATGGGCCCGCCGCAGCTTCCGGGCGGCCAGCCGCAGCTTCCCCCGGGCCCCGGTGGACACGGACAGCAGGGTCCGGGCCCGATGGGTGGCCCCATGCAGCAGCAGTCCATGGGCGGACAGCACCCCATGGCGCCGCAGCAGCAGCCCATGCAGCAGCAGATGCAGCAGCAGCAGATGCAGCAACAGCAGCAGCAGCAGCAGTCCATGGGCGGGCAGAACCAGCTCGGTCAGCCGATGGGCCAGCAGATGCAGCCGATGGGGCAGCAGATGCAGCCCATGGGCCAGCCGATGCACCAGCAGCAGCCGCAGCTTCCGCAGCAGGGCCCCGGTGGCGACAGCGCCGCCCGCGTCCTGTCGCTCGCGCAGCAGACCGCCGACCAGGCGATCGCGGAGGCCCGCTCCGAGGCCAACAAGATCGTCGGCGAGGCCCGTTCGCGCGCCGAGGGTCTGGAGCGCGACGCCCGTGCGAAGGCCGACGCGCTGGAGCGGGACGCGCAGGAGAAGCACCGCGTCGCGATGGGCTCCCTGGAGTCCGCCCGCGCCACGCTGGAGCGCAAGGTCGAGGACCTGCGGGGCTTCGAGCGTGAGTACCGCACGCGTCTGAAGTCGTACCTGGAGTCGCAGCTGCGCCAGCTGGAGACCCAGGCCGACGACTCCCTGGCTCCGCCGCGCGGGCCCGCCGGTCCGGCGCTGCCGCCGTCGCAGTCCCCGTCCATGGCTCCGGCCGGGGCGATGGGGCACTCGATGGGGAACCCGTCCATGGGCGGACCGTCCCCGATGGGCGGCCCCTCGCCGATGAGTGGCGGACCGTCCTACGGTGGCCAGCAGCAGATGTCCCCGGCGATGACCCAGCCGATGGCTCCGGTCCGGCCGGCGGCTCCGCAGCCGATGCAGGCGCCGTCTCCCATGCGGGGCTTTCTGATCGACGAGGACGACAACTAGGCGTTGTCGCCGCCCTCTTCGCTTCGGCGGGGTCGGCAGTTCCACGGGCCGGGCCCGGTTCCCCTGCGGGGGTGCCGGGCCCGGCCCGTTCCCGTACCCGGGGGTGGGTGCCGCTGCGCGGGGCATCTCCCCGCCCCGCCCTTCCTCCGTTCCCCGGGCTCCGCCCGGACCCCGTGCGCGTGCGGCGCCGTCGCCGGGGGCGCTGCCCCCGGACCCCCGCGCCTCAAACGCCGGCGGGGCTGGATCGGGGGCTGCCACCGACCCCGTGCCTCACGTGCCGGTGGGGCTGGATCGGGGCTGATTCGGCCCCGTGCCTCGCATGCCCGTGGGGCTGGATCGGGGCTGCCCCGGGCTGCCACCGGCCCCCGCGCCTCGTATGCCGGTGGGGCTGGGGTGTGGGCCCGCGCCTCGCATGCCGGTGGGGGCAGGGCGTGGGGGTGGGAATGGGGACGGCCCGCACCCCCTTGATGGGGTGCGGGCCGGGTGGGGTGGTGGGGGTCAGGCCTTGTGGAGGTGGAAGGTCAGGGACAGGGAGTCGTCCGTGAACGCCGGGCCGTGCTGGGGTTCGGCGTCGCCCCGGGCGAAGTCGGTGGCCAGGACCTCGTCGGCGATGAGGGCCGCGTGGTCGGTCAGAGCCGTGACGACCTCCTCGTCCGGGGAGGACCAGCGCAGGGCGATCCGGTCCGCGACGTCCAGCCCGGAGTTCTTGCGGGCCTCCTGGATCAGTCGGATCGCGTCACGGGCCAGGCCCGCGAGCCGCAGTTCCGGGGTGATCTCCAGGTCCAGGGCCACCGTGGCGCCGGAGTCGGAGGCCACCGACCAACCCTCGCGCGGGGTCTCGGTGATGATGACCTCCTCCGGGGTGAGGGCCACGGTCTCGCCGTTCACCTCGATCTCCGCGGAGCCGCCCCGCAGGGCCAGCGACAGCGCCGCCGCGTCGGCCGCGGCGACGGCCTTCGCGACGTCCTGCACGCCCTTGCCGAAGCGCTTGCCCAGGGCGCGGAAGTTGGCCTTCGCCGTCGTGTCCACCAGGGACCCGCCGACCTCCGAAAGGGAGGCCAGGGAGGAGACGTTCAGCTCCTCCGTGATCTGGGCGCGCAGCTCCGGGGACAGGGCGTCGAAGCCGACCGCTCCGACCAGCGCGCGCGAGAGCGGCTGACGGGTCTTGACGCCCGACTCCGCGCGGGTCGCCCGGCCCAGCTCGACGAGGCGGCGCACCAGCAGCATCTGCTGGGACAGGCCGCGGTCGATCGCCCCGGTGTCCGCGACCGGCCAGCTCGACAGGTGCACCGACTCCGGGGCCTCCGGGGTGACCGGGACGATCATGTCCTGCCAGACCCGCTCCGTGATGAACGGGGTCAGCGGGGCCATCAGCCGGGTCACCGTCTCGACCACGTCGTGCAGGGTGCGCAGCGCGGCCGCGTCGCCCTGCCAGAAGCGGCGGCGCGAGCGGCGGACGTACCAGTTCGACAGGTCGTCGACGAACGCGGACAGCAACTTGCCGGCGCGCTGGGTGTCGTACGCCTCCAACGCGTCCGTGACCTCGGCGGTCAGGGTGTGCAGCTCGGAGAGCAGCCAGCGGTCCAGGACCGTGCGGTCGGCCGGGGCCGGATCCGCGGCGGAGGGGGCCCAGTTGGAGGTGCGGGCGTACAGGGCCTGGAAGGCGACCGTGTTCCAGTAGGTGAGGAGCGTCTTGCGGACGACCTCCTGGATCGTGCCGTGGCCCACGCGCCGCGCCGCCCACGGCGAACCACCGGCGGCCATGAACCAGCGGACGGCGTCGGCGCCGTGCTGGTCCATCAGCGGGATCGGCTGGAGGATGTTGCCCAGGTGCTTGGACATCTTGCGGCCGTCCTCGGCGAGGATGTGGCCGAGGCAGACCACGTTCTCGTAGGACGACTTGTCGAAGACGAGGGTGCCGACCGCCATCATCGTGTAGAACCAGCCGCGCGTCTGGTCGATGGCCTCCGAGATGAACTGCGCCGGGTAGCGCTTCTCGAAGATCTCCTTGTTCTTGTACGGGTAGCCCCACTGCGCGAACGGCATGGAACCCGAGTCGTACCAGGCGTCGATGACCTCCGGCACGCGGACCGCTTCGAGCGAGCAGCCCTCGGCGGTGCAGGGGAAGGTGACGGCGTCGATGTACGGGCGGTGCGGGTCCAGCTGCGACTGGTCCGTGCCGGACAGCTCGCTCAGCTCGGCGCGCGAGCCGACACAGGTGAGGTGGTCATCCTCGCAGCGCCAGATCGGCAGCGGGGTGCCCCAGTAGCGGTTGCGGGACAGCGCCCAGTCGATGTTGTTGTTCAGCCAGTCGCCGAAGCGGCCCTGCTTGACGGAGTCCGGGAACCAGTTGGTCTTCTCGTTCTCCCGCAGCATCGCGTCCTTGACGGCGGTGGTGCGGACGTACCAGGAGGGCTGCGCGTAGTACAGCAGCGCGGTGTGGCAGCGCCAGCAGTGCGGGTAGCTGTGCTCGTAGGCGATGTGCTTGAAGAGCAGGCCGCGCGCGTCGAGGTCGGCGGTCAGCTTCTCGTCGGCCTTCTTGAAGAAGACGCCGCCGACGAGCGGGACCTCCTCCTCGAAGGTGCCGTCGGGACGGACCGGGTTCACGACCGGCAGGCCGTACGCGCGGCACACCGCGAGGTCGTCGGCGCCGAAGGCGGGGGACTGGTGGACCAGACCGGTGCCGTCCTCGGTCGTGACGTACTCGGCGTTCACGACGTAGTGGGCGGGCTCGGGGAACTCGATGAGGGAGAACGGACGCTCGTACGTCCAGCGCTCCATCTCCTTGCCCGTGAAGGACTGGCCGGTGGCCTCCCAGCCCTCGCCGAGGGACTTCTCCAGCAGCGGCTCGGCGACGAGGAGCTTCTGCTCGCCGTCCGTCGCGACGACGTACGTGACCTCGGGGTGGGCCGCGACCGCCGTGTTGGACACCAGGGTCCAGGGGGTCGTCGTCCACACCAGCAGCGCGGCCTCGCCGGCGAGGGGGCCCGAGGTCAGCGGGAAGCGGACGTAGACCGAGGGGTCGACGACGGTCTCGTAGCCCTGGGCCAGTTCGTGGTCGGACAGGCCGGTGCCGCAGCGCGGGCACCAGGGGGCGACGCGGTGGTCCTGGGTGAGGAGGCCCTTGTTGAAGATCTCCTTCAGCGACCACCACACGGACTCGACGTACTCGGGGTCCATGGTCCGGTAGGCGTCGTCCAGGTCGACCCAGTAGCCCATCCGGGTCGTGAGCTCGGCGAACGCGTCGGTGTGGCGGGTCACCGACTCGCGACACTTGTCGTTGAACTCGGCGATGCCGTACGCCTCGATGTCCTGCTTGCCGTTGAAGCCGAGTTCCTTCTCGACGGCGAGCTCGACGGGCAGGCCGTGGCAGTCCCAGCCGGCCTTGCGGGCGACGTGGTAGCCGCGCATGGTGCGGAACCGGGGGAAGACGTCCTTGAAGACGCGGGCCTCGATGTGGTGCGCGCCGGGCATGCCGTTCGCGGTGGGCGGGCCCTCGTAGAAGACCCACTCGGGGCGGCCCTCGGACTGCTCCAGGGTCTTGGCGAAGGTCTTGCTCTCGCGCCAGAAGTCGAGGACCGCGTGCTCAAGGGCAGGCAGGTCGACCTGGGCGGGTACCGGGCGGTATTGCGGCGGTGTGGTCATGAGGCTGAACTCTTCCTCCGGCGGGGTGTCACTTCCGTCCGGAGGGACGAGAGCGCTGACGGCTCCCGCGGTACCACCCTCCTTGGCCCCCGGACGTGCCGGTGGCCCCCTCATTGGGGTGCGAAGCCGGTTCTACGGGCCCTGGGGGCTTTCTTCCGGCGGCTCCGGGGTGATCCTTCGCATCGCGCTCGCCCCCGGGCTCTCACCGTCCCCGGGTCGCTCCTGGCTGCGTCCGACGCTACTCGTCCCCATCCATGCCTCTCGCTGCGCCCAGTGTACGGGCCGGTGCGGCGCCCGGACGACCGGTTTGGGCCGGTCGGCGGCGGGGCGCGGGGCGGCGGCGGTATGACCCGAATGGGCCGACGGGCCGGTGCGGGATCCACCGGGGCGGGCGGGGCGGATTACCGGGCGTCACGCTGGGCACAACGGATGCAGGTTGACCTCGATGGACGCGTGCCCCGTTGCCGTGGGGTCGGAGCCGAATTATCGTTCCGGCACGATTCACAAACAAGATCACAGTATGTGAAAAGGGGCCGCGGCCATGGTGGCGAAGAAGACGGCGACGCAGGAGGTGGCTGCTGTGCCAGGCTCCACGCCTGCCACCGAGCGGGCGGCTCCTGCCAAGAAGGCGACCGCGAAGAAGCCCCCGGCCGAGAAGTCGGCGGCGGCGGAACCTGCCGAGCCCGCCAAGGCGGCCAAGACCGCCAAGACCGCCAGGACCGCCAAAACGGCGAAGGCGGCCCGGTCCGCCGGGTCCCCGGCGGCGAAGCGCACCACGAGCAAGGCCACGGCCAAGACGGCCGCGGCCGAGGGGGCGGCCCCGGCCGCGCAGAAGACGGGAGCTCGGAAAGTGGTTGCCAAGAAGACTGCGGGTACGGCCAGGAAGACGGCCACGGCCGCCACCAGCGGACTCCCCAAGGCGCGGGCCACCGCGCCCCTGGCCCCCGAGGAGCTCGCCGTACGTCCCGGCGAGGACCCGTGGACGACCGGTGAGGTCGAGGAGGCCCGTACGGAGCTGCTGTCGGAGGTGCTGCGGCTGCGGGCCGAGCTGGAGGCCTCCGAGGTGGCGATCACCGGCCTGATGCGGGACTCGGGCGACGGCGCGGGCGACGATCAGGCCGACACCGGCACCAAGAACATCACCCGGGAGTCCGAGCTCGCCCTCGCGGCGAACGCCAGCTCGATGCTGGAGCAGACCGAGCGGGCCCTGGAACGTCTGGAGGCGGGCACGTACGGGCTCTGCGAGAACTGCGGGCAGCCGATCGGCAAGGCCAGGATGCAGGCCTTCCCGCGGGCCACCCTGTGCGTGGACTGCAAGCAGAAGCAGGAGCGGCGCCACTAGGGCGTCCCTTTCGGATCCCGGGCGCTCCCGCGGCCCGGGTCGTTTCGTCGTGGTCCCGGTCGGTGCCTCCGACGCGCGAGGAGCGGCTGACGCGCGAGGAGCGGCCCGGGCCGGGGCGCTCGCGCGCACCCTGACGTACTCTCGTGTACCAGTCAGGGTCCAGGCATCCGGCGCCGCGCGCCGGCCACCTGGTTCGCGCTAGTTCGAGGGACTCACGTGGCAGAGGCGGAGCGCATCATCGGTACGCCGGAGGTCGGGGACGGCGCCGAGCCGCAGGCGGAGCCGGACGCGCCCAAGGGGCACCGGCGGATCGTCGCGCTGCTCGTCGTGGCGCTGCTGGCGTACCTGCTCGACCTCGGCAGCAAGATGCTGGTCGTGGCGAAGCTGGAGCACCAGCCGCCGATCGACATCGTCGGCGACCTGCTGCGGTTCGAGGCGATCCGCAACCCCGGAGCGGCCTTCGGCTTCGGCGAGGCCTTCACCATCATCTTCACCTGCATCGCGGCGGGCGTGATCGTCGTGATCGTGCGGCTGGCGCGCAAGCTCTACAGCCTGCCGTGGGCGATCGCGCTGGGCCTGCTGCTCGGTGGCGCGCTGGGCAACCTCACCGACCGGATCTTCCGTTCGCCGGGCGTGTTCCGCGGTGCGGTCGTCGACTTCATCGCCCCCGCGCACTTCGCGGTCTTCAACCTCGCGGACTCGGCGATCGTGTGCGGCGGCATCCTCATCGTCCTGCTCTCGTTCCGGGGCCTGGACCCGGACGGCACCGTCCACAAGGACTGATCGCGGGGCGCTCGCGGGAATCGCCGTCTGCCGAGTCCTGCATACTCGACAGGTGAGTACGATTCCCGAGATCCGCACCCTGCCCGTTCCCGATGGCCTCGAAGGCGAGCGCGTGGACGCCGCCATCGCCCGTATGTTCGGTTTTTCCCGGACGAAGGCGGCCGAACTGGCGTCCGAGGGGAAGGTGTCGGTCGACGGCAGCGTCGTCGGGAAGTCCGAACGCGTGCACGGTGGCGCCTGGCTCGAAGTCGAGATGCCCGCACCCCCGCGTCCGGTCGAGCTCGTGGCCGAGCCGGTCCCCGGCATGGAGATCGTCCACGACGACGACGACATCGTGGTCATCATGAAGCCGGTGGGCGTCGCCGCCCACCCGAGCCCCGGCTGGACGGGCACCACCGTCATCGGCGGCCTCGCCGCCGCCGGCTACCGGATCTCCACCTCCGGCGCCGCCGAGCGCCAGGGCATCGTGCACCGCCTCGACGTCGGCACTTCCGGCCTGATGGCCGTCGCCAAGTCCGAGCGCGCGTACACCTCCCTCAAGAACCAGTTCCGCGAGCGCGTCGTGGACAAGCGCTACCACGCGCTGGTGCAGGGACACCCGGACCCGATGAGCGGCACCATCGACGCCCCCATCGGCCGGCACCCGAACGCCGACTACAAGTGGGCCGTGACGCAGGAGGGCAAGCCCTCCGTCACCCACTACGACCTGATCGAGGCCTTCCGCGCGGCCTCGCTGCTGGACATCAAGCTGGAGACCGGGCGCACGCACCAGATCCGCGTGCACATGTCCGCGCACCGGCACCCCTGCGTCGGCGACCTGACCTACGGGGCCGACCCGACCGTCGCCAAGCGGCTGGGGCTGACCCGCCAGTGGCTGCACGCGGTCCGCCTCGGCTTCGAGCACCCCTCCGACGGCCAGTGGGTGGAGTTCGAGAGCGGCTACCCGGCGGACCTGCGGCACGCCCTGGATGTGATCCGGGCCGAGAGCCAGTGACGGCCCCCGCCGTCACCGTCCGGGTCGCGTCCTGCGACGCCGACCTGGCCGCCTGCTACGCCGTGCGGACCGAGGTGTTCGTCGTCGAGCAGTCGGTGCCCGAGTCCATCGAGTACGACGCCTACGACGCGATCGCCCTGCACGTACTGGCCACCGGGCCGGACGGCGAGCCGCTCGGCACCGGCCGGTTGCTGTACGGGCCCGGGGCGCTGGGCAAGACGGGCTCCCCGGAGGTCGGCTCCCTCGGGCGGCTGGCCGTCACCAAGTCCGCGCGCGGACTGGGCGTCGGGGTGGCGCTGGTCCGCGCGATCGAGGCGGAGGCGGTGCGGCTCGGGCTGGCCGCCGTCGATCTGGGCGCGCAGACGCATGCGCTCGGCTTCTACGAGCGGCTCGGGTACGTGGCCTACGGGCCGGAGTTCCTCGACGCGGACATCGCGCACCGTGCCATGCGCAGGGCCCTGGCCGGGCGGTGAGCCGGGGAGGGTGCCGCTGATCCCCTGATCCCCTGATCCCCTGATCCCCTGATCCCCTGGGGCCTCGGCCCCTGCACCGTTGGTGCGTGCGGCGCCGTTGCCGGGGTCGGCGGGCCGGGTTCGGGCGCCCGCGGGGCGACACGGGGTGTGGCTGCTTCGGTCGGCCGGGTGGGCCGGCAGGGTGGGGGAGTGGATCAGCTCGCCCTGTTGTTCGTCATGCTGCTCGGAGCCGTCGTCACCGTACCGCTCGGGGACCGGCTCGGGCTGCCCTCGCCGGTACTGATGACCCTCGGCGGGATCGTGCTGGCGCTGGTACCCGCCGTGCCGAACGTGGACATCCCGCCCGACTACATCCTGCCGTTGGTGCTGCCTCCGCTGCTGTACGCCTCGGTGCAGCGGACCTCCTGGCGGCAGTTCACCGCCAACGTCCGGCCGATCCTGCTGCTGGCCGTCGCCCTGGTGTTCGTGACCACCGCCGCCGTCGCCGCCGTGGCGCACGCCGTCATCCCGGCCCTGCCGATTGCGGCCGCCGTCGCGCTCGGCGCGCTGGTCGCCCCGCCCGACCCGGTCGCGGCCACCGCCGTCGCCGGCTCGCTCGGGCTGCCGCGCCGCATGGTGTCCGTCCTGGAGGGCGAGGGGCTGTTCAACGACGTCACCGCCATCGTGCTCTACCACGTGGCCGTCGCCGCCGTCGTGAGCGGCAGCTTCTCCTGGCCCGAGGCCCTCGGCGAGTTCGTGCTGTCCGCCGTGGTCGCCCTGGCGGTGGGGCTCGCCCTCGGCTGGGCCACCCAGCGGCTCATGGGCCGGCTCGACGACGCCACGCTCCAGATCGGGCTGACGCTGCTGGTGCCCTTCGTGTCGTACGTCGTCGCCGAGGAAATGCGGGGTTCCGGTGTGCTGGCCGTACTGACGACGGCGTTGTTCCTCGCCGAGTACGCCTCCGACGCCGACGACGTCCTGGGGCGACTCGCCGGGCACACGTTCTGGGAAGTCGTCGACATGCTGGTCACCGGGGTGGCGTTCGGGCTGATCGGCCTGGAACTGCACAACGTCTTCAGCGTCGCCAAGGGCCGCGTCTGGGAGATGGCGGGTTGGGCGATCGTGGTGATCGCGGTCGTGGTCGGAGTCCGGCTGATCTGGCTGCTGCCGGCCGGTTGGTTGGCGCGCAAGCTCCACCGGCGCCGCGACTACGACGAGGAGATCCCGGTCAGCTGGCGCGAGAGCGTGGTCATGTGGTGGGCCGGGATGCGCGGGGTGGCCTCGGTGGCCCTGGCCCTCGCCATCCCGCTGAAGACCGAGGCCGGTGAGCCCTTCCCCGGACGGGACGAGATCGTCTTCATCGCCTTCGCGGTGATCATGGTGACCCTGGTCTGCCAGGGCTTGACCCTGCCCTGGCTGGTGCGGCGGCTGGGCGTGGAGGCGGACGTGGACGCCGAGCGGGAGACCGAACGGCAACTCGCGGTCCGCGCCGCGAAGGCCGCCAAGCGGCGGCTGAAGGAGATCGAGGAGGTCGAGGACCTGCCCGACGACCTGGTGGAGACGCTGTACCGGCGGGCCTACGACGTCGGGGCCAGGATCAGCCCCGACATGGTCGACGAGGAACGGCGCGAGGCCTACGCCCAGCGGGTCGAACGCATCCGGCACATCCAGCGGATCCAGCGGGAGATGATGTCCGCCGCCCGTCACGAGGTGCTGGCCGCCCGCAGCGAACCCGGCTCCGACCCCGAGATCGTGGACCGGGTCCTGCGCCACCTCGACGTACGCAGCCTGCGCAGCCCGTAGCACCGCCCGGGCGCGACCGGGTCGCGGCTACGGGCGGGGAGCGGCCTCCGTCGTCGTGACGCGGGGGAGGGCGTACGGGTGGTGTTCGGTCAGCCAGGTGATCAGTTGCTCGCGCACCGCGCAGCGCACCGTCCAGATGTCGTCCGCGTCCTTCGCGGTGACCACCGCGCGGACCAGGATGGTGTGCGGGGTGGTGTCCGTGACGGCCAGGCCGCAGGAGCGGCCGTCCCATGCGGGCACGTCCTTGAGGATCTCCGCGAGCCGCTCCCGCATGAGGGCGACGGGCGCCGAGTGGTCCAGGTGCCAGAAGACGGTGCCGGTCATCTCCGCGCCGCCGCGCGACCAGTTCTCGTACGGCTTGCTGGTGAAGTACGAGACCGGCATCGTGATCCGGCGCTCGTCCCAGGTGCGGACCACCAGGAAGGTGAGGGTGATCTCCTCGACCGTGCCCCACTCCTTGTCCACGACCACGGTGTCCCCGATGCGGACGGTGTCGCCGAAGGCGATCTGCAGTCCGGCGAAGAGGTTGCCGAGGGCGGCCTGGGCGGCGATGCCCGCGACGATGCCGAGCACGCCGGCCGAGGCCAGCATGGAGGCGCCGAGGGTGCGCATCGGGGGGAAGGTCAGCAGCATGGCGGCGATGGCGACCACCACGACCACGGCGGTGACCACCCGCTGGATCAGCGTGACCTGGGTGCGGACCCGGCGGACCCGGGCGTCGTTCGGGGCGGCCGAGGCGTAGCGCGCGTACGAGGCGTCGACGATCGCGGTGGCGATGCCCACGAGCAGCCAGGCCGTCGAGGCGATCATGACCAGGGTCAGCGCCCGGCCGACGCCCACGGTGTGGTCGGGCAGCACGCTCGCCTGCCGGTAGCTGCCGCGCAGCAGGGCGGTGCCCAGGACCAGCCGGAACGGCAGGCCGCAGCGGCGCAGCAACCCCCAGAGCGGGGTTTCCGGATGCCGGGCGTCCGCCTTGCGGAGCAGCAGGTCGAGCAACCATCCGGCGAGCAGGGCGAGCGCCAGGGCGATGCCGATGACGACGAGGGGACGCAGGATGTTCTCCATATCCATGCCAGAGAACGTAACCGGGGAACCCGCCGGGAAACTGGCACGATGGGAGACATGAACATCATGCTCTTCCATTCGACGTACGGGCTGAGGCCCGCGGTGCACGCGGCGGCCGACCGGCTGCGGGCGGCCGGACACCGGGTCGAGGTGCCCGACCTCTTCGAGGGCCGTACGTTCGCGACGGTCGAGGAAGGCATCGCCCACCAGGAGGAGATCGGCCGGGACGAGCTGCTCAAGCGGGCGGTGCTGGCCGCGGCCCCGCACTCCGACCAGGGCTTGGTCTACGCGGGCTTCTCCTTCGGCGGTTCCGTCGCCCAGCACTTGGCCCTGGCCGACGACAAGGCGCGCGGGCTGCTGCTCCTGCACGGGACGGCGGACCTGGCGGAGGACGCCTCGGCGGACGAGCTGCCGGTGCAGTTGCACATTGCCGACCCGGACCCGTTCGAGCCGCACGACTGGCTGACCGCGTGGTACCTGCGGATGCGGCGGGCCGGCGCGGACGTGGAGGTCCACACCTATCCCGGCGCAGGCCACCTGTTCACGGACCCGGACCTCGACGACTACGACGCGGAGGCGGCGGAGCAGGCCTGGAAGGTGTCGCTCGGGTTCCTCGACACCCTGTAGGCGACGCCCACCGACGCCCACCGACGCCCACCGACGCCCACCGACGCCCGCCGACGACAACCGCGGACAACCGGGGACGGGCACGGACGGGCACGGACCGGCGACCTGCGCCGGACCGTGCCCGCGGTCGTGCGACCGGGTCGTGATCAGGCCCGGTAGGCCGTCCACATGCTCTTCATCCGGGTCACCTGGCCCGCGGTGAACTGGTACATGCAGGCGTCGTACGTGTAGTCCATGAAGTTGTGGATCGGGTCCGCGCCGGTGGCGGTGCAGGTGTCACGGCCCGTCGGGCACTCGAAGGCCGCGCTCTTCTCGGCCGGGGTGTCGGAGACGGAGTCGCCGCTGCCCGAGCAACCGCCCTGGAAGGTGTGGTAGAGCCCGAGCCAGTGGCCGACCTCGTGGGTGCCGGTGTCGCCCTCGTTGTAGTTCGCGGAGGAACCGCCGGGCAGCGAGCTGTTGAGCAGGACCACGCCGTCCATCTTGGGCTGGGAGGCGTAGGAGCTCGGGAAGGTCGCCCAGCCGAGCAGGCCGCCGCCGAGGTTGGCGGTGTAGACGTTCAGCGCGTTCTTGCCGCCCTTGCGCAGGGCGTTCTTCATGTTCTTCTCCGCGGTGGTGCCGTCGGAGACGTTGTACCAGCCGGCGTTGTTCGTGTAGTCGGTCCCGGCCAGGGTGAACTGGAAGCCGGAGTTGACGTTGCCGGTGCCCTGGCCGCCGTACGCGGCGTTGAGGACCGCCATCTGCTTGTTGATGTCGGTCGCGGTCAGCTTCCCGGCCGTGCCGTTGTGGATGACGTGGAAGTAGACCGGGATGGTCGTCGCGGCGGCCGCGCCGGCGCGCAGGCCGTCGAGCTGCTGCGGACCGAGTCGGCCGAGCTTCTTCTTCAGGTCGGCGTCCATCGCCTTGACCTGGGCGTCCGTGACCTCGTTGGGGTCGGCCGCGTGCTCGTCCTCGGGACGGGCGACACGGGCGTTGGCGGCGGCCCCGGTCGTACCTTCCTCGGCGCACACCTCGGCGGGGGTCTTGGCGGCGGCGAGCGTGGTGGGGGTGGAGAGCGGGGTGAGGGCCAGGGTTCCGGCCAGGACCGCCGTGGTCATCAGGCGGCGGCGGAGAAGGGGGGATATGCGGGCATGGGCGCGCACGGGTGCTCCTCGCGGTGGGGGGTGGTGGCCGGAGGATCTCTCCGACTGGCGCGAAGCTTATGTGTGCATGACATATTCAGGTCAAGATCCCGAGGTAAAAGATTTGTCGATTCCGACGCCGAAGGGGCGCCTGGAGTGAACCAAGCGCCCCTTTTTACAACAGGATTGACGGTTCGTCAGTGACTGGGCTGGTACACCCGCTCCACCTTCTGCGTCCCGTTCGGTGTCCGGTACGAGCGGGTCCAGGCGGAGGTCGCGTCCTGCCGCCGCTTGTCCGAGACCACGTAGTAGTCCATCTGCGAACGCTCGGCCGTGACGTCCAGGACCCCGTAGCCGTGGGAGTCCATGTCCAGCCACTTCACGTGCCAGTTCGCGGCCTTGATGGCCGATTCGGCGACCAGCGAGGCCGTGTCCGCCGGCACGTGGAGGATGTCGTCCACGTTGTCGGAGGTCACCGAGGTCACCACGAACTCGGTGGCCGCGCTGCCCGAGCTCGGGTACGTCGCCTTGTGCACCGGGACCTCGTTCGCCCACGCCATGTGGATGTCGCCGGTCAGGAACACCGTGTTCTTGATGTTCCGGTCCTTCAAGTGGCCCAGGAGTTCCTTGCGATCGTCCGTGTAGCCGTCCCACTGGTCCACGTTGGCCGCGATGCCGCCCTCGGGCAGGCCGAGCAGCTTGGTGAGCGGCTGGAGCAGGTGCGCGGGCAGCGCGCCGAACGCCACCGGCGAGATCATCACCGAGGTGCCGACCAGCTTCCAGGTCGCGTCGGAGGTCGCCAGCCCCTGCTTCAGCCAGTCCAGCTGCGCCCGCCCGGTGAGGGTGCGCTCCGGGTCGTCCACCGATCCGGAGCCCACCTTGACCTGCTGGGAGCGGAAGGAGCGCAGGTCGAGCAGGTGCAGGTCGGCGAGGGTGCCGAAGCGCAGGCGCCGGTAGACGGTGCCGGCGATGGAGGCGCGTACGGGCATCCACTCGAAGTACGCCTGCTTGGCGGCGGCCGCCCGGGCCGCCCAGTCGCCCTCGGCGCCCGGGGTGTGGTTCTCGGCGCCGCCCGCCCAGGCGTCGTTGGCGAACTCGTGGTCGTCCCAGATCGCGACGATCGCGTGCGCCGCGTGCAGTGACTGGAGGTCGGTGTCCGTCTTGTACTTGCCGTGCCGGGTGCGGTAGTCGGCCAGGGTGACGATCTCGTGCTTCGGCTCGTGCGCGCGGACGGTGTACTTCGCCTCCGGGTAACCGCCGCCGGCGTACTCGTAGATGTAGTCCCCCAGGTGCAGGACCGCGTCCAGGTCGGCGCGGGCCGCGAGGTGCCGGTACGCCGAGAAGTAGCCGGCCTCCCAGTTGGCGCAGGAGACCACGCCGAAGCGGACCCCCGGGGTGGTGGTGTCGGCGGCCGGGGTGGTCAGGGTCCGGCCGACGGGGGAGACGCCGGCGCCGGCGGTGAACCGGTACCAGTACGGGGTCCGGGGGCGCAGGCCGCGTACGTCCGCCTTGACCGTGTGGTCGGAGGCGGCGCTCGCGGTGACGGTGCCGGAGGCCACGACGCGGGTGAAGGCCTTGTCCTCGGCCACCTCCCAGCCCACGGCCACGGCCGGGCCGAGTCCGGAGCCGGGCGCGGCCTCCGGCGTCGGGGTGACCCGGGTCCACAGCAGGACCCCGTCGGGCAGCGGGTCGCCGGAGGCGACGCCGTGGAGGAAGGCGGGCGCGACGCCCGCCGCGTGGGCGGCCGGGGTGCCCAGGGCGGTGATCGGCGCGAGTGCGGCCGTGGCCGCGGCGGCCAGGACGACCGTACGGCGGCGCGGGTGGGCCGGGCGCTCGGCGGAGCCGGCGGAAGGGGTGAGATGACTGGTCACGGACAAGGATATTACTGATCGGTACACGTCTGGGAACAGACATGGAACGGCAACGGGCGGGCGAACTCCAGGAGTTCGCCCGCCCGCTTGCGGTGGTGTGACGGTGAATCAGCCGGCGAGGGCCTTGTCGAGGGCCGCCGTGAACGCCTCGGCGGTCTGCGGGGTCTCGATCTTCTTGCCGTCCATCTTCAGCGTCGGGGTGCCCTTGACGTCGGAGTTGTTGAAGACCTTCGACATCTCCAGCGCCCACCGGTCGTACGTACCGTCCTCGACGGCCTTCTTGAACTCGGCGTTGCCCTTGAGCGCCGGCACCGTGTCCGCGACCTTGAGCAGGTAGTCGTCCTTGGCGAAGTTGTCGACCGTCTCCTCCGGGTGCAGCTCCTTCGAGTAGAGCGCGCCCTTGTAGTCGAGGAAGGCCTGCGGGCTGACGTTCAGCGCGGCGCCCAGCGCGCTCAGCGCGTTCTTCGAGCCCTCGCCCTTGACCGCGTTGTCGATGAAGGTCGCGCCGAAGTACTGCAGCTTGTACTTGCCGGCGTCGACGTCCTTCTTGACCTGCTCGCCGACCGCCTGCTCGAAGGAGGCGCACGCCGGGCAGCGCGAGTCCTCGTACAGTTCCAGGGTCTTCTTCGCCTCGGCCTTGCCGATGACGACCGTGGTGCCGTCCTCGCCGGTGGTGTTCTTCGGCTTCACCAGGGCGGCGTCGGCCGCCTTGTCCCAGTAGCCGGGCTGGTTGGCCTGCACGACCGCCCAGCCGACGCCGCCGGCCAGCGCGAGGGCGCCGACGACCGCTCCGGCCACGATGACCTGCCGGCGCGCCCGGTCCTTCTTGGCCTGCTTCTCGCGCTCGATCCGCAGCTTCTCGCGGGCCGCCGCCTTGTTCGCCTGGCTGTTGCGTGAACTCATGATGATCTCCGTGGGCTGTGCGTGGGGATGGGGAACCGCCGTACGTACGTCAGGCGCTCGTGAGCGCCGCGCGTACGGGAGGTCCCCGCCGTCCCACGGAGTGCGCGGGGAACCGGGTGCGGCTGCCCGTGCGCCGGGCCAGGGGGCGCAGTGCCCGCCCGGCCGTCCCCGCGGCCGGCGCCACCGCGGCGACCGCCAGCAGCAGCGGCCGGAACGCGAAGGCCGCCACGGCCCGCATCAGCCGGGCCAGGGACCGCTCGCCGCCCCGCAGCCAGGCCGCGGCCAGCAGCCCGACGGTGACGTGGGCGCCCAGCAGCAGCCAGGGCGTCCACGGTCCGGGCGAGGCCAGCAGCGCCGCCGGGTCGGAGACCGGCCCCGCCATCTCGGTCAGCGGTCCGCCCACCGGCGTCCCGCCGCACAGCTCGTCCAGGCCCAGCGCGCGCAGCGGACCGGAGACCGGGCCGCCCGCGGGGCCGTAGCAGAGGTGCTGCCCGGCGGTGAAGACGGTGTCGGCCGCCAGCTCCAGCGGCACCAGCAGGGCCGCGATCGGGCCGAAGCCGCGCTCCCGACCCGCCAGCGCGAAGGCGATCACGAACACGCCGACGAAGGCTCCGGCCACCAGGGCGGGCGGCAGCGGCACCCGGGACATCAGTACGTGGGAGCCCGCCGAGAGCAGCACGACGAGCGCGCTGAACAGCGCGGCCCGCAGCCCTCGGAGTCCCGTCCCTGATACGTCCATCGTCGCGAGTGTGCCACGACTCCCTGTGGGCCCGGGCCCTGGGGCCCGGGCTCCGTGGGGAACTACGACGTGATCCGGCCGTTGCGGAACAGGTCCACGAAGATCTGGTGGTCGGCGCGCGCCCGGGCCCCGTAGGCGTGGGCGAAGTCGACCAGCATGCGGGTGAAGCCCTCCTCGTCGGCGGCGATGGCCGCGTCGATGGCGCGCTCGGTGGAGAACGGCACCAGGGACTGGCCGCTCTCCGCCTCGTCGGCCGCCGCGTGCATGGTGGCCGTGGCCCGCCCGAGGTCGGCGACCACCGCCGCGATCTCCTCCGGGTCGTCCAGGTCGGACCAGTCCAGGTCCACTGCGTACGGGGAGACCTCCGCCACCAGTTGCCCGGCGCCGTCCAGCTCGGTCCAGCCCAGCCACGGGTCCGCGTGCGCCTGCAGGGCCCGCTGGGAGATCACCGTGCGGTGCCCCTCGTGCAGGAAGTACTCCCGCACCGTCCGGTCGGTGATGTGCCGGGACACGGCGGGGGTCTGCGCCTGCTTGAGGTAGATCACGACGTCGTTCTCCAGGGCGTCGCTGTGCCCCTCCAGCAGGATGTTGTACGAGGGCAGGCCCGCCGAGCCGATGCCGACGCCCCGGCGGCCCACCACGTCCTTGACCCGGTAGGAATCCGGCCGGACCAGGGACTCCTCCGGCAGCGTCTCCAGGTACCCGTCGAAGGCGGCCAGCACCTTGTAGCGGGTCGCCGCGTCGAGCTCGATGGCCCCGCCGCCCGAGGTGAAGCGGCGCTCGTGGTCGCGGATCTCCGTCATCGAGTCCAGCAGCGAGAACCGGGTGCGCGAGCGGGCGACGCGCAGCGCCGACAGCAGCGGGCCCTCGGCGCTGTCCAGGGTGAAGGAGGGGACCTCCTCGTACTTCGCCCCGGCAGCCAGCCGGTGGATGCGCTCCCGGTAGGAGAGGGCGTAGATCCTGACCAGCTCGCTGATCTGTTCGTCACTGAGGGCCTTGGTGTAGCCGATCAGGGCGACGGAGGCGGCGAAGCGCTTGAGGTCCCAGGTGAAGGGGCCGACGTACGCCTCGTCGAAGTCGTTCACGTTGAAGATCAGTCGACCTTCGGAGTTCATGTACGTGCCGAAGTTCTCGGCGTGCAGGTCGCCGTGGATCCACACGCGGCCCGTCCGCTCGTCCAGGAAGGGACCGCCGTGCCGGTCGCGCTCCAGGTCGGCGTAGAACAGGCAGGCCGTGCCCCGGTAGAAGGCGAAGGCGGAGGCGGCCATCTTCCGGAACTTGACCTGGAAAGCGGCGGGGTCGGCGGCGAGCAGCAGGCCGAACGCGGTGTCGAAGACATCGAGTATCTGTTCGGCGCGCTGTTCGTCGGTCGTCTCGGGAACCGCCATGGCGGATGCCTCCTGGTGGTGCGGGTGGATCACGGTGCCGGTCGGATTCCGGACACCGTCCTTGGCTCTGCAACGGATGACCGTACCCGTCGGTGCCCGTGATCTGTCACCCGCCCGACGTAGACTTCGGGGCTGCCCCCCTCACTCCCGGCCGGAGGACTCCCACTGTGACCAAGCCGCCGTTCACGCACCTGCACGTCCACACCCAGTACTCGCTGCTGGACGGTGCCGCGCGGCTGAAGGACATGTTCAACGCGTGCAACGAGATGGGCATGACGCACATCGCGATGTCCGACCACGGCAACCTGCACGGGGCCTACGACTTCTTCCACACCGCCCAGAAGGCCGGAATCACGCCGATCATCGGCATCGAGGCGTACGTCGCCCCCGAGTCCCGCCGCAACAAGCGCCGCGTGCAGTGGGGCCAGCCGCACCAGAAGCGGGACGACGTCTCCGGTTCCGGTGGTTACACCCACAAGACGATCTGGGCGTCGAACGCCACCGGCCTGCACAACATCTTCCGGCTGTCCTCCGACGCGTACGCCGAGGGCTGGCTCACGAAGTGGCCGCGCATGGACAAGGAGACGATCTCCAAGTGGTCGGAGGGCCTGATCGCCTCCACCGGCTGCCCGTCCGGCGAGGTGCAGACGAGGCTGCGGCTCGGCCAGTTCGACGAGGCCGTGCAGGCCGCCTCCGACTACAAGGACATCTTCGGCGAGGGGCGCTACTTCCTGGAGCTGATGGACCACGGCATCGAGATCGAGCGCCGGGTCCGCGACGGGCTCCTGGAGATCGGCAAGAAGCTCGGCATCCCGCCGCTGGTGACGAACGACTCCCACTACACGTACGCGAGCGAGTCCGTCGCCCACGACGCCCTGCTCTGCATCCAGACCGGCAAGAACCTCTCGGACCCGGACCGCTTCCGCTTCGACGGCACCGGTTACTACCTGAAGTCCACCGACGAGATGTACGCCATCGACTCCTCGGACGCCTGGCAGGAGGGCTGCGCCAACACGCGGCTGGTCGCGGACCAGGTCGACACCGAGGGCATGTTCAAGTTCCGGAACCTGATGCCGAAGTTCGACATCCCGGACGGCTACACCGAGGTCACCTGGTTCCGTGAGGAAACCATGCGCGGCATGCACCGCCGCTACCCGGGAGGCATCCCGGAGGACCGGATGCGGCAGGCCGAGTACGAGATGGACACGATCATCTCGATGGGCTTCCCCGGCTACTTCCTCGTGGTCGCCGACTTCATCATGTGGGCCAAGAACCAGGGCATCGCGGTCGGCCCCGGCCGAGGCTCCGCGGCCGGCTCGATCGTCGCGTACGCCATGGGCATCACCGACCTCGACCCGCTCACCCACGGCCTGATCTTCGAGCGCTTCCTGAACCCCGAGCGCGTCTCCATGCCCGATGTCGACATCGACTTCGACGAGCGCAGGCGCGTCGAGGTGATCAGGTACGTGACCGACAAGTACGGCGCCGACAAGGTCGCCATGATCGGCACGTACGGCACCATCAAGGCCAAGAACGCGATCAAGGACTCCGCCCGCGTCCTCGGCTACCCGTACGCCATGGGCGACCGGCTCACCAAGGCCATGCCCGCCGACGTCCTCGGCAAGGGCATCCCGCTCTCCGGCATCCTCGACCCGACGCACCCCCGCTACGGCGAGGCCGGCGAGATCCGCGGGATGTACGAGAACGAGCCGGACGTGAAGAAGGTCATCGACACCGCCCGCGGTGTTGAGGGTCTGGTCCGCCAGATGGGCGTGCACGCCGCCGGCGTGATCATGTCCAGCGAGACGATCACGGACCACGTGCCCGTCTGGGTGCGGCACTCCGACGGCGTCACCATCACCCAGTGGGACTACCCGAGCTGCGAGTCGCTCGGCCTGCTGAAGATGGACTTCCTCGGCCTGCGCAACCTCACGATCATGGACGACGCCGTCAAGATGGTGAAGGCCAACAAGGGGATCGACATCGATCTCCTCGGCCTGCCGCTCGACGACCCCAAGACCTTCGAACTGCTCGGCCGCGGTGACACCCTCGGCGTCTTCCAGTTCGACGGCGGCCCCATGCGCTCCCTGCTGCGCCTGATGAAGCCCGACAACTTCGAGGACATCTCCGCCGTCTCGGCCCTGTACCGGCCGGGCCCGATGGGCATGAACTCGCACACGAACTACGCCCTGCGCAAGAACAAGCAGCAGGAGATCACCCCGATCCACCCGGAGCTGGAGGGTCCCCTCGAAGAGGTGCTCGCGGTCACCTACGGCCTGATCGTCTACCAGGAGCAGGTGCAGAAGGCCGCCCAGATCATCGCCGGGTACTCGCTCGGCGAGGCCGACATCCTGCGCCGCGTGATGGGCAAGAAGAAGCCCGAGGAACTGGCGAAGAACTTCGTCATCTTCGAGGGGGGCGCCAAGAAGAAGGGCTTCAGCGACCAGGCCATCAAGGCCCTGTGGGACGTCCTGGTCCCCTTCGCCGGATACGCCTTCAACAAGGCCCACTCGGCCGCGTACGGCCTGGTCTCCTACTGGACCGCCTACCTCAAGGCGAACTTCCCGGCCGAGTACATGGCCGGTCTGCTCACCTCGGTCAAGGACGACAAGGACAAGTCCGCGATCTACCTGAACGAGTGCCGCCGCATGGGCATCAAGGTGCTCCCGCCGAACGTGAACGAGTCCGAGCCGAACTTCGCCGCCCAGGGCGACGACGTGATCCTCTTCGGGCTCACCGCCGTGCGCAACGTCGGCCAGAACGTCGTCGAGTCGATCATCAAGACCAGGAAGGCCAAGGGGAAGTTCTCCTCCTTCCCCGACTTCCTGGACAAGGTCGAGGCCGTCGTCTGCAACAAGCGGACCGTCGAATCGTTGATCAAGGCCGGCGCGTACGACGAGATGGGCCACACCCGCAAGGGGCTCGTCGCCCACCACGAACCCATGATCGACAACGTGGTGGCGGTCAAGCGCAAGGAGGCCGAGGGACAGTTCGACCTCTTCGGCGCAATGGGTGACGAGGGCGGCGCCGACGAGCCCGGCTTCGGCCTGGACGTGGAGTTCTCGGACGTCGAGTGGGAGAAGTCCTACCTGCTCGCCCAGGAGCGCGAGATGCTCGGCCTCTACGTCTCCGACCACCCGCTCTTCGGCCTGGAGCACGTCCTCTCCGACAAGACCGACGCCGGCATCTCCCAGCTGACCGGCGGGGAGCACTCCGACGGTGCGGTCGTCACCATCGGCGGCATCATCTCCGGCCTCCAGCGCAAGATGACCAAGCAGGGCAACGCCTGGGCCATCGCCACCGTCGAGGACCTGGCCGGCTCCATCGAATGCATGTTCTTCCCCGCGACCTACCAGCTCGTCTCCACCCAGCTGGTCGAGGACACGGTCGTCTTCGTCAAGGGCCGCCTGGACAAGCGCGAGGACGTCCCCCGCCTGGTCGCCATGGAGATGATGGTCCCCGACCTCACCTCGGCCGGCACCAACGCCCCCGTCGTCCTCACCATCCCCACCGTCAAGGTCACCCCGCCGATGGTCACCCGCCTCGGCGAGATCCTGCGCCACCACCGGGGCAACACCGAGGTGCGGATCAAGCTCCAGGGTCCGCGCAGCACCACCGTCCTGCGGCTCGACAAGCACCGCGTCCAGCCCGACCCGGCGCTCTTCGGCGACCTGAAGGTCCTGCTCGGACCGTCCTGCCTGGCCGGCTAGCGGTCGTCGCACGTACGGAGGGGCGCACCCGGAAGCCGGGTGCGCCCCTCCGTGTACGCGCGGGGTTCGTCAGTTGTGGCCGAACTTCTTTTCCTTGCGCTTGTGCGCCATGTCCATCGGACTCGGCGACGGGGAGAGGGACTCGCCCGGCTGGCTCGAACTCTTGCCCGGGTCCTGCGCCGCGGTGCGCTCCTGGGACTTCGCGGGCTGCTTCTGGTTCTTGTTCTTGGCCATGGAATGCCTCCGTGGGGGTGTAGGGGCCAGGGCCGCCTTCACACTCACACAGCCCCACAACCCGCGCATTTTGGATCATTACCGCGCGTGGTGAACGCCCCGTCCCCACCGCCCTGGGAGATCCGCCACGCCGATGATCGAGTTCCGGCCTTCAACGCCCGCGCGGTCGGGCAGACTCGGGGAAACCCAATCGAGGACCCCCAGGGAAGAGGGTGGAACGCGTGGACCGCTGCGTCGTCCTGGTGGACGCCGGCTACCTGCTCGGCGCCGCCGCGAGCCTCCTCGCGGGGGAACCCTCCCGCTCCCGCATCACCGTCGACCACGCCGCCCTCATCCAGGGCCTGCGCGAGCGGGCCGAGGCCGACACCGAACAGCCCCTGCTGCGGATCTACTGGTTCGACGGCGCACCCGATCGGGTGCCCCAACCCGAACACCGCCGACTGCGCGTCATGCCCCGCGTCACCGTTCGCCTCGGCGCCCTGACCCGCAGCGACGGCCGCTGGGCCCAAAAGGGCGTCGACGCGGCCATGCACGCCGAGCTCACCGAACTGGCCCGCAACCGGGCCTGCTCCGACGTGGTGCTGGTGACCGGCGACGGCGATCTGCTGCCCGGGCTGATGTCCGCCAAGGAACACGGGGTCGCCGTCCACCTCTGGGCCGTCCAGGCCGCCGACGGGGACTACAACCAGTCCGAGGACCTCGTCGCCGAGGCCGACGAACGCCGCGTCCTGGACCGGGCCTGGATCACCCGCGCCGTCCGCGCCCGCGACCTCGCCGGACTGTGCGCCCCGGCGCCCGCCCCGCGACCCGAGATCGCCGCGATCCTCTCCGCACCCCTGCCCGAGGCGGCCCTCGCCGAAGCCGCCCGCAACGGGGCCCCGCCCGCCCCGGCCGCCCCGAACGGGGCCCCCGTACCGGCCCCCGCCGGCGAGGGCGCCAAAACCGTCCCCACCCCCAAGGACCTCGCCTCGCTGCGCGCCCCCGGCCAGGCCCAGGGACCCGCCGGACACCCCCCGCAGGGCCCCCCGGCACCCGCCGGGAGCGCCCTGCGCTGGTCCTCCGACAAGGGGTGGATCGACCGGGCCGGCCCCCTCGGCGAGCCCGCCGAGACCGCCTCCCTGCCCACCCTCGCCCAGCTCACCAGCGCCGAACAGCGTTGGGCGGACCGCGAGGAGGACATCACCACCGTCGGCGGTGACCCCTTCGAGGTGGGCCAGGTCTTCGCCCGCCGCTGGATGGAACGCCTCCCCGAAACCGTCCACCTCCAAAAGCTCGCCACCATGTACCCGCGCGTCCCGCACCGCATCGACGGCGAGCTGCTGCGCTACGCCGCCCGCTTCGGGCTGCTCGCGCACAAGGACGACCAGATCGACGAACACGACCGGTACGCCATCCGGGCCGGCTTCTGGCGGGAGATCGACGTCCGGGCCGCCGCCGAGCACGTGAGCGGCGCCCCGGGCCCCGCGAGCGCCCCGCAGCCCGCGGGCCCGGGCACCCCGGCGGCCGACCAGGGGTGAAAGCCGCGTAGGCTGCTCCCTCGTGAGTACGGGCACAGCACAGGCAGGGCACACCGCGGCAGCAGCCGCGGACGCGGCCTCCGACGTGGTCTGCGCGGTGCGTGACCTGGTCAAGACCTACCCCGCGGTCCGCGGTCGGCGAGGTGCCCCCGCACTGCCCGAGACCCGGGCCACCGACGGGATCTCCCTGACCGTCCGGCGCGGCGAGGTCTTCGGCCTGCTCGGCCCCAACGGCGCCGGCAAGTCCACCCTGGTCCGCCAGCTCACCGGCCTGCTGCGGCCCGACAGCGGCTCCGTGACCCTGCTCGGCCACGACGTCGTACGCCACCCCGAACGCGCGGCCCGACTGCTCGCCTACCTGGGGCAGGAGTCCACCGCCCTCGACGAACTCACCGTCTCCCTCGCCGCCGAGACCACGGGCCGGCTGCGCGGGCTCGCACTGCGCGACGCGCGGACCGCGCGGGACGAGGTACTGGAGGAACTCGGGCTGACCGGGATCGCCGGGCGACCCCTGAAGAAGCTCTCCGGCGGCCAACGCCGCCTCGCCTGCTTCGCCACCGCACTGGTGGGGGAGCGGCCGTTGCTGGTCCTCGACGAACCCACCACCGGCATGGACCCGGTGGCCCGACGGGCGGTGTGGGCGGCCGTCGACCGCCGCCGCGCCGCGCACGGGGCCACGGTCCTGCTCGTCACCCACAACGTCATCGAGGCCGAGACCGTCCTCGACCGGGTCGCCGTCGTCGACCACGGCAAGGTCATCGCCTGCGACACCCCGAGCGGACTGAGGGCCATGGTGTCCGACGAGGTCCGCCTCGAACTCGTGTGGCGCACCGCCCCGCCCCTGGACGTGCCCGCGGTCGCCGCGCTGGCACCCGCCGCCGCCGAGTCGGGCCGCCGCTGGGTCCTGCGGCTGCCGCAGGACGAGGCGCGCGCGGCCGTCGCCGCGGTGACGGGCGGCCCCGCCTTCGCCGCCCTCGACGATTTCACGTTGGCCACGCCGAGCCTGGAGGACGTCTACCTCGCGCTGGGTGGACGGATGAAGGGTCTGGTCAAGTCGTGACCACCGCTGTCGTTCCCGGGGTGCTCGCACCCCGCGCCCGGTTCTTCCCGGCCCTCGCCGCCGTCTACCGGGCCCAACTGTCCCGGGCCCGCGTCGCCCGGATCCCGCTGCTGTTCGTGGCGACCTTCCAGTCCGTCGGCATCATGATCCTCATGCGCGGAGTGGTCGACGGGGGCTCCGAGGCGCGGGCGGTCGTCGCCGGCTCCTCGGTGCTCGTCGTCGCCTTCGTCGCGCTGAACCTGCTCGCCCAGTACTTCGGGCAGTTGCGGGCCGGCGGCGGGCTCGACCACTACGCCACCCTGCCCGTGCCGCCCGCCTCGGTGGTGCTCGGCGCCGCCGCCGCGTACGCCTCGTTCACGCTGCCCGGGACCCTGGTCACCGCCGTCTTCGGGAGCCTGCTGTTCGGGCTGCCGATGGGCGGCCTGTGGATCCTGGCGGCGGTGGTACCGCTGGCCGGCGCCGCGCTCGCCGGGCTGGGGGCGGCGCTCGGGCTGCTCGCGCCGCGCCAGGAGCTCGCCACGCTGGCCGGTCAACTGGGCATGTCCGCCGCGCTGCTGCTCGGGGTGCTGCCGCCCGAGCGGATGCCGGACGTGATCGTGTGGGCCCGGGACCTGCTGCCGTCGACGTACGGGGTCGAGGCCTTCGCGGAAACCTTCGCCCCGCACCCCGACTGGGCGGCCGTCCTCATCGACCTCGGGGTGTGCGCCGCCGTGGGCGTGCTGTCGCTGGCCGTCGCGACATGGGCGTACCGCCGGGCGGCGGTCCGCTGAAGCCGGTGCCCGGCGTACCTGGCACGATGTGGGGGTGACCGAAGCCGTGACCCCGCCGCCGTCCCCGCACGACCCGCCGCAGCCCCCGCCCGCGGCGGAGCCGGCGGGCCGGCCCGGACAGCAGCACTTCGAACAGCCGCAGCCGCAGGACGCGAAGCCGCCGAACCCCCGACCGGACAGGCCGGACGAGCCGGGAGGGGGCGCCGGGGGCATCACCGCCGCGGACATCCGCGACGGCGCCGCAGTCGCCCTCGTGGTCGGCGTGGCCGGCGTGCTCCTCGGGTTGCTGTGGGCGTGGCTCGCGCCCCGCGCGCAGTACGTCTCCAACGGCGAGGCCGTCTTCCTGCGCGACACCGAGAGCGAGGCGCGGATCGGCGCCGACGGCACCTTCTTCCTGCTGGCCCTCGGATTCGGCGTGCTGAGCGCGGTCGCCGTCTTCCTGTGGCGCCGCCGCGGGGGAGTACCCCTCGTGATCGGCCTGACCCTCGGCGCCTGCTTCGCCTCGCTCGCCGCGTGGCGGCTGGGGCTGCTCCTGGGCCCGAGCGGGAACCTGCCGGCGGCCGCCGCCGAGGCGGGCAAGGGCGTCCCGTTCGACGCCCCGCTCCAGTTGCTCGCCCACGGCGTACTGCTCGTCTGGCCGATGTCGGCCGTCGCCCTGCACCTGGGCCTGACCGCGCTGTGGTCCCCCCGGGAGCCCCTCCCGGCGGAGGACTGGGACACCTACCCGCCGCCGCACGTCCACGTCGACCTGACGAAGGACGCCCCGCGCGATTGACGCGACCGGCCCCGCGGACCCGTCCGGGCCGTCCCTGCGCCCGGGCCGTTCCCTAGGCCCGGGCGATCGGGGCCACCACCGCGTCCGTGAGCGCCGTCAGGTCCGCCGGGGACAGCTCGACCTCAAGGCCCCGGCGGCCCGCCGAGACACAGACCGTCGGGTGCGCGCCGGCCGAGGCGTCCACGACCGTACGCAGTCGCTTGCGCTGCCCGAGCGGGGAGATCCCGCCCCGGACGTAGCCCGTGGTGCGCTCCGCGAGGGCCGGATCCGCCATCGCGGCGCGCTTGCCGCCCGAGGCCGCGGCCAGGGCCTTCAGGTCCAGGGAGCCCGACACGGGCACCACCGCGACGGTGAGGACCCCGTCCACGTCCGCGACGAGGGTCTTGAAGATCCGCTCCGCGGGGACGCCGAGGGCCTCGGCGGCCTCCTCGCCGTACGAGGGGTGGGCCGGATCGTGCGCGTAGGCGTGGGTGGTGAACTCCACGCCCGCCGCGGTGAGGGCGACGATCGCCGGGGTGCCCGCCGGACCGGCCGGTTTCTTCTTCGCCATCAGTTCGGGTTCGCCATCAGTTCGGGCTCGTCGGGGTGCGGGTGAGTTCCACCGCCGGGAGGGACGGCAGGTGGCGGATCACGGCGGTCTCCGAGCGCAGCAGCTTCAGCTCCTCCGCCAGCCGGGTCGCGGTGTCCGGGGCCTGGAGCAGGCGCTGCTTCGCGGGGATGTCCAGTACGGCCGCCGCCGCCACCAGGTACGACACCACCGACGGCTCGTCCGGCAGGTCGGGCGGTGAGGCGAGCGAACGCTCCCGGGCCCCGGCCAGCCGCTTCTGATAGCTCCTGAAAGCCCGCAGCACGCCCTCCGACAGGGCGCCCGCGCCGTCACCCGCGTCCTCCGCGAGTTCCTCCAGCTCCGCGACGAGGAAGGGCCCCGACGCGTCGACGGACAGCAGCCGGACCCGGGTCGTGCCGGTGGCCAGGACCTCGAAGCTGCCGTCCTCGCGCTCCCGGATCGTGGCCGCGTCGGCGACGCAGCCGACCCGGTGGAAGGCCTGGATCGGGTCCGCGCCGAAGCCCGCCGCCGGGCCCCGCTCGGGCAGGGCCGTCTGGTCGGGCAGGCCGGGAGCGGTCGGGGCCACCTCCCGGCCGTCGCGGATCGCGACGACCGCGAAGCGGCGCGGCTCGTCCTCGCCCGACTTCAGCAGTTCGCGCATCATGGCGCGATAGCGCTCCTCGAAGATGTTCAGCGGCAGCACGAGGCCCGGGAACAGTACCGAGTTCAGCGGGAAGAGGGGCAGGCGAACGGTGGTCACGAGGCACAGGGTAGTGGCCTGACGGCCGGAGCCGTCACCCCCGCCTCAGCAGCCGTGACGCGCCCGCCGCCACCGTCGTGGCCAGGATCCAGCCCAGGAGGACCAGGGTCGCCGAAGCCCACTGCCAACCGCCCGCCATCTTCCAGTGACCCTCCTGGCCGAGATCGATCACCGGCAGCAGCAGGTCCAGTGCGTACAGGGCGGCGTTCCAGTGCGGGTGTTCGTCCGCCTTGACCGGCTCCGGACGGTGTCCGAGGAACATCAGGGTCCCCGCCGCCCACAGCAGCGCCATCCACAGCGCGGCCCGGCCGGGCCGGTAGCCGTAGACCACCGTCCAGTCCTGGAGCAGGCCCCAGGCCCGGGCCGCCGGCGGCAGGGTGGACCGGCGCCGGCGCTGCTTGGTCAGCAGCACCTCGCGGGCCTCCGCGTCCTCCCCGCCGTCCCGCAGCACGGTGGCGAGCCGCTCGTACGGCTCGGGGGAGTACTCGGGGGTCGCCGCCGCCACCCAGGCGAGGCGCCGGGCGAGCGTGAAGTCGCCGCGGGGTGCGATCTCCGCGTAGACGAACCCCTCCATGGACAGCCGGCCCGGGCCCGGCCAGCTCGTGTGCCGGTCGACCAGCTTGTCGACCCGCGAGCCGGAGACCACGACCCGGCCCCGCTCCGGGGCCTCCCCGACGAAACGGAACTCCGGGGTCTGGATCCGCCGCAGCGATACCTCCTGGTCCGGGGCGAGGTCGAAGCGGGCCCCGTAGAAGTCGACGGCGTCGCCGAAGCGCCCGTCGTCCAGCCGCAGGGCGCCCCGGCACTCGAAGGCCCGCCCGGGGCCGCCGTTCGTGGGCGTCCGGCTCCAGTCGTTGCCGTAGGCGGGATCGCCGTTCGGGGTGGTGAGGGCGATGGAGGTCAGGTACAGCGTCCGCTCGACGGTCAGGGTGGGCGCGTTCAGCGCCCGGTGCCCGGCCGGGGCGGTCAGCCGCGCGCCGCGCAGGCTCATCGAGGCGCCGACCTTCGCCCCGCGCAGGCTGACCTCGCCGTGCGTCTCCAGCATGTCGGCGTGGAGGTCCTGCGCGATCGAGATCCCGTCGGCCGCGATCGCCAGGCCCCGGTGATCGGCGCGCACGACGGCCCGGCCGACCAGCAGGTCCGTCCCGATCTGCGCGTCGGTCAGCCGGATGCCGCCCGCCACCCGGGAGGCCACCAGGTGCAGGTCGCCCTCGGCGTGCAGCCGGGCCGCCTCCAGCCGGGGCAGCGCGCAGTTGTGCAGCCGCAGCGTGCCGCAGCGCGTTTCGGACAGTCGGACGTCGTCCTCGAAGCGGCACGAGCGGATCTCGACGTACGGGGCCACCGTGCCACCCGAAAGGTCCAGCCGCCCGGTGATCCGCGCCCCGCGCAGCTTCAGGCAGCCCACCCGGCCCGGTACCGGTTCGGGACCGGCCAACAGCAGCAGCGCCACCACCTCGGCCCGCACCGACCGCTCGGCGCCCCACGACGACCCGTCGTGCGGCGCCGCCGGCCCCTCCCCGGGCGCACGGAAGTCACAGATCGTGCCCGCGCGGAAGGTCTCCCACATCCGATGCTCGGCGTCGGTCAGGCCCCCCGGCGGCGCTTGCGTCATCACTTCGGTCATGGCAGCCCCCCGCTGTCACGTGCGTGTACGTCCAAGCTAAGCGGTGCCTGTGACAGCCGGGGCGCGTATCAGCCAGTGATACGGGCGAACGGTCGCGGGAGACGGTCTGAGAGAATTGGGGCGTGATCTCTCGTATCGACCTGCGCGGTGACACCCTCCCCGAGGGTGGCGCCCTGCGCGATCTGCTGCCCCGTGCCGAGTTCGACGTCGAAGCCGCCCTGGAAAAGGTGCGGCCCATCTGCGAGGACGTCCATCATCGCGGCACGGCGGCGCTGATCGAGTACGCGCAGAAGTTCGACGGGGTCGAGCTCTCGCAGGTCCGGGTACCCGCGGAGGCCATCGAGGCCGCCCTGGAGCAGCTGGATCCGGCCGTCCGCGCCGCCCTGGAGGAGTCGATCCGGCGCGCCCGGATCGTGCACCGCAACCAGCGCCGCACCGAGCACACCACCCAGGTGGTCCCCGGCGGCACCGTGACCGAGAAGTGGGTTCCGGTCGAGCGCGTGGGGCTGTACGCCCCGGGCGGTCGCTCCGTGTACCCGTCCTCCGTCGTGATGAACGTCGTCCCGGCCCAGGAGGCGGGCGTCGAGTCGATCGCGTTGGCCTCCCCGCCGCAGCGCGAGTTCGACGGGCTGCCGCACCCCACCATCCTCGCCGCGTGCGCGCTGCTCGGCGTGGACGAGGTGTACGCGGTCGGCGGTGCCCAGGCCGTCGCGATGTTCGCGTACGGAACCACCGGTCCGGACGGCTGCCCGCCGGCGAACATGGTGACCGGCCCCGGCAACATCTGGGTCGCCGCCGCCAAGCGGTACTTCACCGGGAAGATCGGCATCGACACCGAGGCCGGCCCCACCGAGATCGCCGTCCTCGCGGACTCCACGGCCGACCCGGTGCACGTCGCCGCCGACCTGATCAGCCAGGCCGAGCACGACCCGCTGGCCGCCGCCGTCCTCGTCACGGACTCCGTCGCGCTCGCGGACGCCGTCGAGAAGGAACTGGAACCGCAGGTCGCGGCCACCAAGCACATCGAGGACCGGATCAAGCCCGCCCTCGCGGGCCGCCAGTCCGCGATCGTCCTCGTCGACAGCCTGGAGGACGGCCTCAAGGTCGTCGACGCGTACGGCGCCGAGCACCTGGAGATCCAGACCGCCGACGCCGCCGCGTGGGCCGCCCGGGTGCGCAACGCCGGCGCGATCTTCGTCGGCCCGTGGTCCCCGGTCTCCCTGGGCGACTACTGCGCCGGCTCCAACCACGTGCTGCCCACCGGCGGCTGCGCCTGCCACTCCTCCGGCCTGTCCGTGCAGTCGTTCCTGCGCGGCATCCACATCGTCGACTACACGCGCGACGCCCTCGCCGAGGTCGCCCACCACGTGGTGACGCTCGCCGAGGCCGAGGACCTGCCGGCGCACGGGGCCGCCCTGAAGGCCCGCTTCGGATGGAAGGTTCCCCAGCAGTGACCGCGGACATCGGAATCGACGACCTCCCCATCCGGGACGAGCTCCGCGGCAAGACCCCGTACGGCGCCCCGCAGCTCGACGTGCCCGTCCAGCTGAACACCAACGAGAACCCGTACGAGCTCCCCGCCGAACTCGTCGCCCGGATCGCCGAACGCGTGGCCGACGCCGCCCGCACCCTCAACCGCTACCCGGACCGGGACGCGGTCGAGCTGCGCACCGAGCTCGCCGCCTACCTCACCCGTACCGGCAAGCACCCGGTGGCGCGCGAGAACGTCTGGGCGGCCAACGGCTCCAACGAGGTCCTCCAGCAGCTGCTGCAGACCTTCGGCGGGCCCGGCCGCACCGCGATCGGCTTCGAGCCCTCGTACTCGATGCACGCGCTGATCGCCCGCGGCACCGGAACGGACTGGATCTCCGGGCCGCGCCGCGCGGACTTCACCATCGACCTCGAAGCGGCGGAGCGGGCGCTCGCCGAACACGCCCCCGACGTCGTCTTCATCACCTCGCCCAACAACCCCACGGGCACCGCCGTCACGGCGGAGACGGTCCTCGCGCTGTACGAGGCCGCGCAGGCCGCCAAGCCGTCCCTCGTCATCGTCGACGAGGCGTACGTGGAGTTCAGCCACCGGGACTCGCTGCTGCCCCTCATCGAGGGCCGCCCGAACCTGGTGGTCTCCCGGACCATGTCCAAGGCCTTCGGCGCCGCGGGCCTGCGCCTGGGCTACCTGGCCGCGCACCCCGCCGTCGTCGACGCCGTCCAGCTGGTGCGCCTGCCGTACCACCTGTCGGCCGTCACCCAGGCGACCGCGCTGGCCGCCCTGGAGCACACGGACACCCTGCTCGGCTACGTCGAGCAGCTCAAGGCCGAACGGGACCGGCTCGTCACCGAGCTGCGGGCCCTCGGGTACGAGGTCACCGACTCCGACGCGAACTTCGTCCAGTTCGGGCGGTTCGAGGATTCCCACACCGCCTGGCGGAAGATCCTCGACCAGGGCGTCCTGGTCCGGGACAACGGCGTACCGGGATGGCTGCGGGTCACCGCCGGCACCCCGGCAGAGAACGACGCGTTCCTGGAAGCGGTTCGCGCACTGAAGAAGGAGCAGCAGGCATGAGCCGCATCGGACGGGTCGAACGGACCACGAAGGAGACCTCGGTCCTCGTCGAGATAAACCTCGACGGCACGGGCAAGGTCGACGTGTCGACCGGCGTGGGCTTCTACGACCACATGCTCGACCAGCTCGGCCGCCACGGCCTCTTCGACCTCACGGTCAAGACCGAGGGCGACCTGCACATCGACAGCCACCACACCATCGAGGACAGCGCCCTCGCGCTGGGCGCCGCCTTCAAGCAGGCCCTCGGCGACAAGGTCGGCATCTACCGCTTCGGCAACTGCACCGTGCCGCTCGACGAGTCCCTCGCGCAGGTGACCGTGGACCTGTCCGGCCGCCCGTACCTCGTGCACACCGAGCCCGAGAACATGGCGCCGATGATCGGCTCGTACGACACGACGATGACCCGGCACATCTTCGAGTCCTTCGTCGCGCAGGCCCAGATCGCCCTGCACATCCACGTCCCGTACGGCCGCAACGCCCACCACATCGTGGAGTGCCAGTTCAAGGCCCTCGCCCGGGCGCTGCGCTACGCGGCCGAGTTCGACCCGCGCGCGGCCGGCATCCTGCCCTCCACGAAGGGCGCCCTCTAGCCGTGAACGGCCTCAACACCATCCTGATCGTCGTCGGCCTCTTCCTGGCCGGCGGCGTCTACTCCTTCCAGAAGCAGAAGATGCCGCTGTCGCTCATCATCCTGCTCACCATCGGCTCCGTGATGTGCCTGGCCGCCGGAGTCCTGCGGATCCAGGGAATTTGGGAGTGAGCCCGGTGACCCCCACCAAGAAGGTCGTCGTCTTCGACTACGGCTTCGGCAACGTCCGTTCCGCCGAACGCGCCCTCGCCCGCGTCGGCGCGGACGTCGAGATCACCCGCGACTACGACAAGGCGATGGACGCCGACGGCCTCCTCGTCCCCGGCGTGGGCGCCTTCTCCGCCTGCATGCAGGGACTCAAGGACGCCCGCGGCGACTGGATCATCGGCCGCCGGCTCTCCGGTGGACGCCCCGTCATGGGCATCTGCGTCGGCATGCAGATCCTCTTCGAACGCGGCATCGAGCACGGCGTCGAGACCGAGGGACTCGACGAGTGGCCCGGCACGGTCGGCCCGCTCAAGGCGCCCGTCGTCCCCCACATGGGCTGGAACACCGTCGACGCCCCCGCCGACAGCCAGGCCTTCGCGGGACTCGACGCCGACGCCCGCTTCTACTTCGTGCACTCCTACGCGGCGCACGACTGGAGCCTGGAAGTCACCAACCCGCTGATCCGCGCCCCCAAGGTCACCTGGGCCACCCACGGCGAGCGCTTCGTCGCGGCCGTGGAGAACGGGGCCCTGTGGGCCACCCAGTTCCACCCCGAGAAGTCCGGCGACACCGGTGCCCAGCTCCTCACCAACTGGATCGAGACCCTGTGATGACCGCACCCGCCCTCGAACTCCTCCCCGCGGTCGACGTCCGCGACGGCCAGGCCGTCCGCCTCGTCCACGGCGTGTCCGGCAGCGAGACCTCCTACGGCTCCCCGCTGGAGGCGGCCCTGGCCTGGCAGCGCTCGGGCGCCGAGTGGCTCCACCTCGTCGACCTGGACGCCGCGTTCGGCACCGGCGACAACCGCGCCCTGGTCGCCGAGATCACCGGCGCCATGGACATCAAGGTCGAACTGTCCGGCGGCATCCGCGACGACGCCTCGCTCGCCGCGGCCCTCGCCACCGGCTGCACCCGCGTCAACCTCGGCACCGCCGCCCTGGAGACCCCGGAGTGGGCCGCCAAGGCCATCGCCGCCCACGGCGACCGGATCGCCGTCGGCCTCGACGTCCGCGGCACCACCCTCAAGGGCCGCGGCTGGACCAGCGAGGGAGGCGACCTCTACGAGACCCTCGCCCGCCTGGACTCCGAGGGCTGCGCCCGCTACGTCGTCACCGACATCGGCAAGGACGGCACCCTCACCGGCCCCAACCTGGAGCTGCTGAAGAACGTCTGCGCCGCCACCGACCGGCCCGTGGTGGCCTCCGGCGGCATCTCCTCCCTGGACGACCTGCGCGCGCTGTCCGCGCTCGTGCCGCTCGGCGTCGAGGGCGCGATCGTCGGCAAGGCCCTGTACGCCAAGGCCTTCACCCTGGAAGAAGCCCTGAACGTCACGAAGGCAGGCTCCGCATGAGTTCCGTACGTCGTATCTCCTCCGGCGGCCCGTACGAGGACGTCATCGCGTACTCCCGCGCCGTCCAGCTCCCCAACGGGCTGGTGCTCGTCTCGGGTTGCACCGCCGGTGACGCGGGCGGCCCGTACGACCAGGCCATCGCGGCCTTCGGGGTCGCCTTCAAGGCCCTCGCCCAGGCCGGACTCGGCCCCGAGGACGTGGTGCGCACCCGCATGTACCTCACCCACGCCCGCGACGTGGACGAGGTGGGCCGCGCCCACAAGACGCTGTTCGACGCCGTCCGCCCCGCCGCGACGATGCTCATCGTCTCCGGCTTCGTCGACCCGTCGATGGTCGTCGAGGTGGAGGTAGAGGCGTACCGGGAGCCGTCCGCATGAGCCTCGCCGTACGCGTGATCCCCTGCCTCGACGTGGACAACGGCCGCGTCGTCAAGGGCGTCAACTTCCAGAACCTGCGCGACGCGGGCGATCCCGTCGAGATGGCCAAGCTGTACGACGCCGAGGGCGCCGACGAGCTGACCTTCCTCGACATCACCGCCTCCTCCGGCAACCGCGAGACGACCTACGACGTGGTGCGCCGCACCGCCGAGCAGGTCTTCATCCCGCTGACCGTCGGCGGCGGCGTGCGCACCGCCGACGACGTGGACAAGCTGCTGCGGGCCGGGGCCGACAAGGTCGGCGTCAACACCGCCGCCATCGCCCGCCCCGAGCTCATCCAGGAGATCGCCGAGCGCTTCGGCCGCCAGGTGCTGGTCCTGTCGGTCGACGCGCGCCGCACCGCCACCGGCTCCTTCGAGGTCACCACGCACGGCGGCCGCAAGGGCACCGGCATCGACGCCGTCGAGTGGGCGCACCGCGCCGCCGAACTCGGCGCCGGCGAGATCCTGCTCAACTCGATGGACGCCGACGGCACCAAGGACGGCTACGACACCGAGATGATCGCGGCGGTGCGGCGGCACGTCACCGTCCCGGTGATCGCCTCCGGCGGCGCCGGTACCCTCGCGCACTTCCCGCCGGCCATCGCCGCCGGGGCCGACGCGGTGCTCGCCGCCTCGGTGTTCCACTTCGGCGACCTGCGGATCTCCGAGGTCAAGACCTCGCTGCGGGAGGCGGGCCACCCCGTGCGCTGAGCGGCCCGCCGCCTCGCGAAAACCACCTGCCGCGTCCCGCCCGCCCCGCCTACTCTGGTCCAGACCAGTCGAGGAGGGGTGCGGTGGGCGCGGCAGCCGTGTTGCGTGACGGGAACGTCCTGCGGTGGCTCGGGGCGTACGCCGCCTCGCTCATCGGGGACGGGATCTACTTCCTCGCCCTCGGCTGGGCCGCCGCGCAGAGCGCCGGACCCGGGGAGGTCGGGCTGGTCATGGCCGCCGGAGCGGTACCCCGCGCCCTGCTGATGCTGGGCGGCGGGGTGATCGCCGACCGGTTCGGCCCGCGCCTGGTCGTCCTGTCCTCGGACGCCGTGCGGTGCGCGGTGATCCTGGCCCTCGCGGTGGTGGTCGGCCTCACCTCTCCGGGCCTGTGGGTCCTGGTCTCCGTGGCCCTGGTGTTCGGGCTCGTCGACGCCCTGTTCATGCCCGCCGTCGGGGCGCTCCCGCCGCGGATCGCCGCGCCCGGGCACCTCGTACGCGTCCAAGGCCTGCGCAGCCTCGCCGAACGCGTCGGCCACACCGCCGGGCCGCCGGCGGCGGGCCTGGCGATGGGCCTGGGCGGCCCGGCGACGGCCTTCGCGGTGGCCGCCGCCCTGTTCGCCGTCTCGCTGGTGCTGCTGCTGACGGTACGCATCTCCCCGCTCCCGGCGCCGCCACCGCTCGCAGGTACCGGGCGGCGGGCCCCGGAGGGGCGGACGGGGCCCCGCACGCGGGGGAGCGCCGGGCGGGAGCTGCGCTCCGGGCTCGCGTACATCCGGCGGCACGGGCTGATAGGCCCGCTCGTCCTCTCCGGCGCGCTCAGCCAGCTCGGCACCTCGGCCCCGCTCACCCTCGGGCTGATCCTGCTCGCCGGGGAACGCGGTTGGGGGGCCGGCGGGGTGGGTTGGATCGTCGGGTCCCTCGGCGCGGGAGCCGCCGCCAGCGCGCTGCTGCTCACCCTGATCCCGCGCTTCCCGCGCGCCGGGGCCTGGCAGAACGCCACCCTGATCGTCGGCTCCGCCGGCATCGGCGCCCTGGCACTGGCCCCGAGCCTCGCGTCGGCGGTGGCGCTCGCGCTGGTGACGGGGCTCGTCTGCGGGATCTGCGGTGGCCTGGCCGTAGCCCTGATCCAGACCGCCACCGACCCCGCCTACCTGGGCCGCGTCAGCTCCGTCATGGCCTTCACGGCCGTGGGCCTGGCACCGCTGGCCTATCCCGTGTTCGGGCTCGCGACGCAGCTGTGGGGCATCACCCCGGTCTTCCTCGCCGGCGGCGCGCTGAGCATGGCCGGCGCGGTGGTCGGCACCGCGGCCCCCGAGGTCCGCCGAGCGGAACTGGCCTTCGCCTGACCCCGCGCGGCGCCATCCGGCGGGGCGGGGTCACGGTGCAGGCTCCCGGGGCTCCGCCCCGGACCCCGCGCCTCAATCGCCGGCGAGGCTGGTGGGGTGGCGGGGCCGGCTTGTGCGGCGGGGTCACGGTGCAGGTCCCCGGGGCTCCGCCCCGGACCCCGCGCCTCAATCGCCGGCGAGGCTGGGATGGCACCGGCTGCGGTGGCGTCGGCGAGGTGGAATCGACGGGGGCGCCGTCGGCCAGGGTGGGCCGCGCAGGTCGGGGTCGGGGACGGGGTGGGGTGTCGGCCGGGACTAAAACGTGATTTGTTGGCGCCCACTCCCGCCCCACCGACGCAGCCCGGGACAGGGCGCCATAAATCATGCCCGTCCCGGACGACACCCC
>NZ_JBIAVF010000014.1:0-251684 GCF_042893755.1 Streptomyces sp. NPDC001568 | reverse complement strand
GGGGGGGGGGGGGGGGGGGGTGTTGTCCGGGTGGTTTTTTTTTTTTTGCCCTCTCCTTCTGTGGTTGTTGTTTCGTTTGGCGGGGGGGGGGGGGGGGGGGGGGGGGGGGGGGGCGCCCCCCCCCCCCCCCACCACCCCTTTTCCCGCTCCGCGCCGCGACTGGAGAAACCCGCCCATGCGCATCCGCCGCCGCCCCACGCGCCCCCGCAGCGTCGCCGCCCTCCTGGCCGCCCTGTGCGGGCTGCTGCTCCCCGCCACCGCCACGAGCACCGCGACGGCCGCGGACAACGGCACCTGGGGCGTCTTCCCCACGCCCCCGGCCGGGGTGGCGATGACCGACCGCGCCTACTTCTTCCACCAGGGCGCCGCCGGGACGACCCTCGGCGACAGCGTGACGATCCTGAACTCCTCCGACAAGGAGCTGACGTTCCAGGTCTTCGCCACCGATGCGATGAACACACCGTCGGGTGGCGCGTTCGCCCTGCTGCCCGTCGAGGCGAAGCCCGAGGACATCGGCGCGTGGATCGCGTTGGCTCCCGAGGCGGCGACGACCGTGTCCGTCCCGCCGAAGGGCCGCAAGGACATCCCGTTCACCGTGAAGGTGCCCGCCGACGCCACCCCGGGCGACCACGTCGGCGGGATCGTCGCGTTGAACACGGCCGTCGAGGGCGTGCAGCGGGACGGCAAGGTGCAGGTCGGGGTGAAGCGGTCGGTGGGCGCCCGCCTGTACTTCCGGGTGCCGGGGCCGGTGACCGCGGGCCTGAGCGTGGAGGACGTGCGGGTCAGCCGCAGCGCCCCCCTCGTGCCGTGGGTGGGCGAAGCCCGCGCCACCCTCACCTACACCCTGGTCAACCGGGGCAACGTGGTGGTCGAGCCGCGCGTGACGATCTCCGCGCGAGGGCTGTTCGGACGGGAGGTGTTGGACCGGCCCGCCGGGCCGCCCGGCCTGGTCCTGCTACCCGGGCAGCGCGTCGACCTGACCGAGACGTGGGCGGACGCACCGCAGTTGGACTGGGTGGACGTGACGGTATCGGCGGACGCGACCGCCCACCCGGACCTCCGGTCGGAGTCCGGTACGGACTTCCTCGCCGTCCCCTGGCCGGCCGTCGGCGCCGTCCTCCTCCTGGCGGCCGTCGGCGCCGCCCTCCTGATCCTGCGGCGGCGCCGCCGCGCCGTCCCGGAACACCCGGAGCCCGTACCGGACCTGGTGGGCGGGCGCTGACGACCCGGTCAACCCCGACGGGTCCCCTCGGCCAACGCCTTGAGGGTCAGCAGTTGTTTGCGCATCATGACGAGGTCGCCCCAGGCGAGGAGGCGCCGACGCACCCTGCGCCGCGCGGTCCCGCCGGCCTCGGCGGCGACCCTGACCACCAGCCGCGAGCCCTCCCCCTGCGGGCGCACCGTGTAGCTCACGGCCATCCGCCCCCAGCGGGCGGCGAGGGCCTCGGGGAGCAGGCCCGTGATGTGCTCGTCGGTCCGGAAGTCGGTGATGGAGAAGACGAGGAGGGCCTGCCCGACGGCCAGGTCGGGCAGCGGCACGAGAGCGCGCGGACTCCTGCGGCCCCCGAAGTCGAGCCGGTCGTAGCTGTACGGGGCGATGGTCAGCTGCCGGAGCCACCGGAAGAGGACGGGGGGCGGCGCCGCGACGTCGACGGCCCGCGTCCAGCCCTCCGACCCGGCGGGCAGGAGCCGGTCGCACGGGTACACCGCCTCGTGCTCCGCGTTCGTGGCACCCCAGACCCGCCCGCTCACGTCCACGCCCCGACCCTACCGCCGCGCCGAACGCCTCTCGCAGCGCCCGCGGCGCGGCCCCGAGCCCTGTTTGGTTCGTTCGGCGTACTCGGCCCACCAGTCGGTGACCGGGAAACCGGCCCGGACGGCAGGAAACCCCCGGCCGGTGAGGGTGGTCGGGGGTTTCCTGTGTACGGGGGCGGGCGGGGCCGTCAGTGGTTGCGGGGGAAGCCCAGGTCCACGCCGGACGGGGCGTCGGCCGGGTCGGGCCAGCGGGTCGTGACGACCTTGCCGCGGGTGTAGAAGTGGATGCCGTCGTTGCCGTAGATGTGGTGGTCCCCGAAGAGGGAGTCCTTCCAGCCGCCGAAGGAGTGGTAGCCCACCGGCACCGGGATCGGCACGTTCACGCCGACCATGCCCGCCTGGATCTCCAGCTGGAAGCGGCGGGCGGCGCCGCCGTCGCGGGTGAAGATCGCGGTGCCGTTGCCGAACGGCGAGGCGTTGATGAGGGCGACGCCCTCCTCGTAGGTCTCGGTGCGCAGCACGCACAGCACCGGGCCGAAGATCTCGTCGCGGTAGGCGTCGGAGTCGGTCCTGACGTTGTCGAGGAGGGACAAGCCGATCCAGTGGCCGTTCTCGTTGCCCTCGACCGTGTAACCGGTGCCGTCGAGGACGACGTCCGCGCCCTGGGCGGCGGCGCCCTTGACGTACGAGGCGACCTTGTCGCGGTGGGCGGCGGTGATCAGCGGGCCCATCTCGGAGGTCGGGTCGTTGCCGGGGCCGACCTTGATCTTCTCGGCGCGCTCGCGGATCTTCTCGACGAGCTCGTCGGCGATGGCCCCGACGGCGACGACGGCGGAGATCGCCATGCAGCGCTCGCCGGCCGAGCCGTAGGCGGCGGAGACGGCCGCGTCGGCGGCGGCGTCCAGGTCGGCGTCGGGCAGGACCAGCATGTGGTTCTTGGCGCCGCCCAGCGCCTGGACGCGCTTGCCGTTGGCGGAGGCGGTGGTGTGGATGTGGCGGGCGATCGGGGTCGAGCCGACGAAGGAGACGGCCGCGACGTCGGGGTGCGCGAGCAGCGCGTCGACGGCGACCTTGTCGCCGTGGACGACGTTGAGGACGCCCGCCGGCAGGCCGGCCTCCGTCATCAGCTCGGCCAGCTTGTTCGAGGCCGAGGGGTCCTTCTCGCTCGGCTTGAGGATGAAGGTGTTTCCGCAGGCGACGGCCAGCGGGAACATCCACATCGGGACCATCGCCGGGAAGTTGAAGGGGGTGATGCCGGCGACGACGCCGATCGGCTGGCGGATCGAGGAGACGTCCACCCGGTTGGAGACGGACGTGGACAGCTCGCCCTTGAGCTGCACGGTGATCCCGCAGGCCAGCTCGACGATCTCCAGGCCGCGGGCCACCTCGCCCAGCGCGTCCGAGTGGACCTTGCCGTGCTCGGCGGTGATCAGCTCGGCGATGGCGTCGCGGTTCGCGTCCAGCAGGGCGCGGTAGGCGAACAGCACCTTGGTACGGGCGGCCAGCGAGGACTGGCCCCAGCTGAGGAAGGCCTCCTTGGCGACCCGTACGGCCGCGTCGACCTCTTCGGTCGAGGCGAGGGCCACCTGGGTGGTGACCTCGCCCGTCGCCGGGTCGGTGACCGGGCCGTAGTTGCCCGACGCGCCCTCGACGGTCTTGCCACCGATCCAGTGGTTGACGGTCTTCATGCCTTGCTCCTTCACAGATGGCGACGTCGCTGCGCGGCTTGCCGGTCGTACTCTTCACGGGCCTGGGCCGCCGACGTACGGGTCGCGGTCTCGGCCACAGGAACATCCCACCACGCCTGTGCCGGGGGTGGGCCCGACACAGTGTCGGGTGTTCGGGTCTGTGCGTAGACACATGTGGGACGGTCCGCCTCGCGCGCCTCGGCCAGGGCTTTTCGCAGGTCACCGACGGTGCGGGTACGGATGACGGTCATGCCGAGGGAGGCCGCGTTCGCGGCGAGGTCCACCGGAAGGGGGGCGCCGTCGTACGCGCCGTCCGCCCCCCGGAAGCGGTACGCGGTGGCGAACCCCTCCGCGCCCACGGCCCCGGACAAGCCGCCGATGGAGGCGTAGCCGTGGTTGTCGAGGATCACCAGCCGCAGCGGCAGGCCCTCCTGGACGGCGGTGACGATCTCGGTGGGATTCATCAGGTACGTCCCGTCGCCGACCAGCGCCCACACGGGGCGGCCGGGCGCGGCGAGGGCCACGCCGATCGCGGCGGGGATCTCGTAGCCCATGCAGGAGTAGCCGTACTCGACGTGGTACTGGTCGCCGGAGCGGGCCCGCCACAGCTTGTGGAGGTCGCCGGGGAGGGAGCCGGCGGCGTTGACGAGGATGTCGGTGTCGTCGACGAGGGCGTCGAGCAGGCCGAGGACCTGGGCCTGGGTGGGCGGCCGGTCCTCGTCGGGGGCGGGTACGGCGTAGGCGGCGTCGACGCGGGCCTCCCAGTCGGCCTTCGCCGCCGTGTACGCGGCCTCGTACGCGGGGTCCACCCGGTGTCCGTCGAGGCCCTCGGCGAGTGCCCGCAGTCCGGCGCGGGCGTCGGCGAGCAGCGGGGCGCCCGCCATCTTGTGCGCGTCGAACGCGGCGACGTTGAGGTTGACGAACCGGACGTCGGGGTGCTGGAAGAGGGTGGCGGAGGCGGTCGTGAAGTCGGTGTAGCGGGTACCGACGCCCAGGACCAGGTCGGCGCCGCGGGCCAGGTGGTCGGCGGTGGCCGTGCCGGTGTGGCCGATGCCACCGACGTCCGCCGGGTGGTCGAAGGGCAGGGAGCCCTTGCCCGCCTGGGTGGACGCGACGGGGATGCCGGTGGCCTCGGCGAGCGCCCTCAGGGCGCTCCCGCCGCCGCTGTGCCGCACCCCGCCGCCGGCGATGATCAGCGGCCGGCGGGCCGCGCGGAGGGCGGCGCGGGCCGCGTCGAGTTCCTCGGGGTCGGGTTGCGGCGCCCTGATCCGCCAGATCCGTTCGGCGAAGAACTCCTCGGGCCAGTCGTACGCCTCCGCCTGTACGTCCTGCGGCAGCGCGAGGGTGACGGCGCCGGTCGCGGCGGGATCGGTGAGCACCCGCATCGCCTGGAGGGCGGCGGGGACCAGCGCCTCGGGCCGGGTGATCCGGTCGAAGTACCGGGACACGGGCCGCAGGGTGTCGTTGACGGAGACGTCGCCCGCGTAGGGCACTTCGAGCTGCTGGAGCACCGGGTCGGCGGGCCGGGTCGCGAAGGTGTCCCCGGGGAGCAGCAGCACCGGCAGGTGGTTGACGGTGGCGAGGGCGGCCCCGGTGACGAGGTTGGTCGCGCCGGGCCCGATGGAGGTGGTCACGGCGTGCGCGGACAGCCGTCCGCTCTGTCGGGCGTAGCCGACGGCGGCGTGCACCATGGCCTGTTCGTTGCGTCCCTGGAGGAACGGCATGGCCCGCGGCCCGCTCTCCAGCAGGGCCTGGCCGATCCCGGCGACGTTGCCGTGCCCGAAGATCCCCCAGGTCGCGGCGATGAGCCGCTGCCGGCGACCGTCGCGTTCGGTGTACTGGCGGGCCAGGAAGCGTACGAGTGCCTGGGCGACGGTGAGCCTCACGCTTCCTCCGCGCGGTAGAAGGGCAGTCGGGGGTCGGTCTCCCGCCCGGCCCAGGTGTCCCGGATCCAGCCGTGGTCGGGGTGGTCGCGGATCAGCCACTCGCGGGCGCCGCCGGGCGGGCCGGCCATGACGTTGAGGTAGTACATGTCGTGCCCGGGGGCGGCGATGGAGGGGCCGTGCCAGCCGTCCGGGATGAGGACGGTGTCGCCCGTCCGCACCTCCGTGAGGATGTCCGTCCGGCCCGCCGGGGAGGGGCTGACTCGCTGGTAGCCGAGGCCGGGGACGCCCTCGTGGGCGGCGATCTCGAACCAGTAGATCTCCTCCAGCCGGGATTCCTCGCCGGGGTGGTGCTCGTCGTGCTTGTGGGGCGGGTAGGAGGACCAGTTCCCGCCGGGTGTGAGCACCTCGACCGCGATGAGCCGGTCGCAGGGAAAGGCGTCGGCGGCGGCGAAGTTGTTGACCTGCCGGGAGCAGGTCCCGGCGCCGCGCAGTTCGACGGGTACGTCGGCGGCCGGCCCGTAGCGGGCGGGCAGCCGGCGCTCGCACAGGGCGCCGACGAGGGCGAAGCGCCCGCCGCCCGCCGAGGTGACCTCGGCGTGCGCGTCGCGGGGCAGGTAGGCGAAGTCGCTGACCGCGTCGAACACCCCGCTCCGCCCCCTCAGGGGGAACACCACCTCCGTGCCCGCCTCCGCGCAGCGGACCTCGCAGCCGCCCGACAGCGGGAGCACGATCCACTCCGCCTCCCCGCACGCGAACGCGTACGTCTCGCCGGGCGCGAGGTCGAGGACCCGCAGCCGGGTGAAGGCCATCTCCGTCTCAGACACCGGCGGCACGACCCAGCACCTCCTCCACCTCGGCGGGGAACGGCATCGCCGCCCCGCACGCGAGCCGGGAGGCGACGATGGCCCCCGCTGCGTTGGCGTAGCGCAGGATCCGTTCCAGGTCCCAGCCGGCGAGCAGCCCGTGGACCAGGGCGCCCCCGAAGGCGTCGCCGGCGCCGAGCCCGTTCACCACGGTCACGGGTACGGGCGGCACCTCCACCACCGCGCCGGCGCGGTCGGCGGCCAGCACGCCCAGCGGGCCCCGCTTGACGACGGCGAGCTCCACCCCGGCCGCGAGCAGCGCCCGGGCGGCCGCGTGCGGGTCGCTCTCCCCGGTGGCGACCTCGCACTCCTCGGCGTTGCCGACGGCCACGGTGGCCAGCGCGAGCGCCCGCCCGTACCAGGGCTGCGGCGACCCCTCCCACAGCGTGGGACGCCAGTCCAGGTCGAAGACGGTGACGGCGGCCGGCCCGGATTCCGAGCGGGCCTCCAGCGCGGCGAGAGTGGCGCTGCGGCTCGGCTCCGCGCTGAGGCCCGTACCCGTCATCCAGAAGACCCGGGCGGCGCGCACCGCGTCCCGGTCCACCTCCTCGGGTCGGATCTCCAGGTCGGGGGCCTTGGGCAGCCGGTAGAAGTACAGCGGGAAGTGGTCCGGCGGGAAGATCTCGCAGAAGGTGACGGGGGTCGGCCAGCGGTCCACCTCCCCCGCCCACCGGTCGTCGACTCCGAAACCGCGCAGCTCGGAGCGCAGGTACGCGCCGAAGGGGTCCGCCCCGGTCCGGGTGATGACCGCGGTGCGCCGCCCCAGTCGGGAGGCGGCGACGGCGACGTTCGTCGGCGAGCCGCCGAGGAACTTGCCGAAGGTGTCCGCCTCGGCGAGCGGTACACCGGTCTTCAGCGGGTAGAGATCCACCCCGATCCGCCCCATCGTGATGAGGTCGTACGCCCCGCCGTCCGCGCGGCCTTGCTCCGTGGTCACAGCAGGCCCTCCTCCCACTCGTCTTCCTCGTCCCTTCGAGCCTCGCACCCTAAGGTGGCCGACATGACGTCCTCCCCGCCCGCGTTGACCCGTATCCGCATCGGTTCGGCTCCGGACTCCTGGGGTGTCTGGTTCCCCGACGATCCCCTCCAGACCCCCTGGGACCGTTTCCTCGACGAGGTCGCGGACGCCGGGTACGAGTGGATCGAGTTGGGTCCGTACGGCTACCTGCCCACCGATCCGGTGCGCCTCGCCGACGAGACCGCGCGGCGGGGCCTGCGGGTGTCCGCCGGCACGGTCTTCACCGGACTCCATCACGGGCCCGCGGTGTGGGACGAGACCTGGGCGCACGTGTCGCGGATCGCGGAGCTCACGGCGGCGACGGGCGCGGACCGATTGGTCGTCATCCCTTCCTTCTGGCGCGACGACAAGACCGGGAAGGTGCTGGAGGACCGGGTGCTGACCCCGGATCAATGGCGTGAACTGGCCGCGCAGACCGAGCGCCTGGGCCGGGAGGTCCAGGACCGGTACGGGCTGCGGATCGTCGTCCACCCGCACGCCGACACCCACATCGACACCCCGGAGAACGTGGCCCGGTTCCTGGACGCCACCGATCCCGCGCTGGTCTCCCTGTGCCTGGACACCGGTCACTACGCGTACTGCGGCGGGGACAGCGTCGAGGCGGTGGAGACCTTCGGGGAGCGGATCGGCTACCTCCACCTCAAGCAGGTGGATCCGCTGGTCCTCGCCGAAGTGGTGGCGGAGCAACTGCCGTTCGGACCGGCGGTGGCGCGCGGGGTGATGTGCGAGCCCCCGTCGGGGGTACCCGCGTTGGAACCCGTACTGGCGGCCGCGCAGCGGCTCGACGTGGACCTGTTCGCGATCGTGGAGCAGGACATGTACCCGTGTCCGCCGGACCGGCCGCTGCCCATCGCCCGGCGCACCCGCGCCTACCTGCGCTCCTGCGGCGCCCGCTGACCGGCCCGACTCCCGAAGGGACACCCGTTACATGAGCACGCTCGGCATCGCCGTCATCGGGACGGGGAGGATGGGCGCCGACCACGTGCGCCGGATCGGCGCCGCCGTCGGCGGGGCCCGGGTGGTGGCGTTGGCCGATCCCGACGGGGACCGGGTCAAGGAGATCGCGGCGGGCCTGGACGGCGCGGGCGCGTACACCGACCCGGCGGCGGCGATCGCCCACCCCGGGGTGGACGCCGTACTGATCGCCTCGCCCGGCCCCGCCCACGAGGAAGCGATCCTGCCGGCGCTGGAACGGCAGTTGCCGGTGCTCTGCGAGAAGCCGCTGACCCCCGACCCGGAGGGCGCCCTGCGGGTGATGGAGGCCGAACGCCGCCTCGGCCGGCGCCTGGTGCAGGTGGGGTTCATGCGGCGGTACGACGCCGAGTACGCGCGCCTCAAGGAACTCCTCGACGCGGGCGGCATCGGACGGCCGCTCTTCCTGCACTGCCGCCACCGCAACGCCTCCTCGCCCTCCTTCTTCACCAGCGACATGCTGATCACCGACTCGGTGGTGCACGAGGTGGACGCGGCGCGCTGGCTGCTCGGCCAGGAGGTCACCGCCGTGACGGTGCTCTCCCCGACGCCGTCCTCGGCCGCGCCCGAGGGGCTGCGCGATCCCCGGCTGGTGCTGCTGGAGACCTCGGGCGGCGTGATCGTGGACGTCGAGATCTTCGTCAACTGCGGTTTCGGCTACCAGGTCCGCTGTGAGGCGGTCGGGGAGTCCGGCAGCGCCCGGATCGGCGACGGCCACGCGATGGTCGTCGAGTCGGCCGGCCGCTGGGGCGGGGAGATCACCCAGGACTTCACCACCCGGTTCGCCGACGCCTACGACCGCCAGGTGCGCCGGTGGGTCACCGCCGCCGCGCGGGGCGAGGTGGAGGGCCCGGACGCCTGGGACGGCTACGCCGCCGCCGCGGTCTCCGAGGCGGGACTGGCGGCGGCCCGCACCGGCGTACGGACCGAGGTCCGGCTGGCGGAGCGTCCGGAGCTGTACCGCCGCTGACGGGACTTCCCGACCGCCGCCACCGGGTCGCCGGGTCGCCGGGTCGCCGGGTCGCCGGGTCGCCGGTCGTACAAGCATCTCCCGGACACGTCCTTCAACCGGCGACTCCTGTGCCACATCCGTCACAGGAGTCGCCCTTGTGTCACGCATATCCGCATTACGCGGGTTTTCCGTCACAGGCGCACGACAGCCGCTCCCCTGCCCTCACCCAGCGTCGTTCTCCGGGCACAACCTGAGTGATCGTCTGTGTCCACGCGCCGGCTCCCCCGACGGCCTCCCGGCCGGCCCCGCGGCGTGGACGAGGAGGTGTCGTCGATGAGCGACCGTCAGCTGTGGTCGTACAAGGAGATCGCCGCCCATATCCGGGTGCAGCCGGACACGGTGCGCTCCTACCGCAAGCACGGACTGCTTCCCGCGCCCGACCACGTGGAGGGCGGCAAGCCCTACTGGTACGCCGACACCGTCCGGGCGTGGGTGGCGCGCCGCCCCGGCAACCGGGGCCGCCGCGAGGACTGACCGCGTCGCCGCCGGTCCGGGGCGGGGCTCCCCCGCCCGCCCCGGACCGGGCGGTTCACCAGGATTCCGCCTCGTCCGCCGCCCGGGCGCCGCGCGGCCGCGGTTCCCCCTGCCGGGCCCGCAGCCGCATCCCCAGCAGCGGAAAGGCCAGCACCGACAGCATTCCGGCCCCGACCAGCGCCGCCGCCTCCCCCGGCTCCACCTTCCCGGCCTCGACGCCGAGGGTGGTGATCGCGACCACCAGCGGCAGGGCGGTCGACCCGAACAGGACGAGCGCCGAGCGGTCCCGGCGCCCCAGGTCGCGAGGGGCCAGCAGCCACATCGGCAGCCCGCGCACCACCAGGAACAACGCGAGGAAGACGGGCAGCAGCAACAGCGTCCCGCCTCCCGCCAGCAGGGCGTCCAGGTCGAACTCGATGCCGGTGACCACGAAGAAGAGCGGTACGAGGAAGCCGAACCCGATGGCCTCCACCTTCGACAGCACGGCCTCGCTGCTCTCCGGCGCCGCCCCGTGCAGCACCAGCCGGGTGATCAGCCCGGCGGCGAAGGCGCCGAGGAGGACGTCGAGCCCCAGCACCTCGGCCAGCGCGAGCATGGCGACCAGCAGCAGGAACACCAGCCGCACGGCGAACTGCGCGCTGCTGTGCAGGGTGGTGGCGATGACCTTGGAGAACCAGGGCGGCTTGGGCCGCAGCGCCCAGAACACCGCGGCCGCCGTCAGCACCCCGAAGGCGATCAGCACGGCCGCCGAACCGGCCGGGGCCCGCCCGCTGAGCAGCAGCGCCATGGCGATGATCGGCCCGAACTCGCCGACCGCGCCCATGGCCATCATCACCGTCCCGAAGCGGCTCCCGAGGTCCCCGGAGTCCCGCAGCACCGGCAGGATCGTGCCGAGGGCGGTGCTGGTGAGGGCGGTGCCGATGTAGACGCCCTTCTCGAACCCGTCGCCGTGGGCGAGCAGGATGCCGGCCGCCAGGCCCAGCACCAGGGTGACGAGCCAGGCCACCACGGACCGGTTGAGGGTGTCGCCCTTGACCTGGTCGAACCGGATCTCGTAGCCGGCGAGGAAGATGAGCATGGCGAGGCCGAGTTCGCTCAGGACGTCGATCACATCGCCCGAGTGGGCCCAGCCGAGCACGTCGGGCCCGATGAGGATGCCCATCACGATCTCGAAGATCACCAGCGGGACGGACAGCCAACGCGAAACCCCGTAGGCGAGGATCGGAGCGAGGACGGCGACGACCATGATCAGAACGAATGTCCCCGGATGATCCATGAGGGCCATTTACTTATGTTCCGAATGGTTTGTCCACGACGCGGGCCGCACCGACGCCGCGCGACCCGCCGAATGGTCGCCGAATACCCCCTAGGGGTATAATCTGTGAGAAAGACCCCCCGAAAGAGGAGAACGAGATGACCGCCGAGACGGACACCCCGCAGTCGAGCGGATCCTGCTGCTCCAGCACCGGCTCCTGCCACGACGGCACCGTCGAGGTCGGCTCCGGCGCCGTCACCGCCGTGTACAAGGTCACCGGCATGACCTGTGGGCACTGCGAGGGCGCCGTGACCGCCGAGCTCACCGCCCTGCCCGGCGTGACCTCGGTCAAGGCCGTCGCCGCCACCGGCGAGGTGACCGTGATCTCCGGCGCCCCGCTCGCCGACGAGGACGTGCGCGCCGCCGTGGACGAGGCCGGCTACGAACTCGCCGGTCGGGCCTGAGGCCCGCAGCCCCGCACTTCCGCGGTACTCCGCCGGGTCGTGCCGGCCGGCTCATACCGGTCCCGTACGGCCCGGCCCTCCCCCTGGAGCCGGACATGAGCAGCAGCACGGTGCACGACGGACCCATAGCGGTGGCCGGTGCGGCCGAGGTCGAGCTGAGGATCGGCGGGATGACCTGCGCCTCGTGCGCGGCCCGCATCGAGAAGAAGCTGAACCGGATGAACGGGGTCACCGCCACGGTGAACTACGCCACCGAGAAGGCCCGGGTCTCGTACGCGGGTGACGTACGCGTCGCCGACCTCATCGCGACCGTCGTGAAGACCGGCTACACCGCCGAGGAACCCCCGCCGCCGGCTCCCGAGGTCGAGGCGGAGGCCGCCGCTCCGGTGGGCGACCCCGAATCGGCCGCGCTGCGGCAACGGCTGCTGGTGTCCGCGACCCTGGCGCTGCCCGTCGTCCTGCTCTCGATGGTCCCGGCCCTCCAGTTCGACAACTGGCAGTGGCTCTCGCTCACCCTCGCCTCCCCCGTGGTCGTCTGGGGCGGCCTGCCCTTCCACCGGGCCGCATGGACCAACGCCCGGCACGGCGCCGCCACCATGGACACCCTGGTCTCGGTCGGCACCCTGGCCGCCTACGCCTGGTCGCTGTGGGCCCTGTTCTTCGGACACGCGGGCATGCCCGGCATGCGGCACGGCTTCGCCCTCTTCGCGGTTCAGGGGGGCACCGTCACGCGCACGGACGGCTCCTCCGCCCTGTACCTGGAGGTCGCGGCGGGCGTCATCACCTTCATCCTGCTCGGCCGCTACCTGGAGGCCCGCTCCAAGCGGAAGGCGGGCGCGGCCCTGCGGGCGCTGCTGGAACTGGGCGCCAAGGAGGTGGCGGTACTGCGCGGGGGCCGGGAGGTGATGGTCGCGGTGGGCGCGCTCGCCGTGGGCGACCGGTTCGTGGTCCGGCCCGGGGAGAAGATCGCCACCGACGGGACGGTCGTCGAGGGCGGTTCCGCCGTGGACGCCTCCATGCTGACCGGCGAGTCCGTGCCCGTGGAGGTCTCCGTCGGCGACCCCGTCACCGGCGCCACCGTCAACACCTCCGGACGCATCGTGGTGGAGGCGTCCCGCGTCGGGGCCGACACCCAGCTCGCCCGGATGGCCAAGATGGTCGAGGACGCGCAGAACGGCAAGGCAGAGGTGCAGCGCCTCGCCGACCGGATCTCCGCGGTGTTCGTGCCGGTCGTCCTGCTGCTCGCGCTGGGCACCTGGGTGACCTGGCTGCTGATCACCGACGATGCGACGGCCGCCTTCACCGCCGCCGTGGCCGTCCTGATCATCGCCTGCCCGTGCGCCCTGGGGCTGGCCACGCCGACCGCGCTGATGGTCGGCACCGGCCGGGGCGCGCAGCTCGGGATCCTGATCAAGGGGCCGGAGGTGCTGGAGTCCACCCGTCGGGTCGACACCGTCGTCCTGGACAAGACCGGCACCGTCACCACCGGCCGCATGGCCCTGTCCGCGGTGCACGTGGCCGAGGGCGTCGACGAGAAGGAACTGCTGCGGCTCGCGGGCGCGCTGGAGCACGCCTCCGAGCACCCGGTGGCGCGCGCGATCACGGCGGGGGCCGTCGAGCGGACCGGCGGGGGCGAGGGCGCGCTGCCGGTACCGGAGGCCTTCGAGAACCTGGCCGGGCTCGGTGTCAGCGGCGTCGTCGACGGCCGCGGGGTGCTCGTCGGGCGGGAGCGGCTGCTCGCCGAGCGGTCCGTCGGTCTGCCCGCAAGGCTCGCCCGGGCCAAGGCCGCGGCCGAGGCCGAGGGCGGCACCGCCGTGCTGGTCGCCTGGGACGGCGAGGCGCGCGGGGTGCTCGTGGTCGCCGACGCCGTCAAGGAGACCAGCGCCGAGGCGGTGTCCCGGCTGCGGGCACTCGGCCTCACGCCGGTCCTGCTGACCGGCGACAACCGGGCCGTCGCCGAGAGCGTGGCCCGGGAGGTGGGCATCGAGGAGGTGATCGCCGAGGTGCTCCCGCAGGACAAGGTGGAGGTCGTACGGCGCCTCCAGGCCGAGGGCCGGACGGTCGCCATGGTCGGCGACGGCGTCAACGACGCGGCGGCGTTGGCCCGGGCGGACCTGGGGCTGGCCATGGGCACCGGCACCGACGCGGCCATCGAGGCCGCGGACCTGACCCTCGTACGCGGCGACCTGCGGGTGGCCGCCGACGCCATCCGGCTCTCCCGCCGGACCCTCACCACCATCAAGGGCAACCTGTTCTGGGCCTTCGGCTACAACGTGGCGGCGCTGCCGCTGGCCGCCGCGGGCCTGCTCAACCCGATGATCGCGGGGGCGGCGATGGCCTTCTCCTCGGTCTTCGTCGTCACCAACAGCCTGCGGCTGCGGTCCTTCCGCTGAGGGACCGCCCGAGGTACCGCCGGGGCGATCACGCGGAGGATCACCTCCCCCGGTCCTCCACATCTCCTTCACGGGAGACGCAGATCACAGTGATGACAACGTAACCATCCGGGGTCGCCACGGGTCTAATGGGGCGATGCCAAAAACGTCTTGGGGGACGTTTGACGGAGGTCTTGGGGGACGTCCGGGCATCAGCCGGCCGGGGCACGTGCCCGCGGGAGCCTTGAGCGGCCTTCCCGATCCGAACGGGTCCCGGCACACAGACGCCCCGGCGCGGGTCCCGTGGGGGGAGTCCGCATCCGGGGAATGGGAAGCGCCCCGACCGTCGACCCGTGGGGGGATCGACGGCGGGGCGCTTTTCGCAGAGCTGCCGCCGCGGCTGACCGCGGCGGCGTGACCGCCGTGAGGTCCGGTGTCAGCGGGCCTCGACCGGGACGAAGTCGCGCAGGACCTCGCCGGTGTAGATCTGGCGCGGGCGGCCGATGCGGGAGCCGGGCTCCTTGATCATCTCGTGCCACTGGGCGATCCAGCCGGGAAGCCGGCCGATCGCGAAGAGCACGGTGAACATCTCGGTCGGGAAGCCCATGGCCCGGTAGATCAGGCCGGTGTAGAAGTCCACGTTCGGGTAGAGGTTGCGCTCGACGAAGTACTCGTCGGCCAGCGCGTGCTCTTCCAGCTTGAGCGCGATGTCCAGCAGCTCGTCGCTCTTGCCGAGCGCCGAGAGGACGTCGTGGGCCGCCGCCTTGATGATCTTCGCCCGGGGGTCGAAGCTCTTGTAGACGCGGTGCCCGAAGCCCATGAGGCGGACGCCGTCTTCCTTGTTCTTCACCTTGCGGATGAAGGCGTCGACGTCGCCGCCGTCCTGCTTGATGCCTTCCAGCATCTCCAGGACGGACTGGTTGGCGCCACCGTGCAGCGGACCCCACAGGGCCGAGATGCCGGCGGAGATCGAGGCGAACATGTTCGCCTGCGAGGACCCGACCAGACGCACGGTGGAGGTCGAGCAGTTCTGCTCGTGGTCCGCGTGCAGGATCAGCAGCTTGTCGAGCGCCGAGACCACGACCGGGTCCAGGTCGTACTCCTGGGCCGGCACGGAGAAGGTCATGCGCAGGAAGTTCTCGACGTAGCCGAGGTCGTTGCGCGGGTAGACCACCGGGTGGCCGACCGACTTCTTGTACGCGTACGCCGCGATCGTCGGGAGCTTGGCCAGCAACCGGATCGTCGAGAGGTGGCGCTGCTGGTCGTCGAAGGGGTTGTGGCTGTCCTGGTAGAACGTGGACAGCGCGCTGACCACCGAGGACAGCATCGCCATCGGGTGCGCGTCACGCGGGAAGCCGTCGTAGAAGCGCTTCACGTCCTCGTGCAGCAGCGTGTGCTGGGTGATCTCGTTGCGGAACGACGCGAGCTGGTCGACGGTCGGCAGCTCCCCGTTGATCAGCAGGTAGGCGACCTCGATGAAGGTCGAACGCTCGGCCAGCTGCTCGATCGGGTACCCGCGGTAACGCAGGATCCCCTGCTCGCCGTCGAGATAGGTAATCGCGGACTTGTAGGCGGCGGTGTTGCCGTAGCCACTGTCCAGAGTGACGAGCCCGGTCTGGGCCCGCAGCTTCGCGATGTCGAAGCCCTGGTCACCGACGGTGCTCTCGACCACCGGGTAGGTGTATTCACCGTCCGCGTACCGGAGTACTACAGAGTTGTCGCTCACGTCATCCCTCACCGACGTAGTGCCTCTTCTTCGAGGTGCCCTGACTGCCTCTACCTTCCCCCATTTGGCGCAGGAGAGTGCACTCGGGGTCGGCCTTTGGTCCTTTTGACGGCACTGAGTGCCGCCAACCTGAACATCCTGCCCCCTCCGCACCGGCCGGGGAACCCCAGATGATCGATCATTTAGGTGATGTTTCCCACCGGTATCCGGCCGGACAGTCTGGATGCCACCGCCGTGTACCTCCTGCCAGCCGAAACGGTACGCACCGCCTGGCCGAGGGCCTTGCGTGACCCGACCAGGACGACCAGTTTCTTCGCCCTGGTCACGGCCGTGTAGAGCAGGTTCCGCTGGAGCATCATCCAGGCGCCGGTGGTGACCGGGATCACGACGGCCGGATATTCACTCCCCTGGGAGCGGTGGATGGTGACCGCGTAGGCGTGGGCGAGCTCGTCGAGTTCGGCGAACTCGTATACGACCTCCTCGTCCTCCTCCGTACGGACCGTCAGGCGCTGTTCGTCCAGGTCCAGGTCGGTGACCACGCCGACCGTGCCGTTGAAGACGCCGTTGGCGCCCTTCTCGTAGTTGTTCCGGATCTGGGTCACCTTGTCCCCCACCCGGAAGACCCGGCCGCCGAACCGCTTCTCGGGCAGGTTCGGCCGGGCCGGCGTGATGGCCTGCTGGAGCAGGCCGTTGAGGTTCCCGGCGCCGGCGGGGCCGCGGTGCATCGGGGCGAGGACCTGGATGTCCCGGCGGGGGTCGAGCCCGAATCTGGCCGGAATTCGTCGTGCGGCCACGTCGACCGTGAGGATTCCGGCCGCCTCGGTGTCCTCCTCGGGGAAGAGGAAGAAGTCGGGCAGGTTGTCGGTCAGGGGCGGCAGGCCCGTGTTGATGCGGTGCGCGTTGGTGACCACCCCGGACTGCTGGGCCTGACGGAAGATCCTGGTCAGCCGGACGGCCGGGACCGGTCCGCCCTCGGCCAGCAGGTCCCGCAGCACCTCGCCGGCGCCGACCGACGGCAGCTGGTCGACGTCGCCGACGAGCAGCAGGTGCGCGCCCGGGGCCACCGCCTTGACCAGCTTGTTGGCGAGGAGGAGATCCAGCATCGAGGCCTCGTCCACCACGACGAGATCGGCGTCCAAGGGCCGGTCCCGGTCGTAGGCCGCGTCGGCGCCCGGCTTCAGCTCCAACAGCCGGTGCACGGTGGACGCCTCGGCCCCCGTGAGCTCGGACAGCCGCTTCGCCGCCCGGCCGGTGGGGGCGGCGAGCACCACCTTGGCCTTCTTGGCCCGGGCCAGCTCGACGATGGAGCGCACCGTGAAGGACTTGCCGCAGCCGGGCCCGCCGGTGAGGACGGCGACCCGGCGGGTCAGGGCGAGACGTACGGCGTCCCGCTGCTCGGGGGCCAGGGAGGCCCCGGTGCGGCCGGCCAGCCAGCCGAGGGCCTTCTCCCAGTCCACGTCCCGGAAGGCCGGCATCCGGTCCTCTTCGGCGTTCAGCAGCCGGCGGACCTGGCCGACGAGCGAGAGTTCGGCGCGGTGGAAGGGGACGAGGTAGACCGCGGTGATCGGCGGGCCGCCCTGCGGGTCGGGCACGGGTTCGCGCACGACGCCCTCCGGATCGGCGGCGAGCTCGGCGAGGCAGTCGATGACCAGTCCGGTGTCGACCTGGAGGAGTTTGACGCCGTCGGCGATGAGCCGTTCCTCGGGCAGGAAGCAGTGGCCCTGGTCGGTCGACTGGGACAGGGCGTACTGGAGCCCGGCCTTGACCCGCTCGGGGCTGTCGTGCGGGATGCCGACGGCCTGGGCGATCCGGTCGGCGGTGAGGAAGCCGATGCCCCACACGTCGGCGGCGAGCCGGTAGGGCTGGTTCTTCACGACCGAGATGGAGGCGTCGCCGTACTTCTTGTAGATGCGCACCGCGATGGAGGTGGAGACGCCGACTCCCTGGAGGAAGACCATGACCTCCTTGATGGCCTTCTGCTCCTCCCAGGCGGCGCCGATCAGCTTCGTCCGCTTCGGGCCGAGGCCGGGCACCTCGATGAGGCGCTTGGGCTCCGCCTCGATGACGTCGAGGGTGTCGGTGCCGAAGTGCTCCACGATCCGGTCGGCGATCTTGGGGCCGATGCCCTTGATGAGGCCGGAGCCGAGGTAGCGGCGGATGCCCTGGATGGTGGCCGGGAGGATCGTCGAGTAGTTGTCGACGCTGAACTGCTTGCCGTACTGGGGGTGCGAGCCCCAACGACCCTCCATGCGCAGGGATTCGCCGGGCTGCGCGCCGAGGAGGGACCCGACGACGGTCAGCAGGTCCCCGGAGCCGCGGCCCGTGTCGACCCGGGCGACCGTGTACCCGCTCTCCTCATTGGCGTAGGTGATGCGCTCCAACACCCCCTCGACCACCGCCGCCTGCACCGCCCCGTTGGTTGTCATGGCACGACGCTACCGTCCGGCGCCGACAGTGCGCCGGGGGGTGTGGACGAAGACGAACGGGTCCGGCGCGGGGCTCGGCGGACGGAGGGGACAAACGAAAGGGGGGCCGGCCTCGCGGCCGGACCCCCTCACGGTTACCCCTCCCTCGTCGGACTTCCCGATCCCCCCGGATCCCCTCCCGAAAGTCCCGACGCACCATACGACCCGCGATCCGCGCGCAGGGTTGCACCGGAAAGCGGAGCTTTACCTTTCCATTACTCAAGGGGCTCCCGGAGGCCGTCCGAGGTGCCACCGAATCACCGCACAAGTAGCGTTTCCGGCATGAGCGAATCTTCCTTCCAGGACGACGTGCTGGGCGAACTCGGCGACGACAGGCTTCAGGAGATCGCCGGGGTGCTCGGCACGGACGTCGGCGGCGCCCGCGCAACCGTCTCCGAGACCGTCGGCGCCCTGACGGGCGACCTCCGACAGAAGGCCGACGCCGATGACGACGACGGGGTGGAGGTGCGCCAGGCCTTCGCGGAGGTGGCCGAGCCGCCGCTCCAGGGCGTGGCCACGCTCGGCGGCGGCATGGGCGGCCTGCTGAGCGGCGGGATGATGGCCGGGGTGCTCGCCAAGGTGAGCAAGCCCGTGGCCAACGCCGTGTCGAAGAAGACCGGCATCCCCGCGCCCACCATCAGCCGGGTCATCGAGATGCTGATCCCCGTGCTGCTGGCCGTCCTCGCCAAGCGCGCGTCCGCCGGCAAGGGCGCGGGCGGGGCGACGGCCGGTGGCGCCCCGGCCGGTGGCGCCCCATCGCCGGGCGCGGCGCCCGGCGCGGCGGGCGGCGGGGGTCTCGGGGACCTGCTGGGGCAGATCCTGGGCGGCGGCAAGAAGTAGCCCGTACGGGAGCGGCCGCCCCTCTCCCACCGGGGGCGCAACCCGTACGGAGCAAAGGGTGCCCGGTCCTCTGCGGCCGGGCACCTCCGCGTCCCGGACCCGTCCCCCGGCGTCGGGGCGCGCGCTATCCTCGGGCGCCATGGAGACCTCCGGCGCACAGGTACGGCTCAGGGATCCGGAGCCCGGGGAACTGGGCTGGATCGTGCAGCGGCACGGCGCGCTCTACGCGGCCGAGTACGGCTGGAACCAGGAGTTCGAGGGGCTGGTGGCCCGGATCGTCGCGGACTTCGCCGAGGACCACGACCCGTACGTGGAGCGGGTCTGGATCGCCGAGCACGACGGCCGTCCGGTGGGCTCGGTGATGTGCGTGCGCGACGAGGGCTCGCCGGGCACCGCCCGGCTGCGGCTGCTCCTGGTGGAGCCCGCCGGGCGCGGCCTCGGCATCGGCGGCCTGCTCGTGGACACCGTCGTGGCATTCGCCCGATCGGTCGGCTACCGCGAGCTGGTCCTGTGGACCAACGACGTGCTGCGCGAGGCCCGTTCGCTCTACGAGCGGGCCGGTTTCACGCTGGTCGCCGAGCACCCGCACCGCTCGTACGGGGTCAGCCTGACCGGGCAGGACTGGCGGCTGCCACTACAGGAGGGCTCCCCGCGCTGACGCCCGAACCGACCCCTGTACGGTTCGGGCGCCGCGCGGGGGCCAGTGAGGTGAGGCCGACGCCGCCGACGAGGAGCACGGCGGCCAGCCAGCGGGTTCCGGAGATCCCCTCGCCGAGCACGAGCGCGGCCGAGGACATCCCGAACACCGGGACCAGCAGCGAGAACGGGGCCACGGACGAGGCCGGGTAGCGGCGCAGCAGGTAGCTCCAGGCCCCGAAGCCGAACACCGTGGACACCCAGGCGACGTAGACGATGACGGCGACCCCGGACCAGTCGAGGGCCCGCAGCGCGGCCAGGTCCCGTTCGGGCCCTTCGATCAGCAGGGACAGGGCGATCAGCGGCAGGACCGGGACGGTGCACACCCACACCATGAAGTTCATGGCGTCGGGCGGGGCGGCCTTGCGCGTCAGGACGTTGGAGACGCCCCAGCAGGCGGCGGCGGCGACGACCAGGGCGAAGCCGAGCCCGGATCCGGACAGGCCCCGGTCCACGGCGGCGACCGCGATGCCGGCCAGTGCCACGGCCATGCCCAGCAGCCGGACCCGGCCGGGCCGTTCGCGCAGGACGAGCCCGGCGAGGGCGGCGGTGAAGACGGCCTGGACCTGGAGCACGAGGGAGGACAGTCCGGCCGGCATCCCGGCGGCCATGCCCGTGAACAGCAGTCCGAACTTGGCGATGCCGAGGGCGGCCCCGACGCCGAGGATCCACTTCCAGGCGACCTTGGGCCGGCCGACGAAGAACACGGCGGGCAGCGCCGCGACCAGGAAGCGCAGCGCGGACAGGAGCAGCGGCGGGAAGTGGCCGAGGCCGATCTCGATGACGACGAAGTTGAAGCCCCAGACGGCGGCGACGACCACGGCGAGTGCGGTGTGTACGGGACGCATGCTTCGAGCATCGACGGCCCGACCATGTAGCACCAGCGCGGATCTCTTCCGGAATGGATGAAGCAACGCTTACGATCGGTGCATGCTCGACCTGTCCCGGCTGCGCGCCCTGCACGCCGTCTCCGTCCACGGTTCGGTCGCGGGCGCGGCGGCCGCGCTGGGCTACACCCCGTCCGCGGTCTCGCAGCAGATCGCCAAGTTGGAGCGGGAGACCCGTACGACGCTGCTGGAGCGGCGCGGACGCGGGGTCGCGCTCACCGAGGAGGCCCGGCACCTGGCCGACACAGCCCGGGAGTTGCTGACGATCGTCGAGCGGGCCGAGACCACCCTGGAGGAGCGGCGCGGCCTGCCGGGCGGGCTGCTGACGGTGGCGGCCTTCGCCTCGGCGGCGCGCGGACTACTGCCGGGGGTACTGGCCGACCTGGCCCGCCGGCATCCGGCGCTGGACGTCCGGATGACGGAGGTCGACCCCCACCTGTCGGTGGACCTGGTGGCCCGGGGGGTCACCGACCTGGCGGTGGCGCACGACTGGGACATTTCCCCGTTGCCCGCCCCGGAGGGCGTGGAGCACGCGGTGATCGGGCACGACCTCTGCGATCTGGTGGTCCCGGCCGGACACCCCTTCACCTCGCGGCGGGTGGTGCGCCGCGAGGACCTCGGCGGACTGCGGTGGGTGTGCCAGCCGCCCGGGCGGGTGTGTCACGACTGGCTGGTGCGCACCCTGCGGACGGTCGGGTTCGAGCCGGAGATCGCCCATGTGGCGGAGGAGAATCACACCATCGTCGCCCTCGTCGCGGCCGGCCTCGGGGTCGCGGTGGTGCCGCGACTGGGGACCGGGGCGCTGCCGCCGGGGGCGGTGGCCGTGCCGCTGGAGCCGGGCCCCGTACGCAGGTTGTACGCCTTGTGGCGGACGGGGGCGGCCCGCCGGCCGGCGATCACCGAGACGGTCCGGACCCTGCGGGAGCACTGGCCGGCGGTGGCGGGCCCACTTCCGGGGGACCTCCCGAGTGTCCCCGGGGCCGTGGGCGCGGCCCGGCAGTAGGGTCCGGCGGGTGCCGAACCACGCGTCCCGCCGGACCCTGCTCGCCGCCGCCCTGGCCACCGTCGCCGCCGCCGGAATGGCCTCCGCCGCCGCGGGGTCCCACTCCGCGCCCGATGACTCCCGCTCCCCCGAGGAGCCGCCGGGCCGTCATCCCGACCGGGCGCGGCTGCGGGCCCTGGTGGCGGGGATGAGCCTGGCGGAGCAGGTCGGGCAGCTCTTCGTGTCCCGGGTGTACGGGCACTCGGCCACCGATCCCGAGCCGGCGGACGCCGAGCAGAACCTGGCGCAGTTCGGGGTGCGCAGCGCCGCCGAGCTGGTCGCGCGCTACCACCTGGGCGGGGTCGTCTACTTCGCCTGGGCCCACAACACGCGCTCCCCCGGGCAGATCGCCGAACTGTCCGACGGCCTCCAGCGGGCGGCGCGCGGCTCCGGGTCCGGGATCCCGCTGATGCTGTCCGTCGACCAGGAGCACGGCGCGGTGGCCCGGATCGGCAAGCCGGTGACCCTGTTCCCGGGGGCGATGGCGCTGGGCGCGGGCGGCTCCACGGCCGACGCCCGTCGGGCGGCGCGCATCGCGGGCGCCGAGTTGGCCGCGATGGGGATCCGGCAGGACTACGCCCCGGTGGCCGACGTGAACGTGAACCCGGCCAACCCGGTGATCGGCGTACGGTCCTTCGGTTCCGATCCGCACGCGGCGGCGGCGCTGGCCGCCGCCCAGGTGCGCGGCTACCAGAGCGCCGGAGTGGCCGCCACGGCCAAGCACTTCCCGGGCCACGGCGACACCGAGACCGACAGCCACGTCGGGCTGCCGGTGATGCGACACTCGCGCGCCCGGTGGGAGGAGTTGGACGAGCCGCCGTTCCGGGCGGTGGTGGAGGCGGGTGTGGACTGCGTGATGACGGCGCACATCGTCTTCCCCGCGCTGGATCCCTCGGGGGACCCGGCGACCCTCTCCCGTCCCATCGTCACCGGCATGCTGCGCGAACGCCTGGGCTTTCGTGGGGTGGTGGTGACCGACGCCCTCGACATGGCCGGGGTCCGGCAGAAGTACGGGGACGAACGGGTCCCGGTGCTGGCGCTCAAGGCGGGGTGCGACCAGCTGCTGAACGCGCCGGACCTCGGGCTCGCGCAGCGCGGCGTGCTGGCGGCGGTGGAGTCGGGCGAGCTCTCGCGGGAGCGGATCACGGAGTCGGTACTGCGGATCCTGGAACTCAAGGCCCGCCGCGGCTTGTTCGAGGAGTCGGCCGGTGCGGTCGGGTCGGCGGACCCGGAGGTCGGCACGGCGGCGAACCTGGCCGCCGCCGACGAGATCGCGGCCGCCACGACGACCCTGCTGGCCAATCCGCGGGGGCTGCTGCCGCTGGACGCGACCGTCCGTCCCCGACTGTTGGTGACCGGGGCCGAGCCCGTCTCCCCCACCGGTACGACGGGACCCCCTACGACGGTCCTGGCTCGGGAGTTGGAGGCGCTGGGCTGCCGGGCCGCCCCGGTGCCCGCGGACCGGGCTGTGGCCGCCGCCGCGGGGCACGCGGCGGTGCTCGTGTGCACGTACAACGTCCCCGAGGGGGAGAGTCCGCAGCGGACGCTGGTGGCGGAGCTGGTCGCCACCGGGGTTCCGGTGGTGCTGGTGGCGGTCCGCAACCCGTACGACCCGGCGCGGCTGCCGGCCTGCGCCGCGGAGCTGGCGACGTACTCCTGGACGGACGTGGAACTGCGGGCGGCGGCCCGGGTGATCACCGGGGTCCGGCGGCCGGTCGGCCGTCTTCCGGTCCCGGTGCCGGGCCGCTACCCGCTGGGCCACGGGCTGTCCTACCCGCCCGTGGCCCCCTGATCGGCGGTTACGGCCGCAGCTGCGGCTCGCGCTCCAGGTCCTGCCGGTCGAGCTGCGCGTCGGCGGCCGCCAGCGGCGCCGCCTTCGCGGAGTCGGCGAGCGCGGCGGCGGGTGCCACCCCGGCCCACTGGAGGATCTTCGCCGTGGCGAGGGCCTTCTCGCCCTCCTGCAACTGGGCCACGTTGGCGCCGTGGTTGGCGCCCGGCGCGATCATGACGTGGCTGTCGCGCGCCTTGTACCCGAGGCGGAACGGCTCGGCGCCCCACGGGTCGTTCTGCCCGTAGACGAAGAGCATCTGGTGGGCGTTGTCGCGGACCCACCCGTCGATGTCCGCCATGGCCCCCGACTGGAAGGTCATCGGGATGTCACGGGGCACGAACTCGCGCGGCGGCTGGTAGCCGTAGCGGCTCAGTCCCTTGAGGTGGGGCTGCTTGATGTCGGGCGAGCCGAGCTGCGTACCCGCCTGGTAGTAGTACGGCGTGTACGTCTGCAGTCCCTGGTCGGCGTAGGCCGAGAAGCCGGAGATCGCGTCGATGGTGTCCCAGATCTCCTGGTCGCTCGCGGTGGCGGCCGTGGGGATGGAGGAGCAGTCGGCGAGCAGGCTGTACTGCCAGAACGCCCACACGTAGTCGAGGACGACGGCCTCGTACGCCTTGTCGAGGTTGCCGACGGTGGTGAAGGTCCAGCCGTTCTCGGCCGCGGCGGTGGCGAACTTGGCCTCCAGCGGGGCGCGGCGCACGAGTGCCTCGCGCTGGACGGCGTTCAGCCGGTCGCGGCATTCCTTGGTGCCGACCTTGGCGAAGAACCGGTCGTACGCCGAGTCCTCGTTGTTGACGACGTCGTTGGGCGCGACGTACGCGACGACGCCGTCCATGTCACGCGGGTAGAAGCGCTCGTAGTACGTCGCGGTCATGCCGCCCTTGCTGCCTCCGGTGGACAGCCAGTTCTTGTTGTAGATCTTCTTCAGCGCGGTGAAGATGCGGTGCTGGTCGCTGGCGGCCTGCCAGATGTCCAGCTTCGCCCAGTTGGCCGGGTCGGGCCGGGAGGGCGTGAAGAATCGATACTCCAGGGAGACCTGGTTGCCGTCGACGATGGTCGTCGGCTCACTCCGGCGCGGGTTGGTGTTGACGTTGTAGCCCGAGGTGAAGAACACCGTGGGGCGGGAGACGTCCTTGTGCAGCAGGGTCATGCGCTGCTTGAAGGTGCCCTTCCACGGCTGCCGGTGGTCGACCGGCTGCTCGTAGTTCAGTACGAAGAAGCGGTACCCGGGGTACGGCTTCTCCTCTATCAGGCTCATCCCCGGGATGCCGAGGATCCGGTCCTTGATGTCCGTGGCGGCGGCCGGCCCCGCGGCTGTGGCCGCCTGTGCCGTGGCGCCGGCCGCACCCATGGTGCCGATGAGCACCACGAGCGACAGCAGCCATCCGAGCGTCTTGCGCATTCACCCTCCCCTTGGTTCACACTGGTCGCCGTGAACCTAGCGGGGTCAACACGCCCGTGAACAGTAGTGGTTGGGCCCTACGTCAGCACAGGATCCAGCCGGATGCGACGGATTCGGCCGCCACGCTCCCCGTCACGTGGACGCACCGGTTGACCGCGCCGACCACGACGGGACCCGCGAACCGGGTGAATTGCCCCGCGTCGCGCACGGGGGCGCCGCCCCGCGGCTGGACGACCACCGCCATCCACCGCCGCTCGCCGGGCCGCGCGGCGACCGTCACCGCGCAGGCCTGGGTCCGGCTCTTGTACACGCGCACCTCGCCCGTGGACAGCGGCAGCGTCCTGACGAGCCGGCCCGGGCAGCCGCCGGTCGCGGCCTGCGCGGGAGGCGCCGCGAACACGCCTCCGACGCCGAGCCAGAGCGCCGCCCCGAACACCCCGACCGACACGGCCCGCCGCCTGCCCAGCCCCTTCCACCGCTTCAACATCCTCGCCCCCCGATCCGTCGTACGTAACACGTACGCACGTACGACGTCCGGGCCCGCCGGATGGTTGCACGGCACAACGGAGTCACGGCCCCTCCGCGCCGCCCGGGGCGGCGCCCCGCCGCGGCCCGGGCCGGCGCCGCTACCTCGTACGAGTGCATCCACAACTTCCCAGCCGGGGAGGGGGAGTTCACGATCGACGCGGACATTACGCTAGGCGACCGGACAACCGCCCACCGTAGCCGTGAAAGGCATCCGACATGACGAACGACCTCCTGGACCGCAAGCTGGAGCGCGCCTTCGCGCACTTCGACGACAACGGCAACGGCGTCATCGACGCGCAGGACGTGATCGCGCTGGGGACCCGGCTGATCGCCGCGATGGAGGAGCCGTCCGACTCCCCCAAGGCCGACGAGGTGTTCCGGGGACTGACCGACTTCTGGGTGGACCTCTTCGCCGAACTCGACGTCGACCGCGACGGCAAGCTCACCCCCCAGGAGTACGCGGAGGGTATGACGCGGCTGTACAAGGACGGCGGTCCCGCCTACGACAAGTCCTTCCGGCCGCTGGCGCGGGCGATCCTCACGGTCGTCGACACCAACGGCGACGGGCGGATCAGCCCCGAGGAGTTCCACAAGGCGCAGCTGGCCTTCGACACGAAGCTGGAGCTCGCCGACGCGGAGGCGCTCTTCGCGCGGATCGACAAGAACCACGACGGGTACCTGTCGGTGGACGAACTCCTCGTCTCCGTACGCGAGTACTACACCGGTGACGACGAGGACGCCCCGGGCAACCTGCTCTTCGGCGAGCTCTGATACCCGGGACGTCCCCCGCCGGTACGCGGAGGGCGGGGCGGGGTCAGGCGGCCGTCGCCCGCTCGTCCTCCCCGACGAAGGTCCGCCACAGCTGCGCGTAGCGGCCTCCGCGGGCCAGCAGTTCGGCGTGACTGCCGTCCTCGACGACCTGCCCCCGGTCCATGACCACGACCCGGTCGGCGCGGGCGGCGGTCGTCAGCCGGTGCGCGACGACCAGCGTGGTGCGCTTGCCCGCGAGCCGGTCGGTCGCCTGGTTGACCTGGGCCTCGGTGGCCAGGTCGAGGGCCGCGGTGGCCTCGTCGAGGAGCAGTACGTCCGGGTCGACGAGCTCGGCCCGGGCCAGGGCGATCAGCTGGCGCTGGCCCGCCGAGAGGTTGCGGCCCCGTTCCGCGACGGTGTGCAGGTAGCCGCCGTCGAGCGTGGCGATCATGTCGTGGGCGCCGACCGCGCGGGCCGCCGCCTCCACCTCGGCGTCGGAGGCCTCGGGCCGTCCGTAGGCGATGGCGTCCCGGACCGTCCCCGGGAAGAGGTACGACTCCTGGGGGACGACCCCGAGCCGGTGGCGGTACTCCGTCAGGTCCAACTCCTTCAGGTCCGCGCCGTCGGCGGTGACCCGGCCGGAGGTCGGGTCGTAGAACCGGGCCACCATCTTGACCAGGGTGGACTTCCCGGCGCCCGTCTCGCCGACGAAGGCGACGGTCTGCCCCGCCGGGATCCGCAGGGTGATGCCGGCCAGGGCCTCGCCCTTCTCCCCGCGCTCCTCGGCGGTTCCGTACTGGAAGCGCACGTCCTCGAAGGCGATCTCGCCGCGCAACTCCCGCACCGCGCGGGGTGCGGCGGGGCGCGGCGTGCTGGTGGGCTCGCGCAGCAGGTCCTGGATCCGGCGGAGCGAGACGGTCGCCTGCTGGTAGCCGTCGAAGACCTGGGAGAGCTGCTGGACGGGGGCGAAGAACAGGTCGATGTAGAGCAGGTACGCGACGAGCGCGCCGGTGGTCAGCGTCGCCGCGTCGACCCGGCCCGCGCCGACGATCAGCACGGCGGCGGCCGCGCCCGAGGACAACAACTGCACGAAGGGGAAGTACACGGAGATCAGCCACTGGCCGCGCACCCGTGCCTCGCGGTACGCCTCGCTGCGCTCGGCGAACCGGGCGGCGCCGGTCCCCTGCCGGCGGAACGCCTGGACCAGGCGCAGGCCCGCGACGGACTCCTGGAGGTCGGCGTTGACCGTGCCGACCCGGTCACGGGCGAGTTCGTAGGCGGCGACCGACTTGCGGCGGAACACGATGGTGGCGACGACCAGCAGGGGCAGCGTCGCGAAGACCAGCAGGGCGAGTTCGACGTCGAGGACGAGCAGGGCGACGAGGATTCCGAAGAAGGTCAGGACGGAGACGACGGCGGTGACCAGGCCGGTCTGGAGGAACGTCGACAGGGCGTCCACGTCGGTGGTCATCCGCGTCATGATCTTGCCGGTGAGCTCGCGCTCGTAGTAGTCGAGGCCGAGCCGCTGGAGCTGGGCGAAGATCTTGACGCGCAGCGAGTACAGCACCCGCTCGCCGGTGCGCCCGGTCATCCGGGTCTCGGCGAACTGCGCGACCCACTGGCCGAGGACGAGGACGAGGGCGAGCCCGGCGGCCACCCACACCGCGCCGAGGGCGGCCTGTTCGACGCCCTGGTCGATGCCGTGCCGGATCAGTACGGGCAGCAGCAGTCCGGAGCCCGCGTCGAGGGCGACCAGGCCGAGGCTGATGGCGAGCGGCGCCCAGAAGCCGCGGAGCAGCCGGCGCAGGCCGTAGCTGTCCTCGGCGGAGGCGGCGACGCTCTCGTCCACCTCGGGCCGGTCGTCGGCGGGCGGCAGCGCGGCCACCTGGGCGAGCAGTTCGGGGGTCGCGGGCATCCCGGCGACGGCTCCGGCCATCGAGTGGCCGGCGCCGGGCGCACGGGGCGCTCCCGTGGCGGCGGCCGGGGCGGCGCCGGCCCTGTCGTCCTCCTGGCGGCGCCACAGCTCGGGGGTGACCCCGTCGCTGACCCGGCGCTTGGCGTTGACCGGTTCGGAGTCGATCTCGGCTTCGAGTTCGAGGTCCCGTTCCAGGTCCCGGTCGGCGCCGTGTTCGAACTCGGCGGCGGACGGCGCGTCGGGGGTGCGGGGGGAGCCGGCCCCGAGGGCGTCGGGGTCGGTCAGCAGCCTGCGGTACAGGGCCGAGCGGCGTTCCAGTTCCTCGTGGGTGCCGATGTCGGCGAGCCGGCCCCGGTCCAGGACGGCGATCCGGTCCGCGAGCGCGAGGGTGGAGCGGCGGTGGGCGATGAGCAGGGTGGTGCGGCCGGCCATGACGGACCGCAGCGCCTCGTGGATCTCGTGCTCGACGCGGGCGTCGACGGCGGAGGTGGCGTCGTCGAGGAGCAGCAGCCGGGGGTCGGTGAGGAGGGCGCGGGCGAGGGCGATGCGCTGGCGCTGGCCGCCGGAGAGGGTGAGTCCCTGTTCGCCGACCGTGGTGTCGTAGCCGGCGGGCAGGGCCTCGATGAAGCCCTCGGCCTGGGCGGCGCGGGCGGCGGCGCGGATCTCCTCCTCGGCGGCGTCGGGGCGTCCGTAGGCGATGTTCGCGCGGATGGTGTCGGAGAACAGGAAGGAGTCCTCGGGGACGAGCCCGATGGCGGCGCGCAGGGAGTCGTACATTAGGTCCCGCACGTCGTGGCCGCCGACCCGGACGGTGCCCCCGTCGGGGTCGTAGAAGCGCGGCAGGAGCAGCGAGACGGTGGACTTGCCGCTGCCGGAGGCGCCGACGACGGCGACGGTCTCACCCTCCGCGACGGTGAGGGAGAACCCGTCGAGGACGGGCCGGTCGGGGTCGTACCCGAAGCGGACGTCGTCGAACTCGACGGTGGCGGGCGCGTCGGCGGGCAGTTCGCGCTCGCCCTCGCGGATGACGGGCTCGGTGTCGATGAGCTCGAAGACGCGCTCGGCGCCGGCGCGGGCCTGCTGGGCGACGGTGAGCACCATGGCGAGCATGCGGACGGGGCCGACGAGCTGGGCGAGGTACGTCGAGAACGCGACGAAGGTGCCGAGGGTGACGCGGCCCTCGGTGGCCATCCAGCCGCCGAGGGCGAGCATGGCGACCTGGGCGAGCGCGGGGACGGCCTGGAGCGCGGGGGTGTAGCGCGAGTTGAGGCGGATGGACCGCATCCGGCCGCCGAACAGCCGGCGCCCGGCGGCGCGCAGCTTGCCGGTCTCCTGGTCCTCCTGGCCGAAGCCCTTGACGACGCGGACGCCGGTCACGGCGCCGTCGACGACGGAGGCGACGGCTGCGGCCTGGCCCTGGGCGTACCAGGTGGCGGGGAAGAGCTTCTTGCGGCTGCGCTTGGCGATGAACCAGAGGGCGGGCGCCATGAGGAGCGCGACGAGGGTCAGCAGCGGCGAGAGCCACAGCATGATCCCGAGGGATATCCCGAAGAGCAGGAAGTTCCCGATGGTCATCGGGAGCATGAAGAGCAGGCCCTGGATCAGCTGGAGGTCGCTGGTGGCCCGGCCGACGACCTGGCCGGTGGACAGTTCGTCCTGGCGGCGGCCGTCGAGGCGGGAGATGGTCTCGTACATGTCCGTGCGCAGGTCGTGCTGCACGTCCAGGGCGAGCCGGCCGCCGTAGTACCTGCGGATGTAGGTGAGGACGTACACGAGGACGGCCGCGGCTATGAAGATGCCGGCCCAGGGGGCCATCTCGCGGGACTTGTCGCCGACGACGTCGTCGATGATGACCTTGGTGACCAGCGGCACGAGGGCCATGACGGCCATGCCGGCCAGTGAGGATCCGAGAGCGAGCAGGACGTTGGTCCTGTACCGCCAGGTGTAGGCCGTCAGTCGCCTGCCCCAGCCCTGTTTGCCGCCGGCCGCCGTCTGTCCCGCCGTCACGTGGTGCCTCCCCGTCGCTGCTGTCCTGCCGCCTCCCCCAACGCGCCGACCGGCGGATTTCATCCCGCCGCAACAATCGCACCGGTGTCCGGACGCCGCGAGCGGGGCGTTACGCCGGTCGGCGCAAGGGCGGGGCGTACGCCGGTCGGCGCGGGGCGGGGCCGGAACCAGGGCGTGGCCCGGCGGGCGGGGGAAGGGGGAAGGGCGCGGCGCGCGGGCCGGTCGGTGACCCGCGCGGCAACGGGATCACAGGTGCGTCGGGGCGAACATCTTCAGGGTGGTCGGGAGGACCAGGACCGAGGGGCCCGGTGTGGCGAGGGCCTTGGCGAGGTCCTCGCGGAGGGTCTCGGGGGTGGTGGTGGCGGCCGGGACGCCGAAGGAGCCCGCCAGGGCGACGAAGTCGGGGCGGGTGAGTTCGGTGCCGGTCGGCGTGCCGTAGGCGTCGGTCATGTACTCGCGCAGGATGCCGTAGCCGCCGTCGTCCACGATGAGCCAGGTGACGTCGAGGTCGTGCTGGCGGGCCGTGGCCAGTTCCGCGATCGAGTACATGGCGCCGCCGTCGCCCGAGACGGCCAGGACCGGGGTGCCGGGCTCCGCGAGGGCCGCGCCGAGGGCCGCGGGGAAGGCGTAGCCGAGGCCGCCGGCGCCCTGGGCCGAGTGCATCGTGTTGGGGTGCTTGGCGTCGAAGGCGGACCAGGCCCAGTAGGACAGCATCGTCATGTCCCAGAGCGACGGGGAGCGGGCCGGCAGGGCGGCGCGGATCGAGCTCAGGAGGCCCTGCTCCAGCGCGACGTCCTGGCCGGCGAGGCGGACCGCGATGTCGGCGAGCAGCAGGCGGACCCGCTCGGGCGCGCCGGGGTCCTCGCGTTCGGGGACCGTCTCCAGCAGGGCCTGGAGGGCGAGGCGGGCGTCGGCGTGGATGCCGAGGGCCGCGTGGTTGGACTCCAGCTTGCCGAGGTCGGCCTCGATCTGGACGACCCGGCCCGTCGGGAAGAACGTGTGGTAGTTCGAGGAGAGTTCGCCGAGGCCCGAGCCGACCACCAGCAGGACGTCGGCGTCCTCCAGGAAGTCCGTCATGTGCCGGTCCTCCAGCCAGGACTGGAGGGACAGCGGGTGCGTCCACGGGAAGGCGCCCTTGCCGCCGAAGGTGGTGACGACGGGCGCGTTCAGCCGCTCGGCGAGCTGCTTGAGCTTGCCGGCGGCGTCGGCGCGGACCACTCCGCCGCCCGCGATGATCACCGGACGGGAGGCGTTCGCCAGCCAGTGCGCGGCCACCGCCGTCAGCTCGGGGCGCGGCGCGAGTTCGTGCGGGGTCGCGTCCATCCCGGTGACCTGCGGGATCAGCGTCGGGGCGCGCAGTACGTCCTCGGGGATCTCGACCCAGACCGGCCCGAAGGGGGCCGTCAGGGCCGACTCCCAGGCCTCGGCGATCACCGAGGGGATCTGCGAGGGGGTGCGGGCGGTGTGCACCGACTTGACGACCTCGCGGAAGGAGGCTGCCTGGTCCCGCAGCTCGTGCAGGTGGCCGCGCCGGCCGCCGCCGAGGCCCGGGGTCGGGACCTGGGAGGAGATCGCGAGGACGGGCGCCGAGGCGGCCGCCGCCTCCGCCAGCGCGGGCAGCGCCATCAGGGCGCCCGGGCCGGTGGAGAGCAGGAGCGGGACGGCCTCGCCGGTGATCCGGCCGTAGGCGTCGGCGGCGAAACCCGCGTTGTTCTCCGTGCGCAGGCCGACGAGGCGCAGGCTCGACCGGCCGACGGCGTCGAAGAGGGCCAGCGCGTGCTGGCCCGGCAGCCCGAACACGGTGTGGGCGCCGAGCGAGTGCAGCGTTTCCACGACCAGGTCCCCGCCGGTGCGGCCGGGCGGCGGCGCGAGGGCGGCCGCCGTCTGGGCCTCGGTGGGTCGGAGTACCAGGTCGTGGTCGTGCGTCACTGTGCTTACTTGCCCTTCGCCTGCGCGATCTGACGGCTCATGATCGTGGTGAGCTCGTACGCGGTGTGCGAGGCCGCGACCGAGGTGATCTCGGCGTGATCGTACGCCGGGGCGACCTCGACGACGTCGGCGGAAACGAGGTTGCAGGACGACAGGCCGCGGATGATCTCCAGCAGCTCGCGGGAGGTCATGCCGCCCGCCTCGGGGGTGCCGGTGCCGGGCGCGTGGGCCGGGTCGAGCACGTCGATGTCGATGGAGATGTACAGCGGACGGTCGCCGATGCGCTGGCGCAGCTGGTCGGCGACCTCGTCGGCGCCGCGGCGGTAGACGTCGGCGGAGGTGACGATGCCGAAGCCCATCTTGGCGTCGTCGTCGAGGTCCTGCTTGCCGTACAGCGGGCCGCGGGTGCCGACGTGGGAGAGGGCCTCGGTGTCGAGGATGCCTTCCTCGACGGCGCGGCGGAACGGGGTGCCGTGGGTGTACTCGGCGCCGAAGTAGGTGTCCCAGGTGTCGAGGTGCGCGTCGAAGTGGAGGAGCGCGACCGGGCCGTGCTTCTTCGCGACGGAGCGCAGCAGGGGCAGGGCGATGGTGTGGTCGCCGCCGAGGGTCATCAGGCGGGAGCCGTTGCCGATGAGCTCGTCGGCTGCGGCCTCGACCGTCTCGACGGCCTCGTTGATGTTGAACGGGTTGCAGGCGATGTCGCCGGCGTCCGCGACCTGGGCGAGGGCGAACGGGGAGGCGTCCTGGGCCGGGTTGTAGGGGCGCAGCAGGCGGGAGGCCTCGCGGATGGCGTTGCCGCCGAAGCGGGCGCCGGGGCGGTAGGAGACACCGGAGTCGAAGGGCACGCCGACGACGGCCACGTCCGCCTTGCCGCCGACCTCGTCGAGGCGGGGCAGCCGGGCGAAGGTCGCGGGGCCCGCGTAGCGCGGGATGCGGGAGGAGTCGACGGGGCCGCGCGGCTGCGTGCTCATGGGGGGTGCCCTTCTGGTGGTCCTACGGTGCGGTACTTCGAGCGTACGGCGGCGGTTCGAGCCCGCGCAGTGTACGTTTCATCCACTGTTGGCCTTGTCGATGTACGGAGTGACCATGGAGGCTCCCCCCACCCCGCCGGTCCTCCTCGCCCGCCTCCTCACGGACGCGGAGCTGGGCCTGCGGCTGCTGACCGGGCCGGCGGAGGCGGAGGTCCACGGGGTCCACGCCTCCGAGATGGCGGATCCGTCCCCGTACCTGCTGGGCGGCGAGCTCCTCCTGACGGCGGGGGCGGAGCTGGCGGGCGGGCCCGAGGGGGCGGGGCTCGTGGACGCCGGCACGTACGCGGCCCGGCTCGTACGGGCCGGGGTGGGGGCCGTCGGGTTCGGCGTGACGCCCGTGCACGGGACGGTGCCGCCGGAGCTGGTGGAGGCCTGCGCGCGGTACGGGTTGCCGCTGGTGGAGGTGCCGCCCGGCACCCCGTTCACGGCGGTCGGCCGGGCCGTGTGGCGGCTGATGGAACAGGCCCGTACGGCCGAGCTGCGCCGGGTGACGGAGGCGCAGCAGTCCCTGGCCGCGGCGGCGGCCCGGCCGGATCCGGTGCCGGCGGTGCTGTCCCGGCTGGCGGCGAGCCTGGGCGGCTGGACGGCCCTCCTGCCCCCGGCGGGCGGCGCGGGGGCGGGCACGGGTGACGGGGCGACCGGGCGGACTCCCGGCCCGTCGCCGGCGCCCCCGGCGGGCGGCGCGGGGGCGCCCGGGCAGCGGACCGCCGTCGCCTCCGCCGGGGTGCCGGTCGGGGACGGGGTACGGGCGGCGCTCGACGGGCCGGCCGCGCGGCTGACGGCCGGCGGCGGCGCGCACCAGCCCGTCTCCGCCGGGGTGCCGGTCGGGGACGACGTGCGGGCGGCGCTGGAGGGGCTGGCGGCGCGGGTGGCTCCGGGGGCCGCGGCGACCGCCACCGACACCCTGGGCGGGACGCACCTCGCGGCGTACGCGGTGGGCGGCGGCCGGGCGCTGGTCCTGGCCACCGCGGCCCGGGCCTCCGGGGACCACACGATCGCCTCCGTCGGCGCCGTGCTGCTGACCCTGCTCACGGCGGGCCGCCCGGCCGGGGACGAGGCGGCCGCCCTGACCCGGCTGCTGCTGGACGGGGATCCGGCCGCGGCCCTGCCCCCCGGCCCCTGGTACGCCGTCCACGCCCGGGGCGGTACCGGGCCGCAGGCCCTCGCCGCGGCGCTGGGCACCGCGTTGCTGGACCCGCGCCCCGACGGCGTGCGCCTGCTCACCGACCGGGAGCCCGCACCGCAGCCCGGCTGGCGGCTGGGGGTGAGCGCCGCGGCGGCGCCCGGGGAGTTGCGGGCCGCCGACGCGCAGGCCCGGCGGGCCTTGGAGCGCGCCGAGGCGGCCCGGGCCCCGCTCGCCCGGCACGCGGACCCCGGGTTCGCGGGGCTGGTCGGCGAGGCGGAGGCCCGTGCGCACGCCGCCGCCCTGCTCGCGCCGCTCTCCCCCGCCCTGCGGGACACGCTGCGCGGCTGGCTGGCGCACCACGGCGGGTGGGACCGTACGGCCGCCGCCCTGGGCGTGCACCGCAACACGGTGCGCCAGCGCGTGGCCCGCTGCGCGGAGCTGCTGGACCGGGACCTGGACGACCCGGACACCCGGATGGAACTGTGGTTCGCGCTGCGCTGGGAGCCGCCCCTCCCGGCCGCCGAGGAGCCCCCGCCCCCGCCGGCCGGCTGACCGCGGCGACGGGCGCCCGGCCGGGGGTGCGGCGCGGGTTCGCCCGGGTGGCGGCCCGCCTACGATGTGCCGCATGTCCGGGATGTCCGTAGCGGCGGGAAAGCGTTTCGTCGATCCGACCGGCCTCGCCGGGTGGGTGGCGCCGGCCGCCCGGCTGGTGGTGTGCGCGGCCCTGCCCTGGTACCTGTGCCTGTGGTGGTTCGGTACGAGCACGGCGCCGGTGGCCGCCGCCCTGCCGGCCGTCCTGATCCTGCGCGACGACGTGTTCGCGGCGCCCCGGCTCGCCCTCCAGCGCCTGCTGGGCGTGGTCGCGGGCGTGGTGCTGGGCGTGACCGTCCTGCACTGGCTGCCGGCGGTCCCGGCGTCGTTCCTGGTCGTCCTGGTGTGCGGCTGCGCCGTGATGTACCTGCTGCGCCACGACGGCACCCCCAACCAGCAGGTGCTGATCACCGCCGTGATGATCTACGCGACGCCGACGCCGGGCTACCCGCTGGCCCGCCTGGTGGAGAGCGCGGTCGGCATCGCCGTCGTGACGCTCCTCGGTCCGTTGCTGTGGCCCCCGAACCCGTACCGGGCGGCGGCGGGCGGCCTGGAGGCGTACCGCACCGGGCTCCGGGCCCGGCTGGAGCAGATCGCCGCGGGGGCCGCCGCCGGGCGGCGGGCCCCGACGCGGCCCGATCCGTTCGCCCTGTGGCACCGGCCGCACGAGCTGCTGGTCACCCTGGAACGCAGGACGGGACGTACGGCCCTGCTGCCGCCGCGGCGGCCCCCGGCGCCGGACACCCTGCGTCCCCGCCTGCGGCTGGCCGCGCGCACGGCCCCGGCGCTGCTGCTGCTGGCGCGGGAGCTGGAGGTACGGGAGACGGCGCCGCGGAGTCCGGCCGCCGACCCCGGCGCCGCCGCGGCCCCGCCCGACGCGGCGGTGCTCGCCCTGGCCCCGGTGGTGGAGGCGACGGCCCGGGCCCTGGACGCGGCACTGGGCGGGGAGGACTGCGCGCCCGCCCTGCGCGTCGCCCGGGACCTCGCCGCCGAGCACCGGGCCGCCCGTCCCGGCCGCGCCGACACCGTCCTGCGGGCCGGCCTGGAACTCACCCACGAGGCCCTGACCGACCACCTCGCGACGCCCGCGGCCTGACTCCCCCGGGGCGTTTCCGCGTCGGCCGTCCGGCGTAACCCCGGGGCCGTCCGGCCGTCGTTGCCGGGCCGGGGGCACGGGCGGGGGCGAGAGTGAGGGTCCGCGCAGTGGTGAGGAAGGACCCGAATGGACCTGGCTCTGGCCTTCGACACGCTGGCCCGATGGCAGTTCGGCATCACGACCGTCTACCACTTCCTGTTCGTCCCGCTGACGATCTCCCTCTCCACCCTGGTCGCCGTCCTCCAGACGGCGTGGGTGCGGACGGGGAACGAGAAGTACCTCGCCGCGACGAAGTTCTGGGGCAGGCTCTTCCTGATCAACATCGCGATGGGTGTCGTCACCGGCATCGTCCAGGAGTTCCAGTTCGGCATGAACTGGTCCGACTACTCGCGCTTCGTCGGCGACGTCTTCGGGGCGCCGCTCGCCTTCGAGGCGCTGATCGCGTTCTTCTTCGAGTCCACCTTCATCGGCCTGTGGATCTTCGGCTGGGACAGGCTGCCCAAGAGGATCCACCTGGCCTGCATCTGGGCGGTGTCGATCGGCACCATCCTGTCCGCCTGGTTCATCCTCGCCGCCAACTCCTTCATGCAGCACCCCGTCGGCTACCGCATGAACCAGGAACGCGGCCGGGCCGAACTCACCGACTTCTGGCTGGTGCTCACCCAGAACACCACGCTCGTCGTCGTCTACCACACGCTCTCCGCCGCCTTCCTGACCGGCGGCGCCTTCGTGCTCGGCATCGCGGCCCTGCACCTGCGGCGCGGCCGGCACGTGCCGGTGATGCGCACCTCGATGCGGCTGGGCATGGTGACGATGCTGCTGGCCGGGGTGCTGGTCGCCTTCAGCGGGGACAGCCTCGGCAAGGTGATGGTCCAGCAGCAACCGATGAAGATGGCCGCCGCCGAGGCCCTGTGGGACGGCCAGACGTCCGCGCCGTTCTCCGTGTTCGCCATCGGGGACGTCTCCGAGGGGCACAACAGCGTGGAGTGGTCGATCCCCGGGCTGCTGTCCTTCCTCGCGGAGGGCAACTTCACCGCGTACGTGGCGGGCATCAACGACACGGAGACGGCCGAGCAGGCCAAGTACGGGCCCGGGGACTACAAGCCCGACATCCCGGTCGCGTTCTGGGGCTTCCGCTTCATGATGGGCTTCGGCATGGCCTCGCTCGCCATCGGCATCGTGGGCCTGTGGCTGACCCGCAAGAAGTTCTTCCTCGACCCGGGGCTGCGGACCGGCGAGGACGAGGTGCCGCACCTGGCCGTGACCCGGAGCAGGACCCTGGGCTCCCTGCTGACCACCTGGTACTGGCGCGCGGCGGTCTGGACGCTCGCCTTCCCGCTGATCGCCAATTCCTGGGGCTGGATCTTCACCGAGACGGGCCGTCAGCCCTGGGTCGTGTACGGGGTGCTGCGCACCCGGGACGCGGTCTCGCCGAACGTCTCCCACGCCGAGGTCATCACCTCGATGTCCGCCTTCACCCTCCTGTTCGCCGTCCTCGCGGTGATCGAGGTCAAACTCCTGGCGCAGGCCGTGATGGCCGGCCCGCCCGAGATCACGCCGGCCGACCTCACCTCGCCCCGCCGGGTCGGCGGGGACGACGAGGAGGACCCGGACCGTCCGATGGCGTTCTCGTACTGAGGAAGGGGACCCCGAGGTGACGGACGGCACCGCCCCCGACCCGGACCGGGCGCCACCGGCTCTGGACAGGGCGGACAACCCGCCGGTAACTTAATCTGAGCAAGCGCTTAGGCATGAGCGGCGGACCGCCGCGACCGAAGGGAGCCGGCCCAGTGCGCCGTACCGTTTTCAACGAGGACCACGAGGCGTTCCGCGAGACCATCCGCGCCTTCATCGAGGCCGAGGTCGTCCCCGTCTACGACGAGTGGTTCCAGGCGGGCCAGGCTCCCCGCGACTTCTACTACAAGCTCGGCGAGCTGGGCGTCTTCGGCATCAACGTGCCCGAGGAGTTCGGCGGCGCGGGCCTGGACACCCACAAGTTCGAGGCCGTCCTCTACGAGGAGACCTCGCGCGCGGGCGTGAACTTCGGCGGCTCCGGCGTGCACGTGCTGCTCGCCCTGCCCTACATCAAGATGCTCGGCAACGACGAGCAGAAGAAGCGCTACCTCCCGAAGTTCGTCTCCGGTGAGGAGATGTGGGCCCTGGCGATGACCGAGCCGGGCACCGGTTCCGACGTCGCGGGCATGAAGACCACCGCCAAGCTCTCCGAGGACGGCACCCACTACGTCCTCAACGGCTCCAAGACGTTCATCACCGGCGGCGTGCACGCCGACCGCGTGATCGTCTGCGCCCGCACCTCCGCCCCGCGCGAGGACGACCGCCGCTTCGGCATCTCCCTCTTCGCGGTGGACACCAAGTCCGAGGGCTACTCGATCGGCCGCAAGCTCGACAAGCTCGGCCTGCGCACCTCCGACACCGCCGAGCTGGCGTTCGTCGACGTGAAGGTGCCGGTCGAGGACCTGATGGGCGAGGAGAACAAGGGCTTCTACTACCTCGGCGCGAACCTGCCGTCCGAGCGCTGGGGCATCGCCTTCGGCGCCTACGCGCAGGCCAAGGCCGCCGTCCGGTTCGCCCAGCAGTACGTGACGGACCGCACCGTCTTCGGCAAGCCGGTCGCGCACTTCCAGAACACCAAGTTCGAGCTGGCCTCCTGCCAGGCCGAGGTCGACGCCGCCGAGGCGGTCGCCGACCGCGCCCTGGAGGCCCTGGACGCCGGCGAGCTGACCGCCGCCGAGGCCGCCTCCGCGAAGCTGTTCTGCACCGAGGTCGCCCACCGCGTCATCGACAAGTGCCTCCAGCTGCACGGCGGCTACGGCTACATGAACGAGTACCCGATCGCCCGCCTGTACGCGGACAACCGCGTCAACCGCATCTACGGCGGCACCAGCGAGGTCATGAAGTCGATCATCGCCAAGTCGATGGGTCTGTAAGTCCCCTTGACCGAGCTCGACGAGAACGAGGCGCTCACCGATCTCCTCGATCTGCTCGACCTGGAGCAGATCGAGGAGAACATCTTCCGCGGCACGAGCCGGCAGTCCCTCGTGCCGCGGGTGTTCGGCGGGCAGGTCGCGGCGCAGGCCCTGGTCGCGGCCGGCCGGACCGTGCCCGCGGACCGGACCGCGCACTCGCTCCACTCGTACTTCCTGCGGGCCGGTGACCCGGGCGCGCCCATCGTGTACTCCGTCGACCGGATCCGCGACGGACGCTCCTTCACCACGCGCCGCGTCGTCGCCGTGCAGCACGGGCAGCCGATCTTCCACCTCTCCGCGTCGTTCCAGACGTACGAGGAGGGGTTGGACCACCAGGCGGCGATGCCGGCGGCGCCGGACCCGGAGTCCCTGCCGACCGCCGCCGAGTCCCTTCCCCTGTACCGGGACGTCTTCCGGGACCCGGGGACCGTGGAGCGGCTGGTCGCGGCCCGGGCCGCGGTGGACCTGCGGTACGCGACGACCCCGCCGTGGGGCAGCGTCGGCAAGCCGGTCGAGCCGCGCTCGCAGGTGTGGTTCCGCACCGGGGGCAAGCTCGCGGACGACCCGCTGCTGCACACCTGCCTGGCCACGTACGTCTCCGACATGACCCTGCTGGACTCGGTGCTGCTCGCGCACGGCCGGGGCGGTTGGGCGGTGGGCGACGTGGTGGGCGCCTCGCTGGACCACGCCATGTGGTTCCACCGGCCCTTCCGCGCCGACGAATGGCTCCTGTACGACCAGGAGTCACCCTCGTCGGCGGCCGGCCGCGGCCTCGGCCAGGCCCGGATCTGGACCCGGGACGGCCGCCTCGCCGTCACCGTCATCCAGGAAGGCGTCGTGCGCGTACCGCGCGCCTGAGCCCGCCCGGGCGCGGCGTCGGGTGTCGCTGACCTCCCGACCCCGGGGCCGGACATACCGTCACGTCATGCCCGAACAACCCGAAAGCGTCGCCACGGTGGCCGTGGCCACCGTCACCAACCTCGGGATCGCCGCGGCGAAGGCGGTCGCCGGAGTCCTCGGCGGGTCCAGCGCCATGCTGTCCGAGGCGGCGCACTCGGTCGCCGACACGGTGACCGAGGTACTGCTGCTGACCGCCCTCAAGCGCAGCGCCAGACCGGCCGACGAGGCGCACCCGCTGGGCTACGGGCCCGAGCGGTACATCTGGGCACTGCTCGCATCGATCGCCACGTTCGCCGGCGGCGCGGTCTTCGCGGTGTACGACGGCATCCACACCCTGGTGCACGGCGAGGACCCCGGCAACCCGACCCTGTCGTACGTCGTCCTCGCGGTCGCCGCCGTCCTGGAGGGCTGGTCGCTGCTGGTGGCGTGGCGCCAGGTGCGCGGCGAGGCGGACCGGATGCGGGCGCCGCTGGGCCTGTACGTGAAGCACACCCCGGACACGGCGGTGAAGGCCGTGCTGCTGGAGAACGCGGCCGCGCTGATCGGGCTGGCGCTGGCGGCGGGCGGGCTGCTGGGGGCGCAGCTGATGGGTTCGGGGGTGTACGACGGGGTGGCGTCGCTGCTGATCGGGCTGCTGCTGGTGTGGGTGGCGTGGGAGCTGGGGCGTTCGAACGCGCAGTACCTGATCGGGCGGCCACTGCCCGCGGCGATGCGCGACGAGGTCCGCGAGGAGCTGCTGTCGGTGCTGCACATCGAGGCGGTGTTGGAGCTGACGACCCTGGTGCAGGGCCCCGACGAGGTGCTGATCGCCGCGAAGGTCGACTTCCACGACCTGGCGTCGGCCCGGCAGGTGGAGACGGCCTGCGAGGTGGCGGAGGCGCAACTGCGCGAGCGCTTCCCGGCGATCCGCCGCGTCTACCTGGACCCGACGCCCTCCTGAGGCCCTGGGCGTCCCGGCAGCGGATCCGGACGTCGGGGCAGCAGGTCCCGCAGGCCCGCCCGGAAGGTCGGGCAGTCCAGCAGGGACGGGTCTGCGCAGGTCAGGGCGTGGCTGATGCGTGCGCGGGCCTGCCGCAGCTCCTCGATCCGCCGGTCGAGGACCTCGATCCGGCCGGTCAGGTGGGGGCGCACCGCCCCGGGGTCACCCGCCAGCAGTTCCGCGACCTCGGCGAGCGAGAACCCGCCGGCCCGGGCGGCGAGGATCAACGCCACCCGGTCGACCGCGTCGGGCCGGTAGGTGCGGCGCAGGCCGCGCCGGCCCGCGGGTTCCAGCAGGCCGATCCGCTCGTAGTAGCGCAGCGCCGAGGGCGCCACGCCGGTGGCAGCGGCCACCTCGGCGATGTCGAGGAGCCCTGCGGCGTCCGCCGGCCCCGCCCGTTGCGGTCCTGCCCGGTCCACCCGCGCACCCCCCGCCGTCCTTGACTTGAAGCCCGCTTCAAGTGCCACGGTACCCGTCGGGAGGCGCGGCGCGGGCCCGCCCCGGACCCCTGGGAGCACACGGTGACGAGCGGCGGAACAAGCAGCGGCGCGGGCGTCGGGACGGCCACGAGGGCCGCCCGGTGGAATCGGATGCGGACCGCCGCGGTGGCCGTGGTGGCCGCCGTCCGGCATCCGGTCGACGTACCGGACGCGTTCGCCGACGTGCAGGAGGCGACGCGTCGGCACCGCCGCGCGCACCGGTGCGGGGCGTTCGCGTACGGGGAGGGTTCGCTGCCCGCCACCGTCGCGGCGGCGGTGGGCGCCCTGCGGATCGTCGAGGTGGGCACGGCGCTCGGGTACACGGCGATGGCGATGGCCGAGGCGGCGCCGCTCGCACGCGTCGAGACGGTCGAGTGCGACGCCGGGCACGTCCGGCTCGCGCGGGAGCAGATCGTCCGTCGCGGCTTCGGCGACCGGGTGACCGTGCTGGGCGGCGCCGCCGAGGACGTGTTGCCCGGACTCGACGCCGGCGGCTACGACCTCGCCTTCTTCGACGGCTTCACCCCCACCGCGCGGGTCGTCTCGGACCTCCACCGGCTGCTGCGTCCCGGCGGCACGCTGATCGCGGGGAACCTCATCCTCGGTCCGTCGGCCGAGGTCTGCCGTCACCTCGCCGACCCGGCCCGTTGGCGCACGCACTCCCTCGGCGAGACGGCGCTGTGCGTCAAGCGCTGAGCCGCCCCCGCCCAAGCCCCACCCCGCGGGCCCCCGGGCCCCCGGCCCGTCCGCTCAGGCGTCGAGCAGGCCCGCCGTCGCCAGCAGGTAGGCCGTCATGGGGTCGTAGAAGCGCGGGTCGCGCACGTGGTCGTCCAGCGGGACCGCCACCTGGAGGGTGCCCTCGGCCTCGCCGAGGAAGAGCGCCGGGTCGTTGCAGTCGGCGTACCCGACGGCGTCGAGGCCGCGCTGGGCCGCGCAGCCCGCCCAGCCGTGGTCGGCGACGACGAGGTCGGGCAGGTCCCGGCCCTCGGCGGCGAGCCCGTCGAGGATCGCGGCCATGGGGGCCGGGGAGTGGGTGTGCCACAGGGTGGCCCCGCGCTCCTGTACGGCGACGCCCGCGAACTGCCACACGGAGCCCTCGTCGGCGGTGAGGCCCCGGGGGATGACGACGATCTCGCAGCCGGCCGCCCGCAGGGCGTCGGCGGTGGCGCGGTGGACGTCGAGGAGGCCGCCGGGGTGGCCGGTGGCGAACAGGACGCGCTGGCGGTCCAGGGCCGCCTTGTGCAGGCGCGCGGCGAGCCGTTCGAGACCGGAGACGGTCAGCTCGGGGTCGATGGTGTCCTGGCCGAAGCGGTGCGACGGGTCGTCCACGACCCCGCAGCGCTCCGCCATGACCGCGAGCACGTCCTGCTCGTCGCTCCAGCGGTCCCCGAGCTCCAGGCCCAGCCAGTAGTGGCGGTCCCCGTTGGCGAGCTTGCGGTAGTGGCTCAGGTTGTTCTCGCGCGGGGTGGCGACCTCCCCCGCGATCCGCGTACGGACCAGGTGTTCGACGAGTTCGGCGCGGCTGGGTACGGGCGTCTCTATCGGCATGGCGCCCATTCTGCCGCCGTCCGGCCGGAGCCGTCTGTTCCGTCCCGGACGTCGGACACCCGGGATCAGTCCGACAGCGCCCCGAAGGCCCCGTTCGCCATGCGCCTCAGCAGGGACTCCGTGGCGTCGCGGCCGAGCGCCGCGAGGTGGGGGGTGGAGTTGAGGAGACCGAAGACCGCGTGCACGGAGACGCGCACCTCCGCTTCGCCCACCCGGGGGTGCAGTTCCCGTACGACCGCGACCCACAGCTCCACGTACTGGCGCTGGAGCTGGCGCACGAGCTTGCGGTCGGCGTCCCGCAGGCGGTCGAGCTCCCGGTCGTGGAGGGTGATCAGCGCCCGGTCGTCGAGCGCGAAGTCGATGTGGCCCTCGACGAGGGAGGCGAGGAGCTCCACCGGGTCCCCGGCGGCCTCCTCGACCCGCCGGCGGCCGCCGGTCAGCAGCCGCTCGCTGATGCCGACGAGCAGTTCGGCCAGCATGGCGTCCTTGCCCGCGAAGTGGCGGTACAGGCCGGGGCCGCTGATGCCGACCGCGGCCCCTATCTCGTCCACGCCCACGCCGTGGAAGCCGCGCTCCGCGAAGAGACGAGCGGCCTCACTGAGGATTTGCTCGCGACGGGTCGGGGCGGCCGCTCTGGTGCTCATGGAAATCCATTCTAGACAGGGCCGTTAGCGCTCGTTAACCTGAGGCGAGAGTGTTAACGCTCACTAACAGCATGCACCGAGCAAGGGAGCTCGACCGATGCAGCAGGCACCAGTGCTGACGAGCGCCGCGGACCCGGCGTCCGAGGCCTGGCGGACCAATGAGGCCGCCCACCGCGAGCTGACCGAGGGTCTGCGCGCCCGGCTCGACGCGGCCCGGCTCGGCGGCGGCGAGCGGGCCCGCGCCCGCCACACCGCGCGCGGCAAGCTCCTGCCCCGCGACCGCGTGGACACCCTCCTCGACCCGGGGTCCCCCTTCCTGGAGCTGGCCCCGCTGGCCGCGGAGGGCATGTACGGCGGCGCGGCCCCGGCCGCCGGGGTGATCGCCGGCATCGGACGGGTCAGCGGCCGCGAGTGCGTCATCGTCGCGAACGACGCCACCGTCAAGGGCGGCACGTACTACCCGATGACCGTCAAGAAGCACCTGCGCGCCCAGGAAGTGGCCCTGGAGAACCGTCTCCCCTGCCTCTACCTGGTCGACTCGGGCGGCGCCTTCCTGCCCATGCAGGACGAGGTCTTCCCCGACCGGGAGCACTTCGGCCGGATCTTCTACAACCAGGCCCGCATGTCGGGGGCCGGGATCCCGCAGATCGCGGCCGTCCTCGGCTCCTGCACGGCGGGCGGCGCGTACGTCCCGGCGATGAGCGACGAGGCGGTCATCGTGCGCGGCCAGGGCACGATCTTCCTCGGCGGCCCGCCGCTGGTGAAGGCCGCGACGGGTGAGGTCGTCACGGCCGAGGAGCTGGGCGGCGGCGAGGTCCACTCCCGGGTCTCCGGCGTCACCGACCACCTCGCGGAGGACGACGCGCACGCGCTGCGGATCGTACGGAACATCGTGGCGACCCTGCCGGAGCGCGGGGCCCTGCCCTGGTCGGTGGAGGCTCCCGAGGAGCCCAAGGTGGACCCGTACGGGCTGTACGGCGCGGTCCCCGTCGACTCCCGCACCCCGTACGACGCGCGGGAGATCATCGGGCGGATCGTGGACGGCTCCCGCTTCCAGGAGTTCAAGGCCGAGTACGGCCAGACCCTGGTCACCGGCTTCGCGCGGATCCACGGGCACCCGGTCGGGATCGTCGCCAACAACGGCATCCTGTTCTCCGAGTCCGCCCAGAAGGGCGCCCACTTCATCGAGCTGTGCGACCAGCGCGGCATCCCGCTGCTGTTCCTCCAGAACATCTCGGGCTTCATGGTCGGCCGGGACTACGAGGCCGGCGGCATCGCCAAGCACGGCGCCAAGATGGTCACGGCGGTCGCCTGCACCCGGGTCCCGAAGCTGACCGTGGTCGTCGGCGGCTCGTACGGCGCGGGCAACTACTCGATGTGCGGGCGGGCCTACTCGCCCCGCTTCCTGTGGATGTGGCCCAACGCGAAGATCTCGGTGATGGGCGGCGAGCAGGCCGCCTCGGTGTTGGCCACCGTCAAGCGGGACCAGATCGAGGGCGCCGGCCAGGAGTGGCCCGCCGAGGACGAGGAGGCCTTCAAGGCCCCCGTCCGCGCGCAGTACGAGGAGCAGGGCAGCGCGTACTACGCCACGGCCCGGCTGTGGGACGACGGGGTCATCGACCCGATGGAGACCCGGCAGGTGCTGGGACTGGCCCTGACCGCGTGCGCGAACGCCCCCCTGGGCGAGTCGGGCTTCGGCATCTTCCGTATGTGACGTGAGGACCTCACTGATGTTCAGCACTGTTCTGGTCGCGAACCGGGGCGAGATCGCGGTCCGGGTCATCCGCACCCTGCGGGAGCTCGGCGTCCGCTCCGTGGCCGTCTTCAGCGACGCGGACGCCGACGCCCGGCACGTGCGGGAGGCCGACACGGCCGTCCGGATCGGCCCGGCGGCGGCCTCCGAGAGCTACCTGTCCGTGGAGCGGCTGCTCGACGCGGCGCGCCGCACCGGCGCCGAGGCCGTCCACCCCGGCTACGGCTTCCTCGCCGAGAACGCGGCCTTCGCCCGGGCCTGCGAGGAGGCGGGGCTGGCCTTCATCGGGCCGCCCGCCTCCGCCATCTCCCTGATGGGCGACAAGATCCGCGCCAAGGAGACGGTGCAGGCTGCCGGCGTCCCGGTGGTCCCCGGCTCCTCCGGCAGCGGGCTGACCGACGCCGAACTCGTCGCCGCGGCGCGGAAGATCGCCATGCCCGTCCTGCTCAAGCCCTCGGCGGGCGGCGGCGGCAAGGGCATGCGGCTGGTCCGCGACGAGGCCGTGCTGGCCGAGGAGATCGCGGCGGCCCGGCGCGAGGCGAAGTCCTCGTTCGGTGACGACACCCTGCTCGTGGAGCGGTGGATCGACCGGCCCCGGCACATCGAGATCCAGGTCCTCGCCGACGCCCACGGGAACGTGGTGCACCTGGGCGAGCGCGAGTGCTCCCTCCAGCGCCGCCACCAGAAGGTGATCGAGGAGGCCCCGTCGGTGCTCCTCGACGAGGCGACGCGGGCGGCGATGGGCGCTGCGGCCGTGGAGGCGGCCCGCTCGTGCGGGTACGTCGGCGCGGGCACGGTGGAGTTCATCGTCCCCGGCGAGGACCCGTCCTCGTACTTCTTCATGGAGATGAACACCCGCCTCCAGGTCGAGCACCCGGTGACGGAGCTGATCACCGGCCTGGACCTGGTCGAGCAGCAGCTGCGCGTCGCCTCCGGCGCCGAGCTGGGCTTCGGGCAGGCCGACGTCACGCTGACCGGCCACGCGATCGAGGCCCGCGTCTGCGCCGAGGACCCGGCCCGCGGGTTCCTGCCCTCCGGCGGTACGGTCCTGGCGCTCTCCGAGCCGTCGGGCGGCGCCGTGCGGACGGACTCGGGCCTGACGGCGGGCGTCGACACGGGCTCCACCTACGACCCGATGCTGTCCAAGGTGATCGCGTACGGCCCGGACCGGGCCGCCGCCCTGCGGGTGCTGCGCGGGGCGCTCGCGGACACGGTGATCCTGGGCGTCCAGACGAACACCGGGTTCCTGCGCAGGCTCCTGGCCCACCCGGACGTGGTCTCGGGGAACCTGGACACCGGCCTGGTCGAGCGGGACCTCGCCGAGCTCCTGCCCGACGGCGTGCCCCCGGAGGTGTACGCGGCGGCGGCCCTGCTCGCGGCCGCCCGACCGGCGCGGACGCCGGGCTGGGTCGACCCGTTCGACGTGGCCGACGGTTGGCGCCTCGGCGGCACCCCGGCCTGGACCGTCCACCACTTCCGGCTCCCGGGCCAGGAACCGGTGGAGGTCCGCACCCGCCCGTCCGGCGCCGGCACGGAGCTGCTGACGCCCGCCTCCGACGGCGCCGCCGCCCCGGCCCACGGTCGGATCGTGGCCCGCACCGCGGACCGGGTGACCGTCGAACTGGACGAAGTCACCCACACGTTCAGCTGCGCGCCCTCCCCCGAGGGCACCTGGCTGGGCCGCTCGGGCGACTCCTGGCACCTCCAGCGGCACGACCCCGTCGCCGCCCAGGGCCGGGCAAGCGCGGGGGCCGACACCCTGGCCGCTCCGATGCCCGGCACCGTGACCGTCGTCAAGGTCGCCGTCGGGGACAAGGTCGTCGCGGGTCAGAGCCTGCTCGTGGTGGAGGCCATGAAGATGGAGCACGTCATCTCCGCCCCGCACGCCGGCACCGTCACCGAGCTCGACGTCTCGCCCGGCAGCACGGTGGCCATGGACCAGGTCCTGGCCGTGGTCACCGCCGACGAGGAGGCCGGCGAATGAACGGGCTGCCGATGACCGTTGCGGCCCCGGCCGGGCTCCCCGCGCGGGTGCGGATCCACGAGGTCGGTGCGCGCGACGGGCTCCAGAACGAGAAGACGGCCGTCCCCACGGAGGTGAAGGCGGAGTTCGTGCACCGCCTCGCGGCCGCCGGCCTCACCACCATCGAGGCCACCAGCTTCGTCCACCCGAAGTGGGTGCCGCAGCTCGCGGACGCCGAGCAGCTCTTCCCGCTGCTCGCCGACGTCGGGGCGGCGCTGCCGGTCCTGGTCCCCAACGAGCGCGGCCTCGACCGGGCGCTCGCCCTCGGCGCGGACCGCATCGCGGTGTTCGGCTCGGCGACGGAGACCTTCGCCGAGCGGAACCTGAACCGCACGGTCGCCGAGTCCCTGGCCATGTTCGAGCCCGTCGTGGCCCGCGCCAAGCAGGAGGGGGCGCACGTCCGGGGCTACCTGTCGATGTGCTTCGGCGACCCGTGGGAGGGCGCCGTACCGGTCGAGCAGGTCGTGGGGGTCGCCAAGGCCCTCCTCGACCTCGGATGCGACGAGTTGAGCCTCGGCGACACCATCGGCGTCGCCACGCCCGGGCACGTCCAGGTCCTGCTCACCGCGCTGAACGGGCGGGGCGTGGCCACCGACCGGATCGGCGTGCACTTCCACGACACCTACGGCCAGGCCCTGTCGAACACCCTCGCCGCGCTCCAGCACGGCGTGACGACGGTCGACGCCTCCGCGGGCGGCCTCGGCGGTTGCCCGTACGCCAAGAGCGCCACCGGCAACCTCGCCACCGAGGACCTGGTGTGGATGCTCGACGGCCTCGGCATCGAGACCGGCGTCGACCTGGCCGCCCTCACCGCCACGAGCGTGTGGATGGCCGAACAGCTGGGACGCCCCAGCCCCTCCCGTACCGTCCGCGCCCTCTCCCACAAGGAGTAGTCACACCATGTCCCTCGACCACCGGCTCACCCCCGAGCACGAGGAACTCCGCCGCACGGTGGAGGAGTTCGCCCACGACGTCGTCGCCCCGAAGATCGGCGACCTGTACGAGCGGCACGAGTTCCCGTACGAGATCGTCGCCGAGATGGGCCGCATGGGCCTGTTCGGCCTGCCCTTCCCCGAGGAGTACGGCGGCATGGGCGGCGACTACCTCGCCCTCGGCATCGCCCTGGAGGAACTGGCCCGCGTCGACTCCTCGGTCGCCATCACCCTGGAGGCGGGCGTCTCCCTGGGCGCCATGCCGCTGTACCTGTTCGGTACGGAGGAGCAGAAGCGGGAATGGCTGCCGAAGATGTGCTCCGGTGAGGTCCTCGGCGCCTTCGGCCTGACCGAGCCGGGCGCCGGCAGCGACGCGGGCGGCACCCGCACGACCGCCGTCCGCGACGGCGACGAGTGGGTCATCAACGGCTCGAAGTGCTTCATCACCAACTCCGGTACGGACATCACCGGTCTGGTCACCGTCACCGCCGTGACGGGCCGCAAGGCCGACGGTCGCCCCGAGATCTCCTCGATCATCGTCCCGTCCGGCACCCCGGGCTTCACGGTGGCGGCGCCGTACTCCAAGGTCGGCTGGAACTCCTCCGACACCCGTGAGCTGGCGTTCAGCGACGTACGGGTGCCGCTGGCCAACCTCGTCGGCGAAGAGGGCCGCGGCTACGCGCAGTTCCTGCGGATCCTCGACGAGGGCCGCATCGCCATCTCGGCGCTGGCGACCGGTCTCGCGCAGGGCTGTGTGGACGAGTCGGTGAAGTACGCGAAGGAGCGGCACGCCTTCGGCAAGGCCATCGGCGACAACCAGGCCATCCAGTTCAAGCTGGCGGACATGGAGTCGCGCGCCCACATGGCACGGATCGGCTGGCGCGACGCGGCCTCGCGGCTGGTGGCGGGCGAGCCCTTCAAGAAGGAGGCGGCCATCGCGAAGCTGTACTCCTCGACGGTCGCCGTCGACAACGCCCGTGACGCCACCCAGATCCACGGCGGGTACGGGTTCATGAACGAGTACCCGGTGGCCCGCATGTGGCGCGACTCCAAGATCCTGGAAATCGGCGAGGGCACCAGCGAGGTCCAGCGCATGCTCATCGCCCGCGAGTTGGGCTTCGGCGGCTAGGCACGGCGCGACGGGGGCCGGGTGGCACGTCCGCCCGCCCGGCCCCGTCCGGTACGTCCGTCTTGGCACTCCCGGGGAAGGTTAGGCTAGCCTTCCTGGCGAACGGCCCTGCGGCCGCCTCGCACGCACGCACGAAAGCGGACTCAGACATGCCCAAGCCCCGGACCTCCTCCCTCTCCCGCCGCGGCCTCATCGCCGCCGGCGGCGCCCTCGGCCTCGTCGCGGTCCTGTCCGCGTGCGGGAGCACCGACGCGACGAAGGACGGAACGGGCAAGGACAAGGCCTCCGCCGCCGCCCCCGCCGGCCCGTGGAGCTTCAAGGACGACCTGGACAAGGACGTCACGGTCAAGTCCACGCCGAAGAACATCGTCGCGTTCACCGGCACGGCCGCCGCGCTGAACGACTACGGCGTCAAGGTCAAGGGCGTCTTCGGCCCCACGAAGACCGCCGACGGCAAGCCCGACGTCCAGGCCGGTTCGCTCGACATATCCAAGGTCGAGATCCTCGGCAACGTCTACGACGAGTTCAACGTCGAGAAGTACGCCGCACTCCAGCCCGACCTGCTCGTCACCAACACCTGGGACGGCTCGTACTGGTACGTGCCCGAGGCCTCCAAGGACAAGATCCTCAAGCTGGCCCCGGCCGCCGCCATCTCCGTGGGCGGCAACGCCACCCTGGACAAGGCCCTGGAGCGCACCGCGGACCTCGCCAAGTCGCTGGGCGCCGACATGAACACCAAGAGCACCGTCGACGCCAAGGCCCGCTTCGAGGCCGCCTCCGCCAAGGTCCGCGAGGCCACCAAGGCCAACCCGGGCATCAAGGTGCTCGTCGGCTCCGGCTCCGCCGACCTGTTCTACGTCTCCACCCCGAAGACCTCCGCCGACCTCAAGTACTTCGAGCAGCTCGGCGTCGAGTTCGTCACCCCCGACAAGGTCGAGGGCGGCTTCTTCGAGAGCCTCAGCTGGGAGAACGCCGGCAAGTACAAGGCCGACCTGGTCTTCCTCGACAACCGCACCGGCACCCTCCAGCCGGAGCAGCTGAAGGCCAAGCCGACCTGGGCCGAGCTCCCCGCCGTCAAGGCCGGCCAGATCACCCCGCGCGTGACCGAGCCGATCTACTCGTACGACCGCTGCGCCCAGATCCTGGAGGACCTCGCGAAGGCCATCCAGAACGCGAAGAAGGTCGGCTGACCCACCCGGCTCCGGCCACCGCCCCGGAACCGGCCCGACCCGCCGGTTTCCGGGGCCGCCCCGTACCCGAACCCCTGGGGGACCCCGCATGACCGCCGCCGCATCCGACACCCCGGCCACCGCGCACTTCCGGTTCTTCGTCCTCGAGGTCCTGCGCACGCGGCGGCTCGGCCACTCCTTCCTGCGGGTCACCTTCGGCGGCGACGCCCTCGCGGAGTTCCGCTCGGGCGGCTTCGACCAGAGCCTGTCGCTGTTCCTGCCGCCGCCCCACCGGGAGCACACCGAACTGCCCTCGACCGACGAGGAGACCTGGTTCGAGGCCTGGCGCGGGATGCCGGACGAGGAGCGCCCCGTGATGCGGTCGTACACGGTGCGCGAGCAGCGGCGCACGGCCGCGGGCGCGGTCGAGGTCGACATCGACTTCGTCCTGCACGGCCCGGGCGCCGCGGCCGCTCCCGGCGCGGGCACCCCCGCCTCGGACTGGGCCGGACGGGCCGTCACCGGCCGCCGGATCATGGCGATCGGCCCGGCCGTGGCCCAGAACAAGTCCGTCCGCTTCCAGCCGCCGGCCGGGGCCGACGCGATCTTGATGTACGCGGACGAGACGGCGCTGCCCGCCGCCGCCGCGATCCTGGACCGGCTCGACGCCGGCACCCGGGTCAGGGCCTGGTTCGAGGTGCCGCACGCGGGTGACCGCCTCGACCTCACGACGCTCGCCGACGCGGACATCACCTGGATCGTCCGCGAGGACGGCGCGGCCCGGCAGCGGACCCGGCGGGTGCTGGACGCGCTGCGCGCCGCGCCCCTGCCCGCCGCCGAGGCCCCGTACGCCTGGGTGGCGGGTGAGGCCGGCACGGTCCGCGAGGTGCGCCGACACCTGGTGAGGGAGCGCTCCGTGGACCGCCGCGCGGTCCGCTTCACCGGCTACTGGCGGCTGGGCGCGAGCGAGGAGCAGCTCCTCGCGGAGGCGTACGCGGGTCGGGCGCCGAGCGAGGAACCGACGTCCGAGCTGTAGCCGGCAGGAGGTCGGGGCCCACCCCTTGCCGTGATATTTAGGTTAGGCTAACCTAAGCACAACACGCCGTCACGGGACCTGCCCCTGACGGTGGAGCAGGCCCGGGCGGGCGATCGATACGGTCCCTCGATCGCCCGCCCGCCGCTTTTCCCCATCCCGCTCCCCCGCGCCCCCGCGCCCCTCAGGACCAGGGGACGTCCGGCGCCCGGTGGTAGTTGATCTCCTGGGCGTCCAACCGCGGCCCCTGCGCCGCCAGCCGCTCGCGGTACGAGGTCCAGTCGAGCGCCCCCGCCGGGGACCAGCCCAGCTCCGCCAGCCCGAGCACCCGCGGGAAGGCCATCAACTCCCAGTCGCCCCGCTCGGAGATCGTCTCCGTCCACAGCGGCGCCTCCACGCCGAGCACGGCGGATTCCGGGGCCCCGGCGAGGTGGTTCCCCGGATCCCAGGAGTAGGACCGCTCCACCGGTACGTACCCGGCCCACGTCAGCCCCGGCTTCGTCGTCGTGTCGTACTTCATGTCCAGGTACGCCCGGTCCGCCGGCGACAGGATCAACGGGTGCCCGGCCTTCGCCGCCGCCACCACGGCCGCCTTCTCGGCGGCCGGACCGCGGTCGTGGCCCCAGTACTGGATCACCGCGCCCGGCGCCGGCCGCCCCTGCGCGAGCTGGTGCCAGGCCACCACGGTCTTCCCGTGCCGGGCGACGACCGCTTGGGCGCGATCCATGAAGTCCGCGTAATCGTCGGCCGGTGTCGCGTGGGCCTCGTCGCCCCCGATGTGCAGGTACTTCCCCGGGGTCAGCTCCGCGATCTCGCCCAGCACCTGGTCCACGAACTCGTAGGTGCGCTCCGAGCCCACGCACAACGAGCTGAAGCCGACCTTGACCCCGGTGTAGCGCTCCCGCGCCTTCCCGTCGCAGTTCAGCTCCGCGTAGGAGGCCTGCGCCGCGTTCGTGTGGCCCGGCATGTCGATCTCCGGGACCACGTCGACGTACCGGCGGGCCGCGTACTCCACCAGGTCCCGGTACTCCTCCTTGGTCCAGTGTCCGCCGGGGCCGCCGCCGACCTCGCCGGCGCCGCCGTACTCGGCGAGCCGCGGCCAGGAGTCGATCGCGATCCGCCACCCCTGGTCGTCGGTCAGGTGCACGTGCAGCGTGTTGATCTTGTACTGGGCGAGCTGGTCGACGTACCTCTTGACCTGCTCCACCGGGAAGAAGTGACGCGCGACGTCGACCATCGCCCCGCGGTACGCGAACCTCGGCGCGTCCGTGACCGTCCCGCCCGGCACGTCCCCCGTCCCGCGCACCGGCACCAGCTGACGCAGCGTCTGTCCGCCGCGGAAGAGCCCCGCCGGGGTGCGGGCGGTCAGCGTCACCCCGGAGGCGGTCGTCCGCAGCCGGTAGCCCTCCGCCCCCAACTCCTGGGCGCCCTCGTCGAGCAGCAGCCGGATGCCGTCCCCCTCCTGCCCGTCGACCACCGGCAGCGGCAGCCCGCTCGACCCCCGCAGCTGCTCCGCGAGCAGCTCGCCGACCTGGCGGACCTCCTCGCCGGATCCCGCGCCGGTACGGATGACCGTGCCGGCGCCGAAGGCGTACCCGGCGCCTTCGGCCCGCGCAGAGGCGGGCGCCGGCAGCAGCCGGTCGTAGGGGGCGAGGGCGGCGGGGCGCCGGCCGCCGGGTTTCGCGTCGTCGCCGTGGGCGGCGGTGCAGGAGACGGCCGCGCCGAGGACGAGGAGGGTGCCGAGCGTGCGTCGCAGGACTCTCATGCAGCCCAGGTATAGACCAAACGGCGGGCCCTGACGATGGGAGAATCGCCGGATGGCGGAAATCATCCAGAAGGACGGTACGTGGACCTTCGACGGGGACGCGGTGCGCATCGTGCCGGGCCGCGACAAGGGGGTGTCCCTGCTGCGCCGGCACCTCGGCGAGGTGACCGTGCCCCTGCACGCGATAGCGGGCATCAGTCACGAACCGGGCCGCAAGGCGGGCCGGTTGCGGCTGCGGCTGCGTGACGGCGCGGACCCGCTCCTCCAGGTCACCGGGGGGCGGCTCCCGGAGGGCTCGGACCCGTACCGGCTCACGGTGGAGCCGGACCGCACGGGGGTCGCCGAGTACTTCGTCGACGAGGTCCGCAACGCCCTGCTGCTGGACCAGGTCGACTCCGGACCGTCGGACGCGTACCTGATGCCCGGGCCCCCGGTGCCGATCTCGGTGAGCGCGGGCGACGGGACGGTGACCTTCGACGGGGACACCGTCACCCTCCAGTGGAGCTGGACCGCCGAGGACGCCAAGACCGCCGGCGGGTCGCGCACCTTCCGCACGGCGGACCTCAAGTCGGTCGAGTGGGTCCCCGCGCGGGGACTGGAGAACGGCTGGCTGCGTTTCTCGCCGGCGGGCGCACCCTCGGGGGGCCCGCCCAAGTACGACCCCTACACGGTGGAGATCTTCGGCCTCAAGAAGGACCCGCTGATGGCGCTGGCCGCCGCCGCGGTCACGGTCCGGCTGCCCCACCCGGCGGCGGTCGCGGCCTCCGCCCCCGCCCCGGCCTCCGCCCCCGCGCTCGCCCCGCCCGCCCCGACGGCGGCCCCGGCCGCCCTCCCCGCGCCGACACCGGCGGGCGACGACCACGACGCCCTGCTGCGCCGCCTGCGCGAGCTGGGCGAACTGCACACGACGGGCATCCTGACCGCCGAGGAGTTCGCCCTGGCAAAAGCGGCGATTTTGCGTCGCTTCTGACCGACCCGAGCCGGAATAGCCCATTCCCCTGGTCCAGACCAGCGAGATCCTGCCCGATTCCGGGCAGGATCTTTGCGTTCCGCCCGTTCGCCCGTCAATATCTACGAGTGCTCGACCGCCGCCCGTCGCATGACGACCTCGTCGACCACCTGGTGCGCAGCACCGCGCTGCAGCGCGGCGAGGCCGCCCGGGTGGTGCTCGACGTACTCGCCTACTTCGACGAGACGACCGAGGAGTTCGTCCGGCGCCGCCACCGCGAACTGCAGTCCGGCGGGGCGGTCAACGCCGAGATCTTCGAGCGGATCGCGGCAGAACTGCCGCACCGCGCCGTGGCGCCCCCGGAGCTCTCCCTCCGGCAGCTGCGCCGCATCGTCTACGGCTGAGCACGGCATCCGAACTTCAGGAGGGGCAAGACCGTATGTGCGGAATCGTGGGTTACATCGGCAAGCGCGACGTGGCACCGCTGCTGCTGGAGGGTCTCCAGCGGCTGGAATACCGCGGCTACGACTCGGCGGGCATCGTCGTCAACAGCCCGAAGTCGGCGGCCCTGAAGGTCGTCAAGGCCAAGGGTCGGGTCCGTGAACTGGAATCCCGCGTCCCCAAGCGCTTCGCCGGCACCACGGGCATCGCGCACACCCGCTGGGCCACCCACGGCGCGCCGAGCGACATCAACTCGCACCCGCACCTGGACGCCGAGAGCAAGGTGGCGGTCGTCCACAACGGCATCGTCGACAACGCCTCGGAGCTGCGCGCCAAGCTGGAGGCCGAGGGCGTCGTCTTCGTCTCGGAGACCGACACCGAGGTCCTCGTCCACCTGATCGCCCGCTCGCAGGCCGAGACGCTGGAGGAGAAGGTCCGCGAGGCCCTCAAGGTCGTCGACGGCACCTACGGCATCGCCGTCATGCACGCCGACTTCGCCGACCGCATCGTGGTCGCCCGCAACGGCTCCCCGGTCGTCCTCGGCATCGGCGAGAAGGAGATGTTCGTCGCCTCCGACGTCGCCGCCCTGGTCGCCCACACCCGCCAGGTCGTCACCCTCGGCGACGGCGAGATGGCCACCCTCAAGGCCGACGACTTCCGCACGTACACCACGAGCGGTACGACGACCACCGCCACGCCCGAGACCGTGGAGTGGGAGGCCGCCTCCTACGACATGGGCGGCCACGACACCTACATGCACAAGGAGATCTCCGAGCAGCCCGACGCGGTCGACCGCGTGCTGCGCGGCCGGATCGACGACCGCTTCAACACGGTGCACCTGGGCGGCCTGAACCTGGACCCGCGCGAGGCGCGCGGCATCCGCCGGGTCAAGATCCTGGGCTGCGGCACCTCGTACCACGCGGGCCTCATCGGCGCCGGCCTGATCGAGAGCATGGCCCGGATCCCCGCCGACGCCGAGCCGGCGTCCGAGTTCCGCTACCGCAACCCGGTCGTGGACCCCGACACCCTGTACATCGCCGTCTCCCAGTCCGGTGAGACGTACGACGTGCTCGCGGCCGTCCAGGAGCTCAAGCGCAAGGGCGCCCGCGTCCTCGGCGTGGTGAACGTGGTCGGTTCCGCCATCGCCCGCGAGGCCGACGGCGGCGTGTACGTGCACGCCGGCCCCGAGGTCTGCGTCGTGTCCACGAAGTGCTTCACGAACACGGTCGTCGCCTTCGCGCTGCTCGCCGTGCACCTCGGCCGCATCCGGGACCTCTCCGTCACCGACGGCAAGCGGATCATCGAGGGCCTGCGCAAGCTGCCCGCGCAGATCCAGGAGATCCTGGACGGCGAGGAGGACATCAAGAAGCTGGCCGCCGAGTACGCCGAGGCCAAGTCGATGATGTTCATCGGTCGCGTCCGCGGCTACCCGGTGGCGCTGGAGGCCTCCCTCAAGCTCAAGGAGATCTCCTACATCCACGCCGAGGCCTACCCGGCCTCCGAGCTCAAGCACGGCCCGCTCGCCCTCATCGAGCCGGCGATGCCGACGGTCGCGATTGTCCCGGACGACGACCTGCTGGAGAAGAACCGCGCCGCGCTGGAGGAGATCAAGGCCCGCAGCGGCCGCATCCTCGCGGTCGCCCACCGGGAGCAGGAGAAGGCCGACCACACCCTCCTCGTCCCCAAGAACGAGGACGAGCTGGACCCGATCCTGATGGGCATCCCGCTCCAGCTGCTCGCGTACCACACCGCCCTGGCCCTGGGCCGGGACATCGACAAGCCGCGCAACCTGGCGAAGTCCGTCACCGTCGAGTAGTCGGACCGCGCACATCCGGACCGCGCACATGAGGAACGGCCCCCCGGGATCCCCCGGGGGGCCGTTCCGCGTCCGCTCCCCTACCGCGCCTCAGCCCGCGGCGACCGCGCCGCGGCGCGAGGACCGGCCGAACGCCATCGGCCAGTGGGCGAGGACCGCAGTGGCCCCGTACCAGGCGAGCAGTCCGGCGACCGCCGCGACCCAGCCCGCCGCCTTGGCGAGAACACCGCTGTCGGCGAAGGCGCCTATCGCGAGCAGCAGCAGGGAGAGGGTGAAGAGGCCGTACACGCCCTGGCCGAAGAGGCCGCTCGCGGCTCCCACGGTGAGGGTCAGGCCGAGCAGGGCGAACAGGACGAGGAACGATCCGGCGGCATCTGCCGAAACCTTTCCGTCGGCTCCGGCGGCCCAGGTGAACCAGAAGGCGCCGAGGCCCGCGAACGCCGTGCCGTTGAAGCCGTTGCCGCCGCGGAACTCCAGGAGTCCGAGGACGAACAGGGCGAGACCGCCGACGTAGGTGGCGAGTGACACGGAGTTGGCCGCGGACACACCGTCGATGATTCCGGTGTGGCCGATACCGAACGCGAGAAGGGTGAGACCCAGGGCGATGTGCCCCAGGGTCGAGGTCGAGGCCGTGCTTCCCGCAGAGACACCATTGTCCACGGCGGGCTCCCTTCGATCTGCAGTTGTTTGCTGCGTCCCAGCAGCACTTATCTACCCTTTACATGGGGGTTCACAACCGCACAACCGACATACAGTAGGTTACGGAATGACAACAACGGGTCGCTGTGCCCGCTTCGCCAACCGCCCCGCGACGGAACCGAAGATCCGGCCCACGATCCCGTGCGTCGAGCCGACCACGATGGCGTCCGCCGAGTACTCCCGGCCGACCTCCTCCAGTTCGTGGCAGATGTCCCCGCCCCGCTCGACCAGGATCCACGGCACCTCGGCCAGATAGTCCGCGCAGGCCAATTCCAGCCCCAGCACCTCGGTGCGGTGGTCGGGAACGTCCACGAAGACGGGCGGCTCGCAGCCGGCCCACACCGTGGTCGGCAGCCGGTTGGCCACGTGCACGATGATCAGACCGGAACCGGAACGCCGGGCCATCCCGATGGCGTACGCGAGGGCCCGCTCACTGGACGTGGAGCCGTCGAAGCCCACCACCACCCCGTGCCGGAAGGCAGGGTCGCAGGGGTGGCGCGTCTGTTCCACCGCGCGCAGGTCGGCCGAACCGGAGTCGGCGAGAGGTTTGCGCTTGCGGTCCGCGGGTTCGGAGAATTCGTGACCGGCCATGGATGTCTCGGCGAAGGATCCTCGGGGGAAGCGACAGGGACGATTTCGGCGACGCAGTGTGACGGGGCTCTGTCCGGGAAGCATCTTCCCAAGCCCTTACCCACCAGGGTACGGCGACACTCCTGTCCTGCACAGGGCATGCCGCCCTTGGAGAGCGTCCCAGGGAGCATGCCGGAGGTCCGGCGCCTTGGCAATGTCCGCTGTCCCCTACAGGCAGTGACGAAGGACCAGTCTGTCACCCCCGCACGCAGTGACCGAGCGCTGTCACGGGCGTTGGACAGGCGTCCGACCGTCCAGGAAGAGCCCGCAGGGAGTACGCCGTGCCCGGCCATCCGGTTCACCCCGTCCAGCCCGCTCAGCCGACGCAGTCCACCCCGCCCACCCCTCCGTCCCCCTCCTCCGCGCATCCCCTGCTTCACCCGTCCGTGCCATCCGGCAGGGCGTCCCATGATGACGACCCGGCCGGTGACGTGGTGCGCTGGGCCGCCTTCAGCTGCCTGCTCGTCCCCGTCGTCCTCGTCGTCTACGGCACCTCCTACGGCGGGGCCGCCGTCGCGACCCTGGGGCTGGCCGCCGTCACCGCCGCCTGCCGCGTGCTGCTGCGGTACTCCGAGAAGGCCGAACGGGCCGCCGCCAGGGTGCTCGCGGAGGAGTCGCTCGGGTCGGGGCACCGTGGCCGGCACTCTCGTACGGGGGGCGGCTCGCACCGCGGTTGCCACGGTTCCGGACCGCTGTCCCCTCACGACTGACCGGTTCGCACGTACACACCCGGTTGTTTTCAGCCAACTTCCCGATCGGGTGCCCCCCTTGCCGGAATGTCCCCCCAACCCCCCTACCACCAGCGACTACAGAGCCCCGGGGGCGTCGTGACCCTACGGGTACTGGCCATGGCCGGACGGGGCGCTTCCCACCCGGGTAGCGGAGTGGAACGCTTCCTGATCGAATGCTTTTCGCCAAGTTGCCAAGTCGACATAGCGCTGCGTGCTGAACTTGTCACGCCGACACCACGGGACGCAGTAGATTCGATCATGTATTTACGGCGGGGGATCCACGTGCAAGGCCGAGGGGAAACGTGCAGGTGCGACCAGACCAAGGAGTCGCGACACCCAAGGGGGGCTTAGCGCCATGAGCCAGGATTCCACCGCCGTCGTCGCGGACGCGGGCCGGAAACTCGCGGGGCGTCGCCGCAGGGAGATCGTCGCGGTGCTGCTGTTCAGCGGCGGGCCGATCTTCGAGAGTTCCATTCCACTTTCCGTGTTCGGCATCGACCGGCAGGACGCGGGAGTTCCACGCTATCGATTGCTCGTGTGCGCCGGGGAGGACGGTCCGCTGCGGACCACCGGCGGACTCGAACTGACCGCGCCGTACGGGTTGGAGGCGATCGCCCGGGCAGGCACGGTCGTCGTGCCGGCCTGGCGCTCCATCACCTCACCGCCGCCGCCGGAGGCGCTCGACGCACTGCGTCTGGCGCACGAGGAGGGGGCCCGGATCGTCGGTCTGTGCACGGGAGCCTTCGTGCTCGCCGCCGCCGGACTGCTGGACGGCCGGCCCGCGACGACGCACTGGATGTACGCGCCGACGCTGGCCAAGCGCTACCCGTCCGTCCACGTCGATCCGCGCGAGCTGTTCGTCGACGACGGCGACGTGCTCACGTCCGCGGGCACCGCGGCCGGAATCGACCTGTGCCTGCACATCGTGCGCACCGACCACGGCAGCGAGGCGGCCGGGGCCCTGGCCCGCAGGCTCGTCGTCCCGCCGCGGCGCACGGGTGGCCAGGAACGCTACCTCGACCGGTCGCTGCCCGAGGAGATCGGCGCCGACCCGCTGGCCGAGGTCGTCGCCTGGGCGCTGGAACACCTCCACGAGCAGTTCGACGTGGAGACGCTGGCCGCCCGCGCCTACATGAGCAGGCGCACCTTCGACCGGCGGTTCCGTTCGCTCACCGGCAGCGCGCCGCTCCAGTGGCTGATCACCCAGCGGGTGCTCCAGGCACAGCGGCTGCTGGAGACCTCCGACTACTCGGTCGACGAGGTCGCCGGGCGCTGCGGGTTCCGTTCGCCCGTCGCGCTGCGCGGTCACTTCCGGCGGCAGCTGGGGTCCTCCCCGGCCGCCTACCGCTCGGCCTACCGGGCACGCCGCCCGCAGGTCGACGTGACCCCGGTGACGCAGCTCTCCGACGTACCGGTGCCGCACCAGCGCACCGCGCAGCCCCAGCGGGCGGCGGCGGCCCTGGCCGCTTCCGGTCCGAGCGTGACGGAGCTGTACGCACCCGGCCGGGTGCTGCGCGAGCACGCGTAGCGTCTCCGGGAACCGTGCCCCAGCTCATGACGAAGGTCCCCCGCACCGGCCGAGCACCGATGTGGGGGACCTTCGGCATAAGGTGGGGCGCATGAACGATCGCATGGTGTGGATCGACTGCGAGATGACCGGGCTCTCGTTGACGGACGACGCACTTATCGAGGTGGCCGCACTGGTCACCGACTCGGAGCTCAACGTGCTCGGCGAAGGCGTGGACATCGTGATCCGCCCGCCGGACGCGGCCCTGGAAACCATGCCGGACGTGGTGCGCGAGATGCACACCTCCTCCGGGCTGCTCGACGAGCTGGCCGCCGGCACCACCCTCGCCGACGCCGAGGCCCAGGTCCTGGCGTACGTACGGGAACACGTGAAGGAGCCCCGCAAGGCGCCCCTGTGCGGCAACTCCGTCGGCACCGACCGCGGGTTCCTGCTGCGCGACATGGGAGCGCTGGAGAGCTACCTGCACTACCGGATCGTGGACGTGTCCTCGGTCAAGGAGTTGGCGCGCCGCTGGTACCCGCGGGCCTACTTCAACAGCCCGCCGAAGAACGGCAACCACCGGGCGCTCGCGGACATCAAGGAGTCCATCGCCGAGCTGCGGTACTACCGCGAGGCGGTCTTCGTGCCGCAGCCCGGGCCGGACTCGGACACGGCGAAGAGCATCGCCGCCAAGCACGTCGTGCCGGGCGCGTAGTACCTCCGGAGACGGGCGCGGGGAAAGGGGGGAGCGAGCACCCTCCCGGACCCTGTACCCTTTTCTTCGGCCGGTCGTTCTGCGACCGGACATGGTGGGTGTAGCTCAGTTGGTAGAGCACCTGGTTGTGGTCCAGGTGGCCGCGGGTTCAAGTCCCGTCACTCACCCTGCGGGAAGGCCCCGGTTCGCGGAAGCGGACCGGGGCCTTCTGCATGTCCGGCCGCTCGCGCGTTCGGCCCCCTCGCGTGTCCGTCGGCTGCCCGTCCGACCGCTTCCCCCGCCGGGGCGCTACGAGGACTCCCGGACCACCAGCTCGGTCGGCAGGACCACCGCCCGCTCCCCCGGCTCCTCGCCCGCGCCGTCCCGCAGGCCCGCTATGCGTTCCAGCAGCACCCGGGCCATCGTCCGGCCCATCTCCTCGATCGGCTGGCGGACGCTGGTCAGCGGCGGGTCCATGTGGCGGGCCACCACCGAATCGTCGAAGCCGACCAGCGCGACGTCTCCCGGGACCCGGCGGCCGGCCGCGCGGAGCTCGCGCAGGGCGCCCGCCGCCATCACGTCCGAGGCGGCGAAGACGGCGTCCAGGGTCGGGCGCCGCTCCAGCAGCTCGCGCATGGCCCGGCGGCCACCGTCCTCGGTGAAGTCCCCGACCGCGATCAGCGGCTCGTCGACGGGGTGCCCGGCGGCGGCCAGGGCCTGCCGGTAGCCGTCGAGGCGGCACTGGGCCCCGTACACGTCGAGCGGGCCCGTGATGGTGGCGATCGTGCGGCGGCCCCGGCCGAGGAGGTGGCGCACCGCGCCGGCGGCGCCCGCCAGGTTGTCGGAGTCCACGCTCGGCAGGGCCTCGGCGGCCGACCGGCGGCCGCTGATCACCGCCGGGATGCCCAGCTCGGCCAGCAGCTCCGGCAACGGGTCCCCGGCGTGCACCGAGGCCAGCAGCACCCCGTCGACCCGGTGCCCCGACAGGTACTGGGCCAGCCGGCGGCGCTCGCGGTCGCTGCCCGCGAGGGTGAGCACCAGCTGTACGTCGGTCTCGGCGAGGGTGGCCCCGACGCCGCGCACCACCTCGGAGAAGTAGGGCTCCGAGAAGAAGCGGGCCTCCGGCTCGGGGATCACCAGGGCGATGGCGTCGGTGCGGTTGGCGGCGAGCGCGCGGGCGGCCCGGTTCGGCACGTACCCCAGCTCGGCGACGGCGGCCTCGACGACCTCCCGCGTACGGTCGCTCACCTTGGACGATCCGTTGATCACCCGGGAGACGGTGCCCCGCCCGACCCCGGCCCGGACCGCGACCTCCTCCAAGGTCGGCCGTCCTCCACTGCGCCCGTGCCCGTTCATGGCTTCCTCCCGGTTGTGAATCTACCTCTTGACGACTGTGGGAGCGCTCCCACACTGTGTCACACGACACCCGGCACGTTCCGTCCTTCAGGGAGGACCCAGATGCGAGCCCGAAGAAATCTCGTCACCGCGGCCGGCGTGGTCGCCGCGACCGCCCTGCTGCTCGCCGGCTGCGCGCAGGACCCGGACGACGGCCCGAAAGCAGGCTCCCCGTCGGGCGGCTCGGGGCAAACGACCCTGACGGTCGGTGTCTTCGGCGCCTTCGGCCTCCAGGAGGCCGGCCTCTACGACGAGTACATGGCCCAGAACCCGGGGATCCGGATCGAGCAGACCTCCATCGAGCGGAACGAGAACTACTACCCGCAGCTCCTGACCCACCTGGGCAGCGGCAGCGGTCTCGCCGACGTCCAGGCCGTCGAGGTCAACAACATCGCGGAGATCACCGCGACCCAGGCCGGCAAGCTGCTCGACCTGGGCAAGGTGGCGGGGGTCGACAAGGCCTCGTACCTGCCGTGGAAGTGGGCGCAGGGCACGACGAAGGGCGGGGCGACCGTCGGGCTCGGCACCGACATAGGCCCGCAGGGCATCTGCTACCGCAAGGACCTCTTCGCGGCGGCCGGACTGCCCACCGACCGGGAGGCGGTCGGCGCGCTGTGGGACGGGGACTGGAACAAGTACCTGGAGACGGGCCGCGCCTACAAGGCGAAGGCCGGGGACGGCAAGGCGTTCGTCGACTCGGCGTCGGGCGTGATGGCGGCCGTCACCGCGAGCAGCGCCCAGCGGTTCTACGACGAGCGGGGAGAGGTCGTCTACAAGACCAATCCGGCGGTGCGCGGGGCCTTCGACCTCGCCGCCTCCTTCGCCGGCGACGGGCTGAGCGCCAAGCTCCAGCAGTTCACCCCGACCTGGGACCAGGGCTTCGCCAACGGCACCTTCGCCACGATCTCCTGCCCGGCCTGGATGCTCGGGTACATCCAGGACAAGGCGGGCCCGGCCGGCAAGGACAAGTGGGACGTGGCCAGGGCGCCGAAGCCCAGCAACTGGGGCGGGTCGTTCCTGGTGGTGCCGAAGGCCGGCAAGCACACCGAGGAGGCGGCGAAGCTGGCCGCCTGGCTGACGGCTCCCGCGCAGCAGGCCAAGCTGTTCGAGAAGCGCGGCAGCTTCCCGAGCGCGAGCGCCGCGTACGGGCTGCCGGCGGTGGCGGGCGCGCAGCACGCGTACTTCGGGGGCGCGCCCATCGGGGAGATCTTCGCGCGGGCGGCCGAGGGGGTGCCGGTCACGGTGATCGGTCCGAAGGACCTGGTGATCGCCCAGAACCTGGCGGACATCGGGATGCTCCAGGTCGATCAGAAGGGACGCAGCGCGCAGGAGGGCTGGGACGCCGCGGTGAAGGCCATCGACAACGCCCTGGACCGGTGAGGTCCCGGTGACGGACACGACCGCGGCTTCGGCCCCGGCCCCCGCCGCCCGCCGCGTGCGGGACGGGGAGGGCGGGGCCGGTGGCCGGGGGTCCGGGCGGGGTCAGGTGTGGCGCTCGCGCCGCTACCGGTGGGACCTGCGCTGGAGCCCGTACGCCTTCGTGGCGCCCTTCTTCCTCTTCTTCGCCGCCTTCGGGCTGTTCCCGCTGCTGTACACGGGCTGGGCGGCGCTGCACCAGGTGGAGCTGACCGACCCGGACTCGATGACGTGGGTGGGGTTGCGGAACTTCACCCGGTTGTGGGACGACGCCTTCTTCTGGAACGCCCTGCGCAACACCGTCACCATCGGACTGCTGTCGACGGTGCCGCAGTTGGCGATCGCGCTGGGGCTCGCCCACCTCCTCAACTACCGGATGCGCGGCTCGGCCTTCTTCCGGGTGGTGGTCCTCACTCCGTACGCGACCTCCGTGGCCGCGGCCACCCTCGTGTTCGTGCTGCTCTTCGGCCGGGACTACGGGATGGTCAACTGGGTCCTCTCGAGCGTCGGGCTCGGCGCGGTCGACTGGCAGAACGGTCCGCTCGCCTCCCAGTTGGCGGTCTCCGCGATCGTGGTGTGGCGGTGGACCGGCTACAACGCGCTGATCTACCTGGCGGCGATGCAGGCCGTCCCCGGGGAGCTGTACGAGTCGGCCGCCCTGGACGGGGCCTCGCGGTGGCAGCAGTTCATCCACGTGACGGTGCCCTCGCTGCGGCCGACGATCTTCTTCACCTGTGTGGTCTCCACGATCGGGGCGACCCAACTGTTCGGCGAGCCGCTGCTGTTCAACGCGGGGGCGGGCGCGACGGGCGGCTCGGACCACCAGTTCCAGACGCTGGGGCTGTACCTGTACGAGCAGGGGTGGGTGAACCTGCACCTGGGGCGGGCCTCGGCGATCGCCTGGGCGATGTTCCTGATGCTGCTGCTGGTCGCGGGGGCCGCCCGGCTCCTGCGGGGACGGGGGGCGAAGCGATGAGATCACTGCGCGCGGGTCGACTGACGTACGCCGTGCTCGCCCTGTTCACGGCCGGGTCGCTGTTCCCGCTGGTGTGGACGGCGATCGCGGCCTCGCGGAGCAGTACGCGACTGGCGCAGACCCCGCCGCCGTTCTGGTTCGGCGGGAACCTGGGCCGCAACCTGCGGGTCGCCTGGACCGACGCCAACATGGGCGCCGCCCTGCTGAACACGCTCGTCGTCGCCGGTACGGTCGCTGCCGTGACCGTCGTGCTGTCGACCATGGCGGGGTTCGCCTTCGCCCGGCTGCGGTTCCGCGGGCACCGGGTCCTGCTGTCGCTGGTGGTCGGGACGATGCTGATCCCGCCGCAGTTGAGCGTGGTGCCGCTGTACATGCTGGTCGCCGAACTGTCCTGGACGGACCGGCTGCAGGCGGTGATCCTGCCGGCGTTGGTGTGCGCCTTCGGGGTGTTCTTCATGCGGCAGTACCTGGCGCAGGCGTTGCCGATGGAGCTGGTGGAGGCGGCCCGCACCGACGGGGCGAACTCGCTGCGGGTGGTGTGGCACGTGGTGTTCCCGGTGGCCCGGCCGGCGATGGCGGTCCTCGGGATGCTGACCTTCGTCATGACGTGGAACGACTTCTTCTGGCCGATCGTCGCGCTGACCCAGAACGGCAGCCCGACGGTGCAGGTGGCCCTGACGGGGCTGGGCCGGGGCTACGTCCCCGACCAGTCCGTGATCATGGCGGGTGCGCTGCTGGGCACGCTCCCGCTGCTGCTGGTGTTCGTCGTCTTCGGCCGCCAGATCGTGGGCGGCATCATGCAGGGAGCGGTGAAGGGATGAACGGCGTGGGGGACATGCGATTCCCGCAGGGGTTCCTCTGGGGGGCGGCCACGGCCGCCTTCCAGATCGAGGGCGCGGCCGGGCTGCGCGGGCCGTCGATCTGGGACACCTTCTGCCGTACGCCGGGCAAGGTGCACGGCGGTGACACGGGTGACGTGGCCGTCGACCACCACCGGCTGTGGCGCGAGGACGTCCGCCTGATGGCGGAACTCGGCCTGGGCGCCTACCGGTTCTCGGTGTCCTGGCCCCGCGTCCTGTCCGGAGGGATCGGCTTCTACGACGCGCTCGTGGACGAACTGCTCGCCCATGACATCGAGCCCTGCGTGACCCTGTACCACTGGGACCTGCCGCAGCACCTGGAGGAGGCGGGCGGCTGGCCGGCCCGGGAGACGGCCCACGCCTTCGCCGGGTACGCGCAGACCGTGGCCGACGCCCTCGCCGACCGGGTCGGGCTCTGGACCACGCTCAACGAGCCCTGGTGCAGCGCCTTCCTCGGCTACGCCTCCGGGGTCCACGCCCCCGGCCGCACCGATCCGGCCGATGCCCTGCGGGCCGCACACCATCTGAACCTGGCCCACGGGATGGCGGCCGCGGCCCTGCCCTCGCACGTCCGGACGGGCATCGCGCTCAACCCGAGCGCGGTGCGGCCACTGACCGGCTCGGCCGGCGACCTGGACGCCCAGCGCCGGATCGACGCCCTCGCGAACCGGATCTTCACCGGCCCCCTGCTGCACGGCGCCTACCCCCAGGACCTCCTCTCGGATACGGCGGCGCTGACGGACTGGTCCTTCGTCCGGCCCGGTGACGAGACCCTCATCCACCAGCCCCTCGGCTTCCTGGGCGTGAACTACTACACCCCGGCGGTGGTTTCGGCCTCCTCCGACGGACCCCGCGCCGACGGGCACGGTTCCACCGGCCACTCCCCTTGGCCCGCGGCGGACGGCATCGCCTTCCACCAGCCGCCGGGCGAACGCACCGACATGGACTGGTCGATCGACCCGACGGGCCTCTACGACCTGCTGATGCGGTTCAGCTCCGAGGCTCCGGGCCTGCCCCTGTTGGTCACCGAGAACGGGGCGGCGTACGCGCCGGACCTGCACGACCCCCGGCGCATCGGCTACCTGCGGGAGCACCTGTCGGCGATCCACCGGGCGATCGGCGACGGCGCGCCCGTCGGCGGGTACTTCCTGTGGTCGCTGATGGACAACTTCGAATGGTCCTACGGCTACAGCAAGCGGTTCGGCATCGTCCACGTCGACTACGAGACCCAGACCCGCACGCCCCGCTCCAGCGCCCGCTGGTACGCCCGCCTGGCCCGCACGGGCACCCTCTGACCTCCGGCGCCCGGGCCCGCCCCACCCCCGGCCGCCCACCCGGCGCCCCTACGGCCGGCGGAAGTCGGAGGCGTTCTCCTGGGCCCAGGTTGCGAAGGAGCGCGCCGGGTGGCCGGTGAACCGCTCGACGGTGTCGGTGGTGGAGGTCGGGACGCCATCGGCGGCAGCCCAGTAGCCGAGGAGGGCATCGGCGTAGGGGGCGGGCAGGTACTCCGCCACGTCGGCCTTCCACTGCCCGGGGGTGACCTCTTCGTAGGGCAGGGTCCGGCCGAGGGCGGAGCCGAGTATCTCGAGCTGGGTCGCGAAGGTCAGGGACTGCGGCCCGGTCAGGGTGTGGGCCCCGCCGCCGCGAGCGGGGTCGGTGAGCAGGGTGAGGGCCGTCTCGGCGATGTCGGCCTCATGGATCGGGGCGGAGTGCGCTCCCGGGTGGGGCAGCCGGACGGGCCGGCCGGAGGAGAGGGCCGAGGACCAACCGCGGGCGTTCCCCGCGAAGGCGCCGGGCCGCAACAGGGTGGTGTGCAGCGAGGAGGCCAACAGGGCTTCCTCGACGGCGAGGTGGGAGGCTGCGAGGGGGTTCACGGTGGCGTCCTCCGTGATCACCGCGGAGGAGGACAGGAGCACCACGTGCTCCACCCCGGCGGCGCCGGCCTCCTCGACGAACGCCTCGATCCCGGTGGCTTCGGCATAGAGGAAGACGGCACGGATGCCGGCCAGCGCCCCGGCGAAGGTGGTGGGATCCGCGAGGTCGCAGCGCACCGCCTCGGGCGTATCCGGCGCGCGCGAGGCGAGGCGGTAGGGGAGGCCGCGACCGGCGAGGAAGGTGGTGAGGGAACGGGCGACGGCGCCGCGGCCGCCGGTGACGAGGATCGACATGACGATCTCCTGCTCTGCTCGTGAGTCTGCCGGATGTGATGTCAGTGATGCGTGTGGTGCTGATGCCTGTGGTGCTGACGCGTGTGGTGGATGGGTCCAGTTGATGACTGTGCCCTAAGCTGATTACGTGGCACAGATTCTGCGCGATACATTCTCTGCGCCACGCAATTAAATTTCAGGCATGGAGAGGTCGATGTCAACCGATTCCCCCCGTTCGGGTGAGTGGAGCCGCGCCGAGCTGCTCGCGCGCATCGTCACGGAGAGCCAGCGGCACTACGCCGACTACTCGCTCTTCAGCCAGGCCATGGCCGACCACGTCGGCCTGCACCCCACCGACCTCCAGTGCGTCGGCCTCCTGGACCTGGAGCCCGGTCCCGTCAGCACCGGCGACGTCGCCCGCCTCACCGGCCTGACCTCGGGGTCCGCCACCCGTCTCGTCGACCGGCTCGTCAAGGCGGGCATCGTCGAGCGGCGGGCCGATCCGCACGACCGGCGCCGCTCCCTCGTCGTCCTCTCCCCCGCCGCCCGCGACCGGATCCACCAGGCCTGGGACACCCCCGGCCGGGCGTTCGGCGCCGTACTGGACCGCTACTCCGACGCCGAACTCGAGCTCATCGCCGACTACCTCCACCGCGCCGCCGAGGTCGGCCGGGCCCAAGCCCAACGACTGAACTCCGACGACCCGACCTGACCACCCCTCGCCCGGGGGCTACCGAAGCCCCCGGTCCGCGGCTACCGTCCCGGCCAACGGGCAACGACGCGCGCCGGAGACACGGGAGGGTCGGCGTGCGGCTGGAGGTTGCCCGCCCATGCCCGACGCCCTTCCCGACGCCGCCGCCGCCGACACCGTCTCCGGCACCGCGCCCGCCCCCGCCCCGGCGCCCAGCCCCAGCGGCTTCCGCGGGGTGTTCGCACTGGGCGGACCCGCCCTGCCCGTGTTCGCGTTCCTCGCCCGGCTCCCCGCCGCGCTCTGCCCCATCGGAACGCTCCTGCTCATCAACCAGCGGGACGGAATCGGCGACGCCGGCGCCGTCGCGGCGGCGCTCTGGCTGGGCCAGGCGCTCGGCGGCCCGGTCATCGGCCGGCTCGCCGACCGGCGCGGTCACCGCCCGGTCCTGCTCACCGCCTGCCTGGCGAACGCGACCGTCCTGGTCGCCCTGGTCGCCTGCGTCCTCGCCGGGCTGCCCCTGACCGCCCGGATCGCGACGGCCGTGGCGGCCGGACTCACCGTCCCCCAAGTAGGGCCGCTGGCGCGGGCCCGCTGGTCCCGGCTGGCCAGGAACGACAAAACCCTGCTCGACTCGGCGCTGTCCTTCGACACCACCCTCGACGAGGTCGGCTTCATGGTCGGGCCGGCACTGGCCGGGATCCTCGCGATGACCGTCCACCCCGCCTCGGCCCTCGTCCTCGCGGCCGTAGTGATCCTGGTGTTCGGCACCCTGTTCGCCGTCCACCCGACGGCCCCCGGACCGCTCGCGCCGGCGAACGCCACCGACACGACACGCACCCGTGCACGACTGTGGTCGCCGAGCCTGGTCCTGCTGTTCGCGATGGCCCTGCTCCAGGGCGCGGCGTGGAGCGGCGCCAACACGGGCGTCAACGCGCTCGCCGAGTCGCTGGACGAACCCGGTACGGCCGGGCTGGTGTGGGCGGCCATGGCCGTGACCAGCTCCGTCGCCGGGTTCGTGACCGTGGCTCGGCCGGGCGCGGCGGACCTGACGGTGCGGCTGCGCTGGACGATCGGCGTCCAGGCGGCGCTGTCGCTGCCGCTCCTCGCGGTGTCCGGAACGGTCGGCGCCGCCTTCGCGGTCGCCGGCATCGGGTTGGCCGTCGCCCCGCACCTCATCGCCCTGTTCGGGCTGGTGGAACGGACCGGCCCGGCGGACCGGATGGGCGAGGCGATGACGGTGGTGGGCAGCGGTCTGATCCTGGGACAGGCCCTGGCCGCCGCCGTCGCCGGTCCGCTGGCCTCGGCGTACGGGTACCGGGCCGCGTTCGTCGTCTCCGTCGCGGCAGCGGCCGGCTCGGCGGCGCTGGCCCTGGCCGCGGCCCGCCCGGCACTGTTCCGCCGCGGCCCGGGGTGATCCGTACGGGACGCAGCCACGCAGGACCTCCGTACAGGCTCCGTACAGGACCCGCCGTGCACGGTCCGGGGGCCCGGGTGCATCCGCGCCCTCGGACGGGGCGTCAGCGCGGGAGGTCGGTGTCGAGCGGGGGGCCGTGGAACGGGCGGTAGGGGGTCGGTTCCTGCGGGAGGAACCAGTGGAAGCCCTCGTCCAGGAAGACGGCCGCCGCGCTGACGGCGATGACCACGCCCAGGAAACCCAGGGCGAACGTCCCCGCGGCCCGGTGCGGGCCGGGGCGGGCGGCCGGGACGACGCGGTCCGCCGTCGCGTGGGCGAAGGCGAGGACGACGCCGATGGCGACGGCCGAAACGGTGAACAGGACCCACGCCCACACGTACAGGTGCAGGCCCAACAGGGAGCTGCCGTAGCCCTCGTTCCCCGGCAGGGCGTGCAGCAGCGTCTGTCGCCCGGCGGCGGCGGAGCCGCCGACGACGGCGACCAGGGCCATGCCCCAACCCGCCATGTAGTCCCGGCCGGTGACGGCGCCGTCGCCGAGCGCCGTACGGATGACCCAGCCCGCCCCGACCGCCGCCAGCAGCATGAACATGCGCTGCACGACGCAGAGCGGGCAGGGGATTTCGTGGAACCCGAGCTGGTGGAAGAGGCCGGCGCCGACGAAGGCCGTCCAACCGATGACGAAGGAGCACGCGAACCAGTACTGGACCCGTCCGAGCAGTCCGCCCTCCAGGGCGGTCTCCGCGGTCTCCGGGACGAGGGTGTTCATCGTGGCCACGGGTCAGTGGCTCAGCGGGAGGGCGGGACCGCCGGCCACGTGGTGCGCCATCAGCAGCACGACGGCGCCCAGCACGAGCCACCAGGCGCCGAGCACCACGGTCCGGGGCGACTCCCGGTACATGGCGATCAGGGTGGCGAGGAGGCCGCCGAAGATGAGGGTGTCCATGGGCCGGACCGTACCGACCTGCGGACTTGCCTCCCACGAGGCGCGCCCCGGGGGTACGTCGGTTGCCCCGCCGGCATCCGGCCGCCCCACCCGTCGCCCACCCGTCGCCCGCCCGCGCCCCGCGCCCGGCGACCGCCGCCCGCTGCCCGCCGCCGTCAGTCGCCCCGTCGCTTGCGCCGCGTACGTCGCCCTCCGGCGCCGCGGTCGCCGCCGCGGGCGCGGTCGTCGAGGGCGATCCAGACCCGGACCTCGGTCCCCCCGAGGACGGAGCGTCCCAGCCGGACGTCGCCGCCGGTGGATTCAGCGACCCGGCGCACGATGTCCAGGCCGAGGCCGGTCGAACCGTCGCGCCCGCCGTCGTTGCCGCGCCGCAGGGCGGCGTCCGGGTCGGCGATGCCGGGTCCGGCGTCGGAGACGAGGACGATGACGGCGTCGCCCGCGTCGTGCACGTCGACGGCGAACGGGGTGGCCTCGGGGGTGTGCCGAAAGACGTTGCCGAGCATGGCGTCGAGCGCGGCGGCGAGCTCGGGCCGTGCGACGGGGATGCGCACGACGCGGTCCACGCCGGCGAGCCGCACCTCGCGGCCCTCGTCCTCGGCGAGCGCCGACCAGAAGTCCATGCGGTCGCGGATCACCTCGGAGGCGTCGCAGCCCACTCCCGCACCGCCGGCCGCACCCGCGAACCCCTGCGAGACGGGCCGCTGTTCACGGGCGGTACGGATGATCGTGTCGACCTCCCGCTCCAGCTGTTCCACGGCGGCCCGGGTGTGTTCGGCGGCCGGACCGTCGCCGAGGGAGGCCGCGTTGAGCCGCAGCACGGTCAGGGGCGTGCGCAGCCGGTGGGAGAGGTCGGCGGCGAGTTCCCGTTCGTTGGCGAGGAGTTCGACGACCTGATCGGCCATCGAGTTGAACGCGACGGCCGCCGAGCGGAGTTCCTTGGGCCCGTCCTCGGGCACCCGGGCTCCGAGCCGGCCCTCACCGAGCTGGTGGGCGGCGTCCGCGAGCCGTTCGGCGGGGCGTACGAGGCGGGCGCCGAGCCGGTCGGCGACGGCGACGGAGCCGATGATCAGGGCGAGTCCGACGCCGGCGAGGACCAGCCAGGCGGTGGTGACGCCGTTGCTGACCTCGTTCTCCGGCACCAGGATCTCGATGACCGCGATGTCCCCGGAGCCGAGGGCGGTGGGCTGGAGCACGACGGAGTCGCCGCCGGCGACGTGGGTGGTCATCGCCCGTCCGAGGCTGCGCACCTCGCCGACGACGTTCGCGCCCGCCCAGCCGTCGCCGATGTCGACGGGCCCGGCCGCGCCGATGGCCGGTACGTGGACGGCCATCCGTCCGGCGGCGCCCATCTGCGTCGACTCGACGGCCTTGCGCAGTTGCACCGGGTCGGTGGTGATGGACAGGGTCGGCCCCATGGTGGCCGCCTGCCGTTCCGCGTTGGAGATGGCCCGGTCGCTGGCCATCTCCTGGACGACCATGCCGAGCGGGACGGCGAAGGCCACGACCACCATCACCGTGACGGCGAGGCACACCTTGACCAGGGCCCACCTCACGCCGGCGGCTCCAGTTTGACGCCGACGCCCCGCAGCGTGTGGAGGTAGCGGGGGCGGGCCGCGGTCTCGCCGAGCTTGCGGCGCAGCCAGGACAGGTGCACGTCGATGGTCTGGTCGTCGCCGTACGACTGCTGCCACACCTCGGCGAGCAGTTCGCGGCGGGCCACGACCACCCCGGGCCGGCCGGCGAGGAAGGCGAGCAGGTCGAACTCGCGGCGGGTGAGGTCGAGGACGGCCCCGTCGAGTTCCGCCTGGCGGCGCAGCGGGTCGATGGCGAGTCCGCCGACGCGCAGCACCCGCGAGGGGGGTTCGGCGCCGGCGGCGCGGGCGCGGCGCAGGACGGCGGCCATCCGGGCGGAGAGGTGCTCGACGGAGAAGGGCTTGGTGAGGTAGTCGTCGGCGCCGTCGTTGAGGAGCCGGACGATCTCGGCCTCGTCGTCGCGCGCGGTGGCGATGATGACGGGGACGTCGGTGATGCCGCGGAGCATCTTGAGCGCTTCCGCGCCGTCGAGGTCGGGCAGGCCGAGGTCGAGTATCACCACGTCGAAGCGGTGGTGGGCGACTTCGCGCAGCGCCTCCAGGGCGGTTCCGACGCTCCGCACGGTGTGGGAGGCCTCGGTCAGGTGCCGGATCAGGGCGGAACGTACGAACTGGTCGTCCTCGACCACGAGCACACTAGCCATGGCCGCACGGTAGTCCATTCGGGGGACGCCAGGAGGCGCCGGGCCACCTCTGGGGCGGGTGGTGCAGTATGTCCCCGATGCGTCGAGGACTTGTACATGCCATGGCCTGGATCCTGGCGACCGCCGCGGCCGTGACCCTGTCGTGGTGGGGCGTGCGCACCGTCATGTCCGGGACCGCCTACGATCCGCCGCTGGCCGTGCCCCTGACGACGACGCCGCTGTCCTCCTCGACGCACGGCTCGGAGCCGCCGCGGTCCCCGTCGCCGTCACCCTCGCCCTCCTCGTCGCCGTCGCCGTCCGTGACGCCCTCGCCCTCGGCTTCCGCCTCGGATCCGGCCCCGGCGGCGAGGCCGAAGTCGCCGCCGCCGGCCGCCGCGCCGTCCCGGGAGCCGGACGCGTCGGGTCGGGTGAAGGGGTACTCGGTGACGGGCGGCCGGGTCGTCCTCGACCTCGGGACCTCCTCGGCCGAGCTGGTGTCGGCGACTCCGGAGGCGGGGTGGCGGATGCAGGTGTGGAAGCAGGAACTGTGGATCCGGGTCACCTTCACCCGCGACGGCCGGGAGTCGTCGGTGTTCTGCACCTGGCACGACACCGCCCCGCGCGTCGAGTTCGACGAGCGCTGAGCGGCCCCGCCCACGCACACCCGTACGGGCCCTACCGGAACACCGACGGCGGCGGCTGCGGCGAGGCGACCGCCGAGGCGTCCGCGACGGGCGCGGCCCCGCCGGTGAAGTCGGCGAGGGCGCGGCCGTGTTCGACGCGGCCGGGGTGCGGGTCGCTCGCCACCCGGCGGGTGAACTCCGCGACGGGCAGTTCCCGGTCGGCGGCGACGAGCACCGCGTTGCCGAAGCGCTTCCCCCGCCACACCACCGGGTCGGCGGCCAGCGCCAGTTCGGTGAACCGGGCGGCGGCGGTGGCGATCTGGCTCCGCAGGTGGGTCAGCGGCGGACCGTCCGCGAGGTTCGCCACGTACCAGCCGGTGGGTGCCAGGGCCCGGCGTACGTCGTCCAGGAACTCGGTGCTGGTCAGGTGCGCCGGGGTGCGGGCGCCGCTGAAGACGTCGGCGATGACGAGGTCGGCCCAGCCGTCCGGGATCTTGGCCAGGCCCGCCCGGGCGTCCACGGCGCGGACCCGGATCCGCGCCTGCGGGTCCAGCGGCAGGTGTTCGCGTACGAAGGCGACGAGGGCGCCGTCGATCTCGACGACCTGCTGGGTGGAGCGGGGGCGTCCGGCGGCCGTGTAGCGGGCCAGGGTGAAGGCGCCGCCGCCCAGGTGGACCACGTTCAACGGCTGCCGGGCGGGCGCGACGAGGTCGATCAGGTGGCCGATCCGGCGCTGGTACGAGAAGTCCAGGTGCCCGGGGTCGTCCAGGTCCACGTGGGACTGGGGGGCTCCGTCGATCAGCAGGGTCCAGGCGCGGGCGCGCTCGCGGTCGGGCGCCAGCTCCGCCAGGCCGCCGCCCACCTGCCCGGTGACCGGCTCCGCGCTCCCGCGCGGACCGCTGCCGCCGCCGCTGCCGCCCTTGCCGCCCCTGTTGCCCTTGCCCTTGCCCTTGCCTGCCACGGCTCCATTATGGCTGGTCAGCGCTTCAGCGACAGTTGTCGGCCGCTTCGATGAGCCGGGCGGCCTCGCCGAGCGCCGCGCGCAGCACCGCCGGATCGGTGACCGGTCCGACGGCTTCGGGCGGGAGCAGCCAGCCGGTGCCGCCGGCCGTGGGCGAGGCGGCGTCGCCGAAGCGCATGCCGCGTCCGTTGGTCTGCGTACAGGCGCTGCCGGGCAGGTCCCAGCCGTCGGCGGTGCCCGGGGGGACGAGGAAGCCGAGGGTGGCCCCGGAGCCGTCGTGCAGGACGGGGCCGACGCCGGGGGCAGTGAGGCCGGCACCGCGACGGATGATGTCGACGGCCTCCAGGCCCTGCCGGGTGGGGACGGTCACCAGGTCGGGGGCGTCGGGTGCGTCGGGGGTGTCGATGGCGGTCGCGCCGGTCTCGGGCGCGAAGTTCGTTCCAGTGCTGTCCATGCCGGCCTCCACCAAGGGAACCCCTCCTCGATCCGTATCCGCATGGGTCCAACGCGCGGGAGCGTCAACGGATGCGGCGGCAAGACGCCGCAAAGGATGGCAGTTCATGGCGGATCGCGGGTGAGATATCCGTTTTGTAGCCAAACATCGCGTGAACGGCCCTGCGCTGGCGGTACGTTCATGCGCGCCGGAGCCCTTCATGGGGCGAGTACAACCGGGATCCACTGAGATTGCCGAGCTTGTCCAGAGAGGCCACGTCCATGGCGGCGTTCCCCCACTCACCCAACTCCTCCTTCCGGCGGCTGCGCGCGGCGCACTCCCCGGCCGAGTTCGCGGCCATGGTGCGCCGGGCCGCACGGGAGATCGGCGAAACGGTTTCCTGCGACGCCCGTTACATCGGCCGGGTCGAGTCGGGCGAGATCCGCTGCCCCAACTACGCCTACGAACGCGTCTTCCTGCACATGTTCCCCGGCCGCACCCTGGCCGACCTCGGCTTCTCCCCCCGCGAGACGGTACGCGGGCGGTCGGCGCAGCGCGCCGCCCCCGAACCGCTCGCCCCCGTCCACCTCATCCACCGTTCCAAGGAGAGCGACGTGTTGCGTCGCGCGTTCATGGCGGGCGGCTCCGCGACCGTGGCGGCCGCGACGCTCAGTCTCACCCTGCTCGGCGACACCCGCCGGCTCCCCACCCGCGCCGGCGAGGCCGAGGCCGCCGCCGTCGAGGACGCCGTACGCCAGATCCGGCTGCTGGACGACCGGCACGGGGCGGACGCCCTGTACCGGCGCGCGGCCGGACCGCTGCGGACCGCCTACGCGCTCCTCGACGCGGGGGCCACCCGGCAGTCCACCGAGGACCGGCTGCACGCGGGCGCCGGGGAACTCGCCGTCTCGGTGGGCTGGCTCGCGCACGACTCCGGCCGGTTCGAGGACGCCCGCTCGCACTACGCGGAGGCGTTGGCCACCGCCCGGGTGTCGGGGGACTGCGGGCTGGAGGCCCACGCGTTCAGCAACATGGCCTTCCTCGCGCGGGACTGCGGTCGCCCCCGCGAATCGGTACGGGCCGCGCAGGCGGGCCGGCTCGCGGCCCGCTCGGTCGGCTCCCCCCGGCTGCTGTCGCTGCTGGCGCTGCGCGAGGCGGGCGGCTGGTCGGGGCTGGGCGACCGCAGGGCCTGCGAGGAGGCCCTGGCCCGGGCGCACACCGAGTTCTCCAAGGGCCCCTCGGCGGCGGACCCGGAGTGGATGTCCTTCTTCGGCGAGGCCGAACTGGAGTCGCTGGAGTCCCGCTGCTGGGCCTCCCTCGGCGAGTTCGCGCGCGCGGCCCGACACGCACGCCGGGCCGCCGACCTCCAGGACCCGCACTTCGCGCGGAACGTGGCCCTGTACACCGCCGAACTCGCCGACGACCTGGCCCGCGCGGGGGCGCCCGACGAGGCCGCCTGGGCGGGGGGCCGCGTACTGGACCTGCTCACCGAGGTCCAGTCGACGCGGATCCGGTCCATGGTGGCGGGCACGGCCAAGACCCTGGTCCCGCACCAGCGTTCCCCGCGCGTGGGCGCCTTCCTGACCCGCCACGCCTCGGCCTGAGGGCCGGGGCCGGCGGGGGGCGTCAGCTGTCGGCGGGGGCGTCAGCCGTCGAGGTGCCCGGTGTCGTTCCAGCGTTCCAGCGCGGGGGCCCCGTACGCCCAGCCCAGGACCGACAGGGAGGTCGGGTCCAGCCGGATGCGGGCTCCGAAGGAGGCCTCGAAGCCGAGCCAGCGGGCGGCGAGGGTGCGCAGGATGTGGCCGTGGGCAAAGACGAGGACATCGCGCTCCGCCGACCGGGCCCAGGCCACGACCTCGTCCGCGCGGGCCGCGACGTCGGCCACGGACTCGCCGCCGGGAACTCCGTCGCGCCAGATCAGCCAGCCCGGCCGGACCGCCTGGATCTCGGCCGGGGTCATGCCCTCGTAGTCGCCGTAGTCCCACTCCATCAGGGTGTCCCAGGGCTCCGCCCGGATCCCGAAGCCGGCCAGGTCGCAGCTCTCGCTCGCCCGGACCAGCGGGCTGGTGCGCACCTGGAGGTCGTGCAGGTCGGACCAGGGCTTGCGGGCGAGGCGTTCGCCCAGCAGCTTCGCGCCCTGCCTGCCCTCCTCCAGCAACGGCACGTCGGTGCGTCCGGTGTGCTTGCCGAGGCGCGACCAAGCCGTCTGGCCGTGGCGGGCCAGCAGGATGCGGGGAGCCATGTGAGTTTCTCCTGGTCCGTGGGGGTTCGCTCCGGTACGGGCGAATCCGTCGTCCGACCATCATCCATCACATGAACTGAGGGCAACTCCTCCCCTCCCCGCAGCGTCCTACACCGTATGACCAATCGACGGCGACCCACGTGGTGGGTGGAACTGCTGCTGCTGGCCCTCGTCTACGGGGCCTATTCCGGCGGCAGGCTCCTGGCGCGGGGCGACGTGGGCCTCGCCGTCGACCACGGGCTGGCGATCCTGCGCGTCGAGGAGCTGCTGTGGATGGACTTCGAGCGACCGCTGAATCGTCTCTTCTCCGCGTCGGGGGTCCTCGGCATACCCGCCGACTTCGTCTACGCGTCCCTGCACTACCTCGTCACCCCGGCGGTCCTGATTTGGCTCTACCACCGCCGCCCGCGCCACTACCGCGCCGCCCGGGCCTGGCTGGTGGCCTCCACCCTGCTCGGGCTCGTCGGCTTCTCCCTGCTGCCCACCTGCCCGCCCCGACTGCTCGACGCCTCGTACGGGTTCACCGACACGATGGCGCAGTTCAGCGCGTACGGCTGGTGGGGCGGCGAGGCCAGTGCCCCGCGCGGGCTCGGGTCCTTCACCAACCAGTACGCGGCGATGCCGAGCCTGCACGTCGGCTGGGCGCTGTGGTGCGGGGTGCTGCTCTGGCGGCACGCGCGCACACCGCTGGTGCGGGGGCTGGGGATCGCGTACCCCGTCCTGACGGCGGTGGTGGTCATGGGGACCGCCAACCACTACTTCCTCGACGCGGTGGCCGGGGCGGCCGTGATGGGTGCGGGCGCGCTGATCGTCCGCCGCCCGCTCGCCCTCCGCGACCGGGCGGAGGGGGCCGGGGAAGGCGTCCCGCACGGCGCGCCGGCGGCGGTTCCCGGAGGTCGGGCAGTCGGTTTCCGCGGTAAGTCCCCGATTGTCGGTGGCGGATGGGACACTTCCGCCCGTGAGCTCCTTCCCGCCCAGCGGCCGCCCGCAGCCGACCCCGCAGACGACGACACTGCGGCAGCGGCTCGCTGACCTGCGCGGCCCCGCCGTCCCGCCCCGCCCGCTCGACGCCCGGGCGCTCGCCGCGCTCGCCGCCAACCCAGGTTGCGGCAGAAGGGCCCTGCTCGACGGCGCGGGCGTGGACAAGACGGCGCTCGCGGCGGCCCTCGGTTCGCCCGCCTCCTTCGGCCAGTCCCAGTTCGCGATCGTGCGCGGCAACTCCTTCGAGGCCAAGGTCAAGGGCGACGGCGGCGCCGAGCTGCTGCGGCTGGTCCACGACCGGCTCGGCGGCGGCGCCGAGGCGCCCGGCCCCGACGCCCGCGTCCCCGACCTGACCGCCGCCGGACCCGAGGGCCGCGCCGCCCGCACCGCGCTGGCGCTGCGCGAGGCCACCACCGCCGGGGCGTGGACGCTGCTCGACCACCCGATGCTGGCCCTGGAGGTGGCGGGCACCCCCGCCTACCTGGAGCCGGACGCGGTCGTGGTGCACCCCGACGGCCGCTGGACCGTGGTGGAGATCAAGTCGTTCCCGATGATCGACGGGGTGGCCGACGCCGCGAAGGTGGGGGCCGCCGCCCGGCAGGCCGCCGTCTACGTGCTGGCGCTGGAGCGGACGGCCGGGAAGCTGGCCGAAGCCGAGGTGGGGCACCGGATCGTGCTCGTCTGCCCGAAGGACTTCTCCAACCTGCCCACCGCCGCCCTGGTCGACGTACGCCGCGAGCACGCGGTGACCCGGCGCCAGTTGGAGCGGCTGACCCGGGTCGAGGACCTCGCCGCGGCCCTGCCCGAGGGGCTCTGCTTCGATCCGGCCCGATCGGCCGAGGAGCTCGACGAGGCCGTCTCGGCCGTCACCGCGGCCTACGCCCCGGAGTGCCTGGCCGCCTGCGAGCTGGCCTTCCACTGTCGCGAGCGGTCCCGCGCCGCGGGCGATCCGGGCGCGCTGGGTCGTTCCGTACGGGGCGAACTGGGCGGCCTGACCACCGTGGAGGCGGCCCTCGCGGCGGCCTCCGGGGCCGGCCCCGCCGACGACCCCACCGCGGCCGTCCTGCACCACGCGGCCCGGCTGCGCGCCGAGGCCCTGGAGCAGGCCGCGGCACGTCCCCCGCACCACGCCCCGGAGACCCCCGAATGCCCCTGCTGAGCACCCTGGCCCGGTTGGAGGCGGTCCGCGCGGGCCGTGCCCAGCCGCTGGCGACCGTACGGCACCGCCACCTGGGCCCGCGCCCGATGGTCCTCGTACCGCTGACCACCGCGGGCGAGGCGGGCGCTCCGCTCGGCGCGATGGTGGGCACCGACCGGGACGAACCGCGGGTGTTCGTGATACCCCAGCCCCGCGACCGCGACCTGCGCTGGGCGTTCCTGGCGGAGCTGGCCGTCCACGTGCTGGCGCACATCGACGCGTACGCGGACACCGTCGAGCCGGCCGAGCGGACGGAGACGGACCCGGAGAGCGGCAAGCGCGTCAAGGTCGAGACCGAGCTGTGCGTGGACGCGCCGCAGCTGATCGTGCCCAGCCGCGCGGGCATCGAGTACGTGCGCCTGCTCGGCCGCTCCATGCGGTTCCGGCGCACCGCCGAGGAGGATCCGGAGAACCCGTACCCGGCGCCGTCGCAGGTGCCGATGCTGGGCCGCTGGTTCTCGCACCTCGCCGAACGCTCCCGGGTGCCCGGCTCCTCGATGCTGCTGTCGGCGACCGATCTGCTGTCCCGGCACTGGGCCACGGGCCAGAGCAACCTGGAGGACCAGCACCTGGGCGCGCTGCTGGGTTGGATCGACCCGCCCGCGGGCACCTCGGGCGAGCGGGCGGCGTACGAGGCGGAACTCGCCCGTGACGGGCAGGGCCGGTTGTCCTGCCCCCCGGCCGGCCCGGCGACCGATCCGGTGTTCGACAACACGCTGCTGGCGCCGGCCATCGCCCGCTTCGACGCGGCCCGCTCGGCCCTGGAGGCCGGGACCGCTGGTGACGGTCCGGTGCGCTTGGCCGAGGGGGCCGTGCGCACCCTGGTCGTCTCGCAGATGGAGCACGCCTGGCGGCACACCTGGCAGGCGCTCGACCTGGTGCGCGCCCTGCCGCCGGGCGAGCGGACCGAGGAGCGCTGGACCCGCGACCGCTGGTCCTACACCGGCCACCGGGACCGCGTCCGGGCGGGCGAGCCGCCGCAGCCGCGCCGCGACGACGCGGTGACCGCGGCGCAGAAGCTCGCCACCCGGGAGACCGAGCAGGTGCGTCTGGACGCCCAGGAGGCGCTCGACGACCCGCTGGTCATGGCGGGTCGGCGGCTCGCGGGCGAGGCGTTCGCCGGTGAGGTCACCGAGGTGGTGATGGAGTGGACGGACTCCAAGCGGCCCAGTCCGCGCCCGCTGGTGACGGTGGCGACGGAGGACCGGCCGCAGCTCTCCGAGGACGGCGGCGGCAAGGTGTACCGCTCGCTGGACGGCCGCCCCCAGTCGGCGCTGTTCGTGCGCCGGGAGGACGACGGACACCTCGTGCTGCGACTGCTGGACAAGATGGGCCGCACCCGGGAACCGGAGCCGGGCTCGGTGCCGGAGAAGGGCGACCGGATCTGCTGGACGCTGTTCGAGCACGACGCGCGCGGCGGACCGAAGCTGCCCGACCCGGAGAACACCCCGTGGACGCACGGAGGGCCGCCCGGATCGGCGGCGTCCGCCCCCGGGGGCCCGCTGCCCGACGCCGTGACCGACGAGGACATCCTTTGACCGCCTTCGACCCGGGCGCGGTCGCCGCCCAGGCGACCGCCGCCATCCTGCGCGACACCCTGCACGGCACCGAGCGGGGCGTGGTGGTGGATTCGCCGCCCGGGGCCGGGAAGTCGACGCTCGTGGTGCGCGCCGCGCGGGAACTGGCCGCGGCCGGACGCCGGCTGATGGTGGTCGCGCAGACCAACGCCCAGGTCGACGACCTGGTGCTGCGGCTGCACGACAAGGACCCGGAGCTGAAGGTGGGCCGGCTGCACAGCAGCGACGGCGACGCCTACGACCCGGCGCTGCGCGAGCTGCCGTCGGTCACCCTGTCGTCGAAGCCGGGTGACCTCGCCGAGCTGCCCATCACCCTGTCGACGGCGGCGAAGTGGGCGTACGTGAAGGACGTCGAGCCGTGGGAACACGCCATCGTGGACGAGGCGTACCAGATGCGCTCGGACGCGCTGCTGGCCGTGGCGGGGCTGTTCGACCGGGCGCTCTTCGTGGGCGATCCGGGCCAGCTCGACCCGTTCAGCGTGGTCGGCGCCGAGCAGTGGGCGGGCTTGTCGTACGACCCTTCGGCGTCGGCGGTCTCCACGCTGCTGGCGCACAACCCGGGGTTGCCGCAGCACCGGCTGCCGGTGTCGTGGCGGCTCCCGGCGACGGCCGCGCCGCTGGTCTCGCGCGCCTTCTACCCGTACACCCGGTTCCGCAGCGGCACCGATCACGGCGACCGGCGGCTCTCGTACGGGGTCGCGGGCGACGGTTCGGGCCCCGACCGGGTGCTGGACGAGGCCGCCGAGGCGGGCTGGGGGTTGCTGGAGCTGCCCGCGCGGCACACCCCGCGCACCGACCCGGAGGCCGTGCGGGCGGTGGCGCTGGTGGTCCGTCGGGCCCTGGACCGGGGCGCGGTCACGGTCGACGAGCAGTCCCCGGACCCGTCGCCGCTGACGGCGGACCGGATCGCCGTCGGCACCGCGCACCGCGACCAGGCGGCCGCGGTGCGCGCCGCCCTGGCCGCGCTGGGCGTGTCCGGGGTGACCGTGGACACCGCTAACCGGTTGCAGGGCCGCGAGTACGACCTGACGGTGGTGCTGCACCCGTTGTCGGGCCGCCCGGACGCCACCGCCTTCCACCTGGAGACGGGCCGGCTGTGCGTGCTGGCCTCCCGGCACCGCCACGCCTGTGTGGTGGTGGCCCGGGCGGGCATAGCGGACCTGCTGGACGCCCACCCGTCGACGGAGCCGGTACAGCTCGGGGTCACGGTGAAGTTCCCGGACGGTTGGGAGGCGAACCATTCGGTGCTGGCGCACCTGGCCGAGCACCGCGTGGCCTGGCGGCCCTGACGGGGCGTCCCGCGGGCCGACTTTGACATAGTGCGCGGCCCGCGTTTTCCCAGGTGGGGGGTCCGTGGTCACAATGGCGGCCGTTCAGCACGGTGCGGCCGCCTCCGGCCGCACCACGGCACCACCCACGGGGAGTTCATCCATCATGACCCGCCTGCACGTCATCTCCGCCGCCACCCGGCCCACCTCCAGCGGCCGTCCGCTCGCCGCCTGGGTCGCGGACCGGGCCCGCGCCCACGGCGCCTTCGAGGTGACCCCGGTGGACCTGGCCGAGATCGCGCTGCCGTTCCTGGACGAGCCCGAGTACGCCTCCAGCGGCGTCTACGCGCACCAGCACACCCGCGACTGGAGCGCCCTGGTCTCCTCCGCCGACGCGTTCCTGTTCGTGCTGCCGATGTACAACGGCGGGTTCACCGCGCCGTTCAAGAACGCCGTCGACTTCCTCTACAGCGAGTGGCAGGACAAGGCGGTCGGTCTGGTCAGCTACAGCGCGGGTCCGACGGGCGGCGTCCCGGCCGCGGAGATGCTGCTGCCCGTCCTGACCCGGCTGGGCATGCTGGCGGCCGAGCGTTCGGCGTCCGTCCCGGGCGTCAACGCCCTGATCGGGGAGGCGGGCTTCGAGGCCCCGGCCGGGCTGGCGGATCAGCTGGACGGGGTCCTCGACGACGTCGCGGCGCTGGCGAAGGAGCGCGTCACCGTGTGACGCGGGGCACTCTTGCGCGACGTTGGACAATGGAGGGTGGCCCGGAAGCATTTCGCACGCGCAGCAGGAGGACACGCATGGCAGAGCCCGAGCGGACCGAGCGGAGGCTGCGGCCGGCGCCGTTGCTCTTCGAGCCCTCGGCGGCCGCCACGGACCCGGAGCACTTCTTCGACCTGGAATCCATCGAGGACCCGCGTGAGCTGCTGGCCCGGGCCACCGAGCTGACGCTGGCCTTCCGGGCGGCGCACGACCGGGCCGTGGAGTTCCAGGCCCTGGCGGCGGCCCAGCTGGCGGATCCCCGCCGCTTCGACCGGATCCCGCCGGAGGCGATCGCGGAGGTCGCGGAGTGGACCGAGGACTACGCGCGCAAGATGATCGAGTTCGGCGAGGACCTCCAGCGCGGCGCCGCCCCCGACGGACCGTAGGCGTGCCGGCCGTCGGGCGGGTGCGATCCCGTACCCGCCCGACGGAGGCACCTGGCATATGCGGGGCGCAACATACCCCAGCGCCGCCCGCCCTGTCCCGGTTTTCGGTAACTCCCGGGAACGGTCACATCACACCCGGTAGACCTTGGGCATGACGACGCTGACGACGGCCACCGGCTACCCCTCCCTCGACGGCACGGAAGGACGCCCCGCGTCCGCGACCCACGTCACACCGCAGGGCGCCGCCTGGCTGGCCTCCGCGTCCGCCCGGCCCGAGCACACCCTCGCCGCCTGGCGGGCGAGGCCCGCCACGCCCGCCGCGCTGCCCTGCGGGACCGCGTTCGACGTCGTCAACGTCCCGGTCGTACTGGGCCGCCGGATGCTCGACCTGCTGTGGGAGCGGGGTCCCGGCTCCGGCCCGGCGGCCGTGCACCGCGGCCGGATGCTGCTCTTCGCCACCCCCGGGACGGCCCAGCGACTGCCGGCCCTGCTCGCCTGGGAGGAGTGGAGCCCGGCCGCGCCGGCGCCGCTGTGCCACGGCCTCGGCGACGCCGTCACGGTGCCTCCGCTGACCGCCGCGCCCGGCCCCTCCCGCTGGCTCGTCGCGCCCGATTCCCGGCTCCCCCGGCTGCCCGGCCCGGACGCGCTGCTGTGGGCGTTCCTGCACGCCACCCGGGGTGCGGCGACGATTTTTCCTTCGGCGGATCCTGGTGCTAATGTCTACGACGTCAGCAAGCGCCGCTAGCTCAGTTGGTTAGAGCAGCTGACTCTTAATCAGCGGGTCCGGGGTTCGAGTCCCTGGCGGCGCACAGACGGAAGAAGGCCCCCCACGCGAGTGGGGGGCCTTCTTCGTGTTCCGTACCGCGCGCATGGCTACGTGGTGATCTTCACCGTGTAGGCGCCGGACCGGGTGCGGTCGGCGACCTCGATCGTGATGCCCTCCCCCGGCACGGTGAAGGCCTCGCCGACCTCCAGGGGCGCGTCCGCCAGCGGCGGGTACACCGAGCGGTCCCAGCAGGCCTCCGTGCGCGGGTGCGCGTCCAGGACCTCGATGGGCCCGCCGCCGGACGACGCCTCGTTGCGCACCCGGTAGACCAGCACCCCCTCGGTGCAGGTCTCCCCGTCGTTGCCGACCGAACCCCGCGCCTCGACCGCGATCGCGCTGCCGGGGCCCGTACGGATCACCGCCAGCCGGGTGCCGCCGGTGCTGCCGGGCGCCGGGACCTGGGCGAGCGGCTGGAGGGTGTGCATCGAGGAGCCGGACCGTACGCAGTCCACCTGCGAGCGGTCCAGCCAGCCCAGCTTCCACTTGTGCCACGCGAACAGGTCGGGGGCCATGCCGAACTGGCTGCCCATGACGTCCCAGTCGCCGACGTAGGTGTCCCAGTCGCCCTTGCCGTCCGACGGCCGGTGGTAGAGGTCGGGCAGGTCGAAGACGTGCCCGGTCTCGTGGGCGAGGACGTTGCGGTCCGGCGGGTGCCGCTCGAAGACGGTGACGATCCGGCGCAGCGGCGTCCCGTCGGCGGTCAGCGGTCGGTCGAAGTTGACGACCTTGGTGGCGTCGGAGTCCACCCCGGGCGCTTCCGGATCGGCGACGAAGTAGACGACGTCGTACGCGCTGAAGTCCACCTCCGGGTCCGCGACGGCGACCGCGTCCCGCAGGTAGGCCGCCCGGTCCGCGGGGGCCCAGTCCCGCCTTATCCCGTACTCGGTGGACGGCTTGGGCATCCGGATCCACTGCTTCTGGGGATGGGGGACCAGCCGGAACCGCCCGTACGAGGCCCGCTCGAAGAAGTCGCTGGTAGCGGGGAAGTAGTCGGAGGTCAGCTGGTCCGGCGTGAGGCCGGTGCGGTGGTCGGGGAAGGAGAGGAACACCATGACCGCGTTGAGGGTGCGTTCCGGCTTCGGATAGGCGCGGTTCCAGGTGTCGAGGCCGAGCGAGTGGTGCGCCGCCGTACGGGTCAGGGCGCAGGGGCCCGCCTCGGAGTCGGCCGCGGCGGGGGCGGCGATCAGCGACATGGCCGCGAGGGCCGCCATGGAGGTGAGGACCGCCGCGGCACTTCGGGCGCGGGAGCCGTCCACTCCCCCGGGTGTCTGCTGTCGCGGCACATCGACCTCCGGTGGTGGATTAGTGACCTTTCATCCACTTTGAGGCGATTGTCTTACTAATGCCTTGTTCCGGTGCCCCACACGAGTGAGCGCTACGGCAAGACGGTGACCCCCGGGGTTCACGCACACGCATACGGAACGTCACGATCGATCACCGGGGATCAGGTGCGACCCCCGCTCGCTCACAGGTGTGCGGAAACGATCACCCCGGGATCACCGGCGGAGTGTCCGACGGGGCGTCAGTACGGCGCCGCCGCGACGAAGGACCGTGTTCCGTACGGCGACGCCGCTGGATAGGGCCTCCCGGCAGCCTCTATGATCGGCACACTTTCCTGCACGGACACTCACGAGCACTGCGGGAGCCAACGGTGAGCGGAACCTCAGAGGGGACCGGTTCGGCGGCCGACAGCATCCGATCGGCCGTTACGGAGCGTCACCCGGCAGTGCCGGCCGTTCCTGGCATGGCGGCGGCGCCGGCCAGGTTCGCGACGGAACCACTCGACTACCGGGCCGCCTTCGACGCGGCCCACCTCGCGATGGCCGTCGTCGGCCGCGACGGCGACGTCATCGCCGCCAACCAGGCCCTCGCCGGACTGCTGGGCGCCGAGCCGCGCGCGCTGGTCGGGCAGTCGGCGGCCGACCTGGTGGACCTGGCGGCCGAGGCCCGGACCTGGCAGGCGTACCAGGAGGTGCTGCGCGGACGGCAGGCCCGGCTGCGCTGCACGCGCCGCCTCAAGCACCCCGACGGGCATTCGTTGTGGACGGAGGTCACCCTGGGGCCGGTCCCCGGCACCAAGGACGTCCTGCTGTCGGTCGCCGACATCAGCGACCGGCGCGACCTCCAGGCCCGGCTGCGCCACCTCCAGATGCACGACCCGGTGACCCGGCTCCCCAACCGGGCGCTGTTCTTCGAGCGGCTCTCGGCCGCGCTGGAGGCCTCCGCGTACGGGAAGGGGGGAACGGGCCGGATCGGCCTGTGCTACCTCGACCTGGACGGCTTCAAGGCCGTCAACGACACCATGGGGCACCGGGTCGGGGACCGGCTGCTGACGGCGGTCGCGGCCCGGCTGACCCAGTGCGCGGACCAGTCCGGGTACGGGCGCACCGGCGGGCACCTGGTGGCGCGGCTCGGCGGCGACGAATTCGCGCTGCTCGTGGAGGACTCCACCGGCACCGACCAGCTCACGGACCTGGCGCGGAGCGTACTGGCCGCCGTGCAGGAGCCGTTCGACCTGGCCGGGCAGCGGCTGTCGGTGTCCGCGTCGATCGGCGTCGTGGAACGCGACGCGGAGGGGACGACGGCGACCGGGTTGATGCAGGCCGCCGATACGACGCTGTACTGGGCGAAGGCGGACGGCAAGGCCCGCTGGACGCTCTTCGACCCGGAACGCAACGCGCACCGGATGACCCGGCAGGCGTTGTCCTCGACGCTCCGACCGGCGGTGGAGCGCGGCGAGTTCGAGCTGGAGTACCAGCCGCTGGTGGATCTGGAGAGCGGCGCGGTGCGCGGGGTGGAGGCCCTCGTGCGCTGGAACCACCCGCAGTTCGGCACGTTGACGCCGAATCGGTTCATCGGCATCGCCGAGGAGGACGGTTCGATCGTCCAGCTGGGCGGCTGGGTGCTGCGGACCGCCTGCCGGCAGGCCCGGCGCTGGCAGATCGAACAACCCAGTGACGCACCGGTGTTCGTGTCGGTGAACGTGGCGGTGCGGCAGGTGTGGGACTCCGACCTCGTCGGCGACGTCGCCGAGATCCTCGCCGAGACGGGGCTGGCCCCGCAGCTGCTCCAGCTGGAGCTGACGGAGTCCGCCGTCATGGGCTCGGCGGGCCGCCCGCTCCAGGCCCTCCAGGCACTGAGCGACATGGGCGTACGGATCGCCATCGACGACTTCGGCACCGGCTACTCGAACCTGGCCTACCTGAGCCGGCTTCCCGTGTCGGTCCTGAAGCTGGACGGCTCCTTCGTGCACGGCTTCCGCTACGAGGACGGGGCGCACCCGAACCCGGCCGACGAGACCATCGTGGAGGCGCTGGTGCAGCTCGCCCACCGGCTGGGCCTGACGGTCACCGCGGAGTGCGTGGAAACCGCCGGCCAGGCCGCGAGGCTGCGGCGCGTGGGCTGCGACACGGGCCAGGGCTGGCTGTACTCCCGGGCGGTGGCCCCGGACGTGATCGCCCGCATGATCGGCCGCCAGGCCGCGGCCCCGCACCCCGCGGTCTGAGGGGCTGCGGGGCGGCGGGTCCGTCCGGTCAGAGGCTCCGCACGAAGACGGCGAACGCCTCGGGCGCCACCGCGAAGACGGGACCCCCGAGGTTCTTGGAATCCCGCACGGCGACCCGGCAGGGCTGGGGGGCGACTTCGACACACTCGCCGCCGTTGGAGCCGCTGCACGAGGCCTTGCGCCAGGTGGCTCCGGCCAGGGGCGCGCACTCAACGCAGTCGCCGCCGGTGTTGCCGCTGTAAGACGACTTACGCCACCGCGCGCCGGTCAGGTCCTGGCTGATGCCCATAACGTTCCTCCATTACGCGGGTGATCAACGCCGCAGACTCCTCCACCGAAAGGGCAGCGGCTTGCAGGAGAGCGTAACGAAGGGCAGCTTCCTTGACCGTGTCCGGGTTGGCCGTCATGTGCCCGCAGATGAGATCTTCCGTGTAGACGAGATCGGGGTCCTTGTCGAAGCGCAGCGTGTTGAACGACCCGATAAGGCTTGCGTGTTCACCGGCCGCGAAAGGTAGAACCTGAATTTTGGTCCAGCGCTTGTCGCGAAAACTCAACAGGTGGGAAAGCTGGTCCCGCATCACTTCCGGGCCACCGATCGGCCGGTACAGGGCTGCCTCGTCGAGCACCACCCAGACCATGGGGGGATGTTCGCGATGGAGCACTCGTTGCCGTTCCATGCGACCGGCGACGAGTTCGTCCAAGTTGTCCGGGAGCCCCGATGACAGAACGGCCCGTGCGTACGCCTCTGTCTGCAACAGCCCGTACACCAGTTGCGCTTGATAGGTCGAGATGGACGCCGCTCGGGCCTCCATCTCCGCGTACGCCTGAAACCACGTCGGCAAGACGCTCCGCAGGACCAGCCCCACCAAGCGGGAGAAGTGCCCGTCCGTATCCAACGCCGCGTCCAGCCGTTCGGAGAAGTCGCGAGTAGGGACGCGGGCGGTGGTCTCCACCTGGCCGATCAGGGAGCCGGTGCAGTAGATGACGGCGCCCAACTGCGTCTGTTTCAGGCCAGCCGCTTCGCGCAGCCGACGCAGTTCGGAGCCGTAGTAGTCCAGCGGCGAGGCGCTGGGATCGAGGTCGCGGGTCAGGACCACGGGACGGTCACCCCCATGCATGCGTGGGTCCGGTTCGGTCGTGACCAACCGTAGCCATCACGCCACGCACCGATGGGGAAATGGGGCAACCATGTGACACACCCCGCCCCGCACCCGGAATCCGGGGCGGGGCGGGGTGGCGCTCGGCGCGGGGTGGGGGGAGATCAGCAGGCGCCGAGGTCCTTCCAGACACCCCATTCACCGGTGGTGCCGGGCGCCTCGTTCTGGGTCCACCACTGGGCCTTGTACTTGCGGCCGTTGTGGGAGACCTCCGTGCCGCCGGTGTAGACGCTGCCCGCGACGTAGGCCGGGACGGAACCGCAGCCGGTGGGCGGCGTCGTCGGAGGCGTGGTCGGCGGGGTGGTGGGAGGCGTGGTCGGCGGGGTGGTCGGCGGCTGGGTGGTGCCGCCGAGGGCGTCCGAGATCTGGTTCAGCAGCGTGGTGTTGTTGTCCAGACCGAGGAGGGAGTACATCATCGCGCCGGCCAGGCCGCGCTGCTTGCCGTAGTCGACGCGGGCCTGGATGGACTTCTGGTTCAGGCCGGTGAAGAACTCGCCGTCCTTGTAGAAGTACGAGGCCTTGGCCTGGTCGTCCCAGAAGGTGTTCGCCGGGTTGTCGACGAGCCCGCCGAGCTCCTTGTAGTTGGCGATGCCGGTCTGCTGGCTGGTGGGACGGGCCGCGGAGGCGCCGGTCGCGCTCTGGGCGAGGCCGTTGTTCGCCCCGGCGGGGACGCCCTTCCAGCCGCGGTAGTAGAACTCGTAGCCCAGCGTCAGCTTGTTGGCGGGGAAGCCGCCGGTGATGCCGTAGGCCGGGTTGCCGTCGATCCAGGAGTCGATGGCGTTGTCGATGCTGTACTTCTGGGTGCCCGGGGCGATCGGGTCGGTCGGGTCACCGGCCGGGGAGTACAGCGGGGACTGGTGGTACGTCGGGCCGTCGCTGTCCCAGGCGCCGTGCATGTCGTACGTCATGATGTTCGCGTAGTCGAGGTACGCGCCGATCTTGTCCGTCTCGATGTGCTTGATCTTGTCCTGGCCGGCCGGGAGGGCCGAGGTCAGCAGGTACTTCTTGCCGCCGTTGGCCTGGCCGTAGGCGTCGAGCTGCTGGCGGAACTCCTTGAGCAGGAGCGTGAAGTTCTGCTTGTCCTCGGGGGCGTAGTGGTTGCCGAGGTGGCCGCCGGACGAGCCCGGGTACTCCCAGTCGATGTCGATGCCGTCGAAGATGCCGGCCGCGACGCCCTGGCCGCCGTATCCGCCCTCGACCGGCAGGTTGCCCTTGATGTACTGGTCGATGCAGGAGCTCACGAGCTTCTTGCGGGAGGCGTCGGTCTTCGCCGCGTCGCTGAAGTACTTCGAGTAGGTCCAGCCACCGAGCGAAATGTTGATCTTCAGGTGGGGGTACTTGGCCTTCAGCTGCTTGAACTGGTTGAAGACGCCCACGATCGGCTGGTCCCACTTGTCGGCGACACCGCTGACACTGTCGGCCGCGCTGAAGGACTTCTGGTAATCGGCGTACGAGTCGCCCGCGCCGTCACCGGCGTTGGGGTTGTTGTCGTCACCCGCCGCCTTGTTCGCCTCGAAACACGTGAGGTTGGTGGGGTGGATGTTGCCGAACGAGTAATTGATCACGTCCAGCTTCCCCGCTATGCCCCGGGTGTCGAGGTGCTTGGGGTAGAAGGCGTTGCCGTAGACGCTCCACTGGTCGTAGTAGGCGATGCGGACGCCGCCGCTGCTCACGGTGGCGGAGGCGTCCGCGGCCTGCGCGGTGCCGAGGCCCGCGAAGCCGGCCAGCGCTCCGGCTGCCAACGCGGCCGTGGCGGCGGCCGCGATGAGGGGTTTACGGATGTGCATGAACTGCCTCCGGGGGGTGGGAGGGGAGGGCATCAGCTTCAGGTGAGAGAAGTGATAGCGATCACCGACCGCCCCAGTCAATGGTTTGGACCAAAGAAGGACTAGACCACTGAGCGGCCAAATGTGCTCGTCAGAGAGCTGCGCGCACACGAAGAACCGCTCGCCACCCCGGGTGACGAGCGGTTTAAGACTCCCTTAGGCCATGCTCCGGCAAGGTTTCGGCAACAAACCAGCCAAACCCCGTTCTCGGGTGCTCAAGCCGGAATCGAGACGTCCGTCGGCATGCCGTACGCATCTGCGACGAGCCCGTAGGACCGCAATCGGACGTCCCCGCCGTGGGCGTTGGCCGTCAGCATCAGCTCGTCGGCGCCGGTCCGCTTCACCAGCGCGTCGAGCCCGGAGCGGACCTCGTCGGGGGTGCCGTGGACAATGTTCGCGAGCCAGCCGTCGACGAACTCCCGCTCCAGCGGGGAGAAGGGGTACGCCGCCGCCTCCTCGGGCGTCGGGACCAGCCCGGGCCGGCCGCTGCGCAGCCGGAGCATCGACAGCGCGCCGGTGAGGACCTGGGAGCGGGCCTCCTGCTCGGTGTCGGCCGCGAGCGCCGAGACGCCGATGACGGCGTACGGGGCGTCCAGGACGGCCGAGGGCCGGAAGCTCTGCCGGTACAGGTCGAGCGCGGGCAGGGTGCCGGCGGCCGAGAAGTGGTGGGCGTACGCGAAGGGCAGGCCGAGCTCCCCCGCGAGGCGGGCACTGAAGCCGGAGGAGCCGAGCAGCCAGACGGGCGGGCGCCCGGCGGGCCCCTGCACCGGCCCGGGGACGGCGTGCACGCGGGCGTACGGATGCCCGTCGGGGAAGTCGTCGTCGAGGAAGCGGAGCAGTTCCGCGAGCTGCCGGGGGAACTCGTCGGCGGCCTCGTCGAGCCGCCCGGAACCCCGCAGCGCGGCGGCGGTGCGCGGGTCGGTGCCGGGCGCCCGGCCGAGTCCGAGGTCGACCCGGCCGGGGGCGAAGGCCTCCAGGGTGCCGAACTGCTCGGCCACGGTCAGCGGGGCGTGGTTGGGCAGCATGACCCCGCCCGAGCCGAGCCGGATGCGGGAGGTGTGGGCGGCGAGATGGGCCAGGATCACGGCCGGTGAGGAGCTGGCGACCCCGGGCATGGAGTGGTGCTCGGCGACCCAGTGCCGGTGGTAGCCGCGGGACTCGGCGAGCCGCGCGATCTCCACGCTGGTCCGCAGCGAGGCCGTCGCCGTGCTGCCGCTGCCGACGGTGACGAGGTCGAGGACCGACAGCGGCACCGGCGCCCCGCCCCGGACGGTCCCGCGGATCGGGTCCGCGGCCCCCCGTCCCTCGCCCGTGTGCCGGCCCGCGTCCCCGGTGTCGCTCATCGTCGCTCCCGTCCCGTCCCGTTCGCCTCGTTCGGTGGCTCTACGAAGTAATCGAACGGTCCCGGGGCCCCCGGGCATTCCCGGCAGACCGGGACGCGAGCATGCGTCTGGCATATGCCAGACGAGTAGCGCCTGATGGAGGGACTCGATTAAGCCATCAATCTCATCAACACACGCTCCACGTGGGCCTCTTGATGGCTATCGTGGTAGAGCAAGCGGTAACAACCTGGTAGGGGGAAACCGTGGCGCTGAAGCCCGAGCCGACCGCGCCGTTCCACTCGGTGCAGTACGCCCTTCGCGTACTCGAAACGATCGCCCGCCACACCGGCGGTGTGACCGACGTACAGATCGCGCGTGAGACAGGCCTGCCCGCGGCCCATCTCGCCCCGATGCTGCTCATGCTGCGCCGGGAGGGGTACGTCCTGCAGGTGTCGGACGGCGCCTACGCCATAGGGGACTCCCTCGTCCTGCTCGGTTCCGGGATCGACCGGCAGCAGGCACTCCAGGAAAAGCTCCAGGAAACCCTGGACCGACTGCGGGACTCGGTCGGCGCGGCCGTGTACATCAGCCGGTACGTGGACGGCGAGGTCCGCATCACCCAGTTCGCGGACAGTCCGCGCACGCCGAAGGTGCACGAGTGGGTCGACTTCCGTTCGGCGGCGCACGCCAGCGCGGTCGGCAAGTGCCTGCTGACGCAGCTCGACCTGAACGGGCGGCGCGACCACCTGTCGCGGCACAAGATCGCCCGGCTCACCTCGAAGACGATCGTGAACGAACGGATCCTGTTCTCGAAGCTGGACAGTCAGCCGGCCACCGTACCCATGCTGGACCTGCAGGAATACGCGGTCGGGACGGTCTGCGCGGCCGTGCCGATCACCGCAGGCGCGGCCGTGGGCTGCCTGGCCCTGTCGCTGCCGGTCGAGCACGCCCACCGGCTGCGGGCCGCGGCCGACACCCTGAACCGGAAGGCCGCACCGCTGCTGCTGTCGCTCACGCTCTGAGCGACGGGACGGTGGTCGCGGGCCCGCAGGGCCCGGAAAACACTTCGGGCGGTTCCCGGTGAACCGGAAACCGCCCGAAGTACAGGTGCGCCGCCAGGGACTCGAACCCCGGACCCGCTGATTAAGAGTCAGCTGCTCTAACCAACTGAGCTAGCGGCGCCTGACAAAGAAAATACTACCTGCTCCCCGGGGGTGCTCAAAACCATTACCGCGCGCGCGGGCGGGGTCAGTGGTCCAGGAGGGCGCGCCGGCCGTGGGCCTCGTACGCCGTCAGCAGGGCGCGGAGGTCCGGTGCGTCGAGCGGGCGGTAGCCGGGTGCGCCGGGCGGCCGCCACCAGACGGGTTCCGGACAGCGGAAGCCGGCGCGGCGCAGGGCCACCCGGTGGACCTTGTTCGTCGCGGTGACGGGCATGGCGTCGAGGATCCGCAGGTAGCGGGGGGTCATCTTGGTGCCGAGGTCCGGTTGCGCGGCGAGGAAGCGGGTGAAGGCGTCGGGGTCGAAGGCCGCTCCCCCGCGCAGGGCCAGTGCGGCCATGACCTGGTCGCCGGCGGCCTCGTCAGGGACGGCGTAGACGGCGACGGCGGCCGCCGCGTCCCAGCGGGCCAGGATGTTCTCGATCATCGCGGCGGCGAGGTTCTCGCTGTCGACGCGCAGCCGGTCGTCCGTGCGGCCCGCGAACCAGAGGAACCCGCGGGGGTCGCGGAAGAAGAGGTCCCCCGTCCAGTACCAGCCCTCGCGGGTGCGGGCGGCCTCCGCGTCGGGGTTGCGCCAGTAGCCCTCGAAGTGGCTGCGGCCCCGGTTGACCAGCTCGCCTATGGCCTCCTCGCCGTTGAGCAGGCGGCCGTCGGGATCCAGGAGGGCCGGCGGGCATTCCCGTCCGGTGTCCGGGTCGATGACCGCGAGGTCGTCGCCGGCTCCGGCGCGGCCCAGGGCGCCCGCCGGGGTGTCGGGGGTGCGCTGGACGGAAGCACCGCCCTCGGTGGCCCCGTAGCCCTCCACCAGCCGGACCCCGAAGCGCTCGGCGAAGCGGGCCGCGTCGACCGCCCCGGCCTCGGTGCCGAAGCCCAGGCGCAGGGTGTGTTCGCGGTCGTCGGGACGGGGGCCGGTCGCGAGGAGGTACTGGACGGCCCGGCCGACGTAGGTGAAGTAGGTCGCGCCGTAGGCCCGTACGTCGTCCAGGAACGCGGAGGCCGAGAAGCGGCGGCGCAGGGCGACCGAGGCGCCGCCGGCGAGGGCGGGCAGCCAGTCGGCGATGACGGCGTTGCCGTGGAAGAGCGGCATGCAGACGTAGTGGACGTCGTCCGGGCCGACCGAGAAGTGGCGGGCCAGGGCGTGGCCGGCGGCGGCGAGCCGGCCCTGGGTGCAGATGGCGGCCTTGGGGGCGCCGGTGGAGCCGGAGGTGAAGTAGAGGAGGAGCCGGTCGGCGGGGCCGGGCGGGCGGCGTACGACCGCGTCGCCGGGTGCGGCGCCGGCGTACGGGGCGAGCAGGGCCGCGTACTCCTCGGTGCCGGTGACCAGGATCCGCACGCCGGGCAGGTCCAGGCCCCGCAGCAGCGGCAGGTGGGCGGCCTCGGTGACCAGGATCCGGCAGTCGGTGTGCAGGATGTCCCTCGCCAGCTCGGGGCCGCGCCGGGTGGGGTTGATCCCGGCGACGGCGGCCCCGGCCAGGGCCGCCGCGCCGAGCCAGAACGGGAACTCGGGGGTGTTGTCGAGCAGCACGCCCACGTGGGGCTGCGCCCCCGGCGGCAGCAGGTCGACGAGCAGGGCCGCGCGGGCGGCGGCCTCCCGGGCCGCGCGGTGGTGGCTGAGCGCGGTGGGGCGACCGTCGTCGTCCCGGTACTTCAGCCCGGGCCGGTGGTCGCCCCAGCCGCGCGCCACGAGTTCCGCGACGGTCCCGGGTGCGTCGGATGCGTGGGGGGCATCGGGTGCAGTCGTCGTCCGCATGCCGCCGGAGGTTAGCTGACGCTTCGTCAGAATTGAACGTCGGAGCAAGAGTAGAACGCCATCGGGGTGTCGTGGACGGTCCACACGGCCAGGATCATGTGCCGGCCGGTCTTCCCGCTCGGCATGGCGCCCTGGTGGACGGTGGTCATGGCGGGACGGGCGCCGTTGTAGGCCACCGTCAGGAAGGGCTGGAGGTCCAGCGCGGAGCGGGTGAGGGGCCTGCTCGGGTCCCAGCCGTTCTTGGTGACGTAGTACTTGATGTCGGTGGTGGCGTGGTTCGCGGTGAACTGCCAGCGGAAGCTGTAGCCCTGCCCGGCGCTCACGCTCGTGGCGGGCCAGGCGCCGCCGCGCGGCTGGTCGAGCTGCGCGAACTCGGGGTGGCCGGCGGCACATATCGTGCCGTCGGAGGGGCCGAGCGCCGGGAAGCCCTTGGGGCCCTCCGCGCTCTGCGGCTCCCACTGGATGGGCCCGCAGTCGGAGACGGTCTTGTTGGCGCAGAGCTTCTGACGGCTGATCGGGGTGTCGGTGTAGCCGTGGCTGCTCGCGGTGGGCGCGGTGATCAGGGCGCCGGCGGCGAGGAGGCCGAGGCCGAGCACGGCGGCTCCGGCCGCGCGGCCGGTGCGCGCGGGGCGGTGGGGCTGCTCGATGCCGTCGGGCCGTTCGGACCGGTCGGGGCGGGTGGGCATGCGGAAGAGACGCATGATGCTCCTTGGACGTGGGGGGACGTGGGGAACGTGGGGGATCTGGCGAGAGCGTGCGCGCGCGTGGGGATGACTTCAGCTTCCAGGTCTAGACCAAGTTCCACAGTATTGACGGGAGTTGGCCATGTCTATACCAATGCGAGAACGGGTGGTCCGGTCATGACCGGCCACCCGTTCCCTTTGGTCCGGTCCACGGGGTGGACCGGTGCTCCTGTCGTCCTCGGCGCTCCCGTGCTCTCCTGCGGTGCTACTGGTCGGCGCGGCCCGTGTAGAAGGCGACGGTGAGGTCCTTCACCAGGGCCTTGCGCTCGTAGTCGTCCAGCTCGACGATCCCGCGCGACGTCAGCCGGTGGACGGTGTCGTCCACGGCGTCGACCACCGAACTCAGCACGGCGTCCCGGTGCTTGGCGTCGATCGCGGCGACCCGGCGACGGCGCATCGCCTCCGCGACCTCGGGGGCGTACTCGATCCGGGTCGGCTGGGCCGAGAACACCTCCACCCCGACGGCCTCGGTCTCGGCGGCCAGCATCCGGGTCAACGCGTCACCGACGGCCTCGGCGTCGCGCAGGGTAGGGGCGTCCGCGTGGAAGGCGTCGGCGGGGAGCTGGGACAGCACCCGGGCCATGGCCGACTCCACCTGCTCGGCGAGGTACTCGGTGTGGTCCTCGACGGCGAGGGTGGCCCGGGCGGTGTCCTTGACCTGCCAGACGACCTGGACGACCACCTGGAGGGCGAGGCCGCCTGAGTCCACGGCCGGCATCGGCTCGCTGCGCCAGTGCCGCAGCCGCACGTCGACGCGGCGACGCAACAGGAGGGGGCTGACCCAGGTCAGGCCGGTACGGCGGACCGTGCCGCGGTAGCGCCCGAACAGGGTGAGCACCCAGGCGTGACCGGCTTTGGCGCGGCCGAGACCGCCCAGCGCGAGGAGGGTCACGATGCCGAGGAAGGCCAGCGGGGGCCAGTGCGTGGCGCGGAGCCCGCGGTAGGGGCGGGGGGTCACCCCGAAGGCCTCGGCGAGGGCGGCCGGGACGATGCCCGCCCGCCACAGCAGGGCCGCGCACCCGGTCATGGCCAGCGCGCCGACCGCCAGCGCGAACCAGCCGGGGAGCACCGGGCCGCGGTGCTCGCGGAGCCGGTCGTCGCCCCGGGGGACGCGGCGCCCGGCGGGGAGCCGGGCGCTGCCGCCGGGACGGCGGGTCCGCCCCGCGGCTTCGGGGTCCGGGGCCGGGGTGGCGTGCGCGGGGGTCCGGGCCGGGATCGGGTGGGCGCGGAACGGGAGGTGGACGGGGATCTCCGTCACCGCGGCTCCGCGCACGGGGCGGACGTGGGGCAGGTCCTGGGTGTCGTCGTCCTCCCGTGCCCCGTCCATGCCGCGGGCGACGGCCCGGGCCACGAGCTCGGTCACGTCGGGGGCGGGGCCGGCGGGGGCCGGGGTCGGGTGGCCGGCGCCGTCGGGGCCGGGGTCGGGGCCCGGGATCCCGCTTCCCGTCGGGGGGTCGGCGGGTGCTTCGGCCGGCCAGAGCTCGCTCCGGGGGTGGCTGGGGGCCGCCCCGGGCGCGGGGTGGGGGATGTCCAACGCCGTCCCGGACCCGGCCTCCGCCTGAGCGGGGGCCACCACCAGCACGTCACCGCGCGGGTCGGGGGCGCCGGGGATTGCGGTGTACCGGGAGGCCGGGCTGCCGGTGTCGCTGCCGCGCGGGTCCTGAGCGGCCGGGATTCCGGCGTGCTGCGGAACGGAGCGGAAGGCGGCCGGGCCTTCGGCCGACCGTGACGCGGAGCCGGACGGGGTCGCGTCGCCCGTCTCAGGGTCGGCGGGACCGGCGTTGCGCGTCGGCACGGGGGCGGAGCCGCCGCCGCCGTGCGGGCTCGAAGCCGCCGGGATGCCCTCCCGACTCGGCACGGATCCCGACGAGTCGACGCCCGTCGGGTCCGGAGCCGTCCGGATGCCCTCGCGACCCGGTACGGAGCCCGACGAATTGACGCCCGTCGAGTCCGGAGCCGTCCGGGCGCCCTCCCGACTCGGCATGAGTCCGGGCGAGTCGACGCCCGTCGGGTCCGGAGTCGCCGGGGTGCGCTCCCGGTCCGGAGCGGGGTACGACCGGCCCCGGCCGGAGGTCGGGACCTCGATCCACCGGCCTCGGCGCGGAGCCGGGGCCTCCGGCACGGCGGGGTCCGGCCGCGCCGCCGGAACGCCGACCACCGCCGCGTCCTGCGGGTGGGGCCGCGCCGGTTGGGCCTCCGGCCCGGCGAACCGGCCACCCGGGGCCGACTGCGGCTCGACCCCGCCCGCCGGTACGGTCGCTGCGGCCCGGGCCGCCGGGGACGGAGCCTGCCCCTCCGGGGCGAGGACGCCGACACCCCGGCCGGACACCGGGTTCGGGGGCTCCGACCCGATGGCCCCGACCGGGGCCGGAACCTGGGCCTGCGCTCCCGCGTACTCCTGCACGCGCCCCTCGGCCGGGATCCGGCCGGGGTGCTCCGTACCGGGGCGGGCCGTGGCAGGCGCGGCCTCGGCCGACACCCGCACCCGGCGCTCCGCCTCGGGCCGACCCTCCAGGGCGGCCTCCGCCGCCAGGCCGTCGTGCCCGGAGCGGTACTGCGACACCTGGTCCGCGCCCCGGGCCCGGGCCCGCGCCCCGGAACCCGACGCGGGAGGAACCGCCTCCGCGTACGCCGCCGACCGGGCCGCGTACGGGGAAGCGGACTCCGCACCCGGTTCCGCACCCCGCGCCGGGTACTCCGTACCGCCCCGGGCCGACCCGGCCGGGGCCGCATGTCCGGAACGGTCCTGCGACGACTGGTCCGCAGCCGACGTCCGGGTCCCGATCGAGGCCGGCTCGGGCCGGACCCGTCCGAGCGGATCGGAGGCACCTGCCACGCCCACGACCGACCCGGCCGGCGCCTCCCCGCCCTGTGGCCGGTACGCCGACCAGGACTGCGCCTCGCGGGAGTGACCCCGCGCCGGGGCCGACGTCCAGGCGTCGGAACCGGCGGTCGGGAACGCACCGGATCGGGGCGTGCGGTCGGCGGCGGGCACGGATCCGGGCCCGGACTCCGGGTCGGCGGCGCGTGCGTCGCCGGGGTGGGAAGCCGGCGGTCGGGCGGCGGTCGGGGGCTCCGTCGCCGGGGTGTGCCGTGTCGGGAGCAGCGCCGGGGGGACGTGGAGGGTGCCCGTCGTGGACGTGGTGCGCGTGGGGTACATCGTTGCCTCCGTCATGCGAACAGCCGCCGCCAGGTTTCCGGGCCCGGGTAACCGTCGGCCGAGGAGCCGCGCCAGCCCTGGGCGCGCTGGAACGCCTCGACGTTGCGGCGGTCGGCCTCGCTCCAGCGGGCGCTCGGACCGGATGTGTAGTGCTTGCCGAAGCCCTTCTTCACCAACTGCCGGCCGAGGGCGCCGATGGCCGGATGGGACGTGCCCGGGCGGAAGGCCCACGCCCCCGGGTACGCCGGCACCCCGCCCGGCCCCGCGTGACCGATCGGAACCGTCGGCGCGGTGGGGGTCGTGGGGGTCGTCGTACCGCCGGGGGTCGCCGGCGGGATGTCCTTGCCGCCGCGTTCGACCAGCAGCCGCCAGGTGTGCGAGCCGGGGATGCCGTCGGCGTCGGTACCCGTCCAGCCCTGCGCCCGCTGGAAGGCCTGCGTGGCCTGCCGGTCGGAGTCGTTCCACTTCCTGTCCGCGCCCTGCGGGTAGAAGCGGGACGCGCCCCGGCCGATCAGCATCGCGCCGAGCTCGGCGACGTGCGCGTTGTCCGCGCCCGGGCCGAACTTCGACGTCCCGGGGAAGACCGTCGAGACGACGGGGGCCGGCCCGGGCTGCGGCGCGTCCGGCACGATCCCGCCCGCCACCCCGGTGAACCGGTACGGCAGGTACTTGGTCGCGTTGTTCCAGTACGCGTACGGCGTGGCCTGCTTCCGCGTCGTCGGGCGCGTCTGCTCGTAGGCGATGTAGTGGGTGCGCGTCTCGTCGGCCCAGCCGCCGAAGAGCGTCACGTGGGAGCCGTTGTTCGGGTTCGCCGGGTTGTGGAAGAGCAGCATGTCCCCCGGCAGCAGCTCGTCCTTGGTGATCGGCGTGGCGAACGTGTGGAGGCTGCCGGTCCACTCGTTGGTGCCGAGGTTCCAGGCCATCGAGACGTAGCCCGAGCAGTCCTGCCGGTAGCCGTCCGTCCAGTACTCGGACATGCTGTAGGGGACCTTCGCGTCCAGCCACAGCTTCGCCCGGTTGATGATCGTCGCCCGGTCGATGCGCCGCACCGCCGACGGGGCGCCGGGCAGGCCCGGCGGACGCGTACCGGTCGACGGACGTCCGTGCAGCGGGGCCCGGCCGCCCTGCGGGGTGTCGGGGTCGTCCAGGGTCACCGGCCCGGGGCCGGGGGCCGGCGTGTGCAGGGCGACCGCGGAACCGCCTCCGCTCAGGACCACACCGGCCGCCGTGGCGAGCACCAGCGCCCGGCGGGCTCCGCGTGCGGCCGGGTGGCCGCCGTCCCGGAGCGGTATGGCCCGCCCGCGCGCGAGGGAGCGACGCCGCTGCGCGCATCCCGGGCACTCGCAGTCACCCGCGGGCTGGTAGTCCTCGAAGACCGGCATCGGCATCGGTGCCGGCGGCTGCTCGTGCGCCGGAGGCTGCGTCGTCATGCGGTTCCGTCCACTCCCCTGCTCGTCCACTGGTCGGCCGGGCACGCATCTGGCGGGGCATCAGATTCGGCTCGACCAGACATATCGTGCACGATAAACACCCCAAACATGGGTTAATCGGACAACGTGGGCGCGGCTGGTCACGAGCAACCCTGGAGGTGGGGTAGAGTTTTCTCTGTCAGCAGGCGCCGCTAGCTCAGTTGGTTAGAGCAGCTGACTCTTAATCAGCGGGTCCGGGGTTCGAGTCCCTGGCGGCGCACGACAAGGAGAAGCCCTCCACAGCGAAAGCTGTGGAGGGCTTCTTCCGTTGCGTCGTGCGCGTCACTTCGTGCGCGTCACTTCGTGCGCGTCACTTCGTGCGCGTCACTTCGTGCGTGTCACTTCGTGCGCGTCATTTCCTACGGGGCCTCACACCGCGGTGCCGGAGCGGACGCCCGCGCCCGTCAGGTAGGCGGAGACCACCACGTTCGCCGAGTACTGCTTGGCCGCCTTGTCGTAGTTGCCGCCGCAGGTGACCAGCCGGAGTTCGGCCCGGCCGCCGACCCGTGGCCCGTAGGCCTTCTTCGGGTCGAAGTCGGTCCGCTCGTAGGTCTTGACGTCCTCGACGGTGAACTCGGCGATCGTCCCGTCCGCCCGGGCGACGCGGATCTTGGCGCCCGGTTTCACCGTGGCCAGGCCGAAGAACACCGCCGGCTTCGACTTCGTGTCCACGTGCCCCACCATCAGCGCAGCCCCGGCCGCACCCGGCGCGGCGCCGGCGCCCCACCAGCCCACCGTGCCCGGGAGCTCGTACGGCGGCGGGTCGATCGACCCCTGGGAGTCCAGGCCCCGCGAGATCACCGGGGCCTGGACGCCTATGGACGGTACGTCGATCCGGGCGGGCATCGCCCCGGACATCGGGGCGTGGGCGGCGGGCATGCCCGCACCCACCGGGCCGCCGCCCTGCCCGGCCTGCGGACCGGACGGCACACCGGTGATCTCCTTGCCCCACAGCCACAGGCCCAGGACCAGCACCGACCAGGCCGCGAAGGTCAACAGCCGGCCGCCCGGAGTGGCCCGGTCCTCGCTCATCCGCCGCTGCGGCGGCGACGCAGGGTCAGGGCCCGGCCCGCGACCGCCAGGGTGGCCACGGCCGCGAGGGCCGCTCCGATCAGGGTGTGCGGCAGGCCCGGGCCGTCGGCGCCGTGGCTCTTCTTCGTCGCCGCGGCGAGCCGCGTCGTCTCGGCGAGCTGCGCCGACATGCCGCCGCCTCCCGCGTGGACGGGCCAGATCGGCGAACGGTACGGGTCGGGGCGGTGGTGTTCGCGGTGCCGGACCTCGATCGAGCCCCGCACCTCCTCGCTGCCGCCCTTGCCGCCCTTGTCGCCGTGGCCGCCCTTGCCGTCGCACTTCACGCGGATCTCGTGCCAGCCGGGCTGGGCGTGCGAGCGGATGATCGCCTCGCCGTACAGCGCCTGCCCGTCGCGGCCGTCGGACAGGCGGACCTCCGACACGAAGACGGAGGAGTGGGCCAGCCCCCAGCCGCCGTCACAGCCGCGGACGCGCAGCTTGACCAGTGCCCCCGGCTCGGCCGGGTTCGGTTCCGCCGAGACTCCGCCGCGGTCCCATTCGTTGGCGAGGGCGGTGGGGGCGGTCACGACGGAGCATGCCGTCAGGGCGACGGCCACCCCCGCGACACGGAGAGCGAGCAGTGAACTGCGCATGGTGAACCTCCTCTACAAGGAGATTCACGTGCGACGCGCCGCTCCGCATCCGGAGCGGCGCTCTCTTGGCCCGTCTGTGTCAGCCGTTCGCGCCAATGCCGGGTGGGGCAGTGCTCGGCCCGGCGCGCGGGCGCGGCGCCTAGACCAGGTCTACGAGGTCCGCGATGGAGTCGACCGTCCTGGTCGGCCGGTAGGGGAACTTCTCGGTGTCCTGCGCCGTGGTCAGGCCGGTCAGCACGAGGAAGGTCTGCATGCCCGCCTCCAGTCCCGCCAGCACGTCGGTGTCCATCCGGTCGCCGATCATGGCGCTGCTCTCGGAGTGCGCGCCGATGGCGTTGAGGCCGGTGCGCATCATCAGCGGATTGGGCTTGCCGGCGAAGTACGGCTTCTTGCCGGTCGCCTTGGTGATCAGCGCGGCGACGGCGCCCGTGGCGGGCAGCGGGCCCTCGGTGGAGGGGCCGGTCTCGTCGGGGTTGGTGCAGATGAAGCGGGCGCCGCCGTTGATCAGGCGGACGGCCTTGGTCATGGCCTCGAAGCTGTACGTGCGGGTCTCTCCGAGCACCACGTAGTCCGGGTCGTGGTCGGTGAGGATGTAGCCGATGTCGTGGAGGGCGGTGGTCAGGCCCGCCTCGCCGATGACGTAGGCGGTGCCGCCCGGGCGCTGGTCGTCGAGGAACTTCGCGGTGGCGAGCGCCGAGGTCCAGATGTTCTCCACGGGGACCTGGAGGCCCATCCGGCTCAGTCGGGCCTGGAGGTCGCGCGGGGTGTAGATCGAGTTGTTCGTCAGCACCAGGAAGGGCTTGCCGGACTCGCGCAGCCGCTTGATGAAGGCGTCGGCACCGGGGATCGGGGTGCCCTCGTGGATGAGGACCCCGTCCATGTCGGTGAGCCAGGATTCGATCGGCTTGCGCTCTGCCACGGGACTGTTCTCCGCTCTGCGGGGCCTCTGACCTCGGAGGTCTACTGACCTCGGGGACCTCTGGTCTGTACCACCCTATCCGTGCCGGGCCGTGGACGCGGAGCGCGTCCACGGCCCGGACGGTTCACCCGGGTGGCGGGTCAGCCGAGGGTGACGTCGTCGACGGCCCAGAACCAGTTGTTGGTGCCGCTGTAGCGGAACCGGACCTGGACGTCGGTGGCGCCGGCCGGGACCTGGAGGGCGATCGCCTCGCTCTTGGCGAGGGCGTCGGCGGTGTAGTTCTTCACGACGGTGGGGGCGGCTCCGTTGTAGGAGACGAGGACCTGTGCGGTCTGGCCGGCCTCGTGGCGGTAGTGCGACTGGAAGGAGAGGGTGCGGGCGGCGCCGCCGGTGACGGCCCACCTGGGGGTGATCAGGGTGGAGTCGAAGGTGCCGGTGTGGCTCTTGTCGTCCCACTCGTCGGAGTCGGCGACGGCGAACACGTCACGGGAGCGGACATTGAGCTCGCGCCACTGGTCGCGCTGGGCCTGGGTCCAGAACTCGTCGGTGGCGAAGGTCCAACCGGCCCACTCGGTGATGCCGCCGGTGCCCATCCGCGAGTTGTCGACGGCCCAGCCGGTGGGCGGGGTACGGGTGAAGCCCTTGGTGCCGGCCGGGATGCCGGTCTCGTCGACGCGGGCCTGGAGGGCGGGGCGCAGCGTGTCGAAGGCGTCGTTGTCGGGGGCGTTCAGGGGGACGCCGTCCAGGCCGGTGGTCGGGACGCCGACCTGGGCGAGGGCGGTCGCGGCGACGTCGGACAGGCGCACGTCGTCGCGTACCGAGCCGGCGGGGATCCCGGCGCCCTTGGCGATGACGAAGGTGCCGCGCTCGGCGATGCTGGAGCCGCCGTGGCCGCCGGTGGTGGTGTGTCCGTGGTCGGTGGTGACCAGGATCTTCCACTTCTCCTGGGCGTAGGTGGGGCGCTGCTGGACGGCGGTGAGGAGCTGTCCGACCAGGACGTCGACGCGGGCGACGGTGTCGAGGTAGGTCTGGCTGCCGGCGCCGGAGGAGTGGCCGGCCGCGTCGATCTCGCCGAGGTAGACGAAGGCGGCGTCCGGGTTCTGGGTGCGCAGTTCGGTGGCGGCCGCCGCGGCGATCTTCGGGTCCTCGTTGCGGTAGCCGTCGCGGTCGCCCTTGAGGGAGAGCCGCTTGTCGACCTTCGTGGAGAAGATCGGGCCGTTCTGGTCGGTGGAGGTGATGGGCTCCCAGTCCGCGGCGGCGTAGGTGTTGAGCGCCGGCTTGGCGTTCTCGATGCGGGTCAGGAAGTCGGGGTGGGCCGCGTAGTTCTTGCCGGTGAAGGAGTTGTCCTTCACGCCGTGCTTGTCGGGCCACACGCCGGTCGCGATCGTGGACCAGCCGGGGCCGGAGGACGTGGCGCCCATCGGGTTGGCGTAGAGGGTGCTGCGGGCGGTGAGGCCCTGGGCCATGAGGCCGTTCAGGTGGGGGGCGTCGGCGGCCTTGACGCGGTCGAGGACGGCGCCGTCGAGGCCGATGACGAGGACCTTGTCGGTGTTGGCCGCCTTCGGCGCCGCGCTCGCGGTGTGCGCGCCGAGGGCGGTGGCGAGCAGGGCGGTGGCGGTGGCCGCGACGGCGAGGGTGCGTCCGGACAGGACAGGGGACACGTACTCCTCCAAGGAGCAAGTGGGGGCATGGTGAGCAGGCGGGTACTGCGGACATGCGGCGGGTCCGGCCCGGGGGTGCGGTGCTCGGTCCAGACCCGTTATGCGAGCGTCACTCTTGCGGGTGCGGGTGGCCAGGAAGTAACCGGTCAGCTTCCGGTCGCCGACTTCCACGCGTCGACGTGGGCGGTGAGGTTCGTGTCGATGTCGGCCCAGTCGGGTTCGAAGACCTCGACGCCCGTCATGAGCTTGGTGAGTTCGACGGCGTTGGCATCGGTCGGCTTGACGTCGGTGCGCGCGGGGAAGCCGCCACCGACTCCGCTGACGAGCTTCTGGGCCTCCTCGCCGAGCATGAAGTCGAGGAGCTTCTTGCCGTTCTCGGTGTGCGGGGCCTTGGCGACGAGGCCGGCCGCGTAGGGCAGGGCGAAGGTGGTGGGCTTGCCGCCGTCCTTCGCCGGGAACCATATGCCGATGTTCGGCATGGACTTGGACTGCGCGAAGTTCATCTGGACGTCGCCGTTGGCGACGAGCAGTTCGCCCTTGTCGGTCTTCGGCGCGAGCTTGCTGGTGGAGGAGGACGGGCCGACGTTGTTGGCCTGGAGCTTCTTGAGGTACTCCATGGCGGGTTCCTTGCCGCCGAAGTCGTGCATCGACTTGATGAGGACGGCGGTGCCGTCGCCGGCGACGCCGGGGGTGGAGTACTGGAGCTTGCCCTTGTACCGGGGGTCGAGGAGCTCCTCCCAGGTCTTGGGGGCCTCGGCGAGTTCCTTCTTGTTGTAGATGAAGCCGAAGTAGTTGTTGACGACGGACGTCCACTTGCCGTCGGCGGCCTTGTTCGCGCCGCCGACCTGCTCGGAGCCCTTGGGCCGGTACGCCTGGAGCAGGCCCTTGCCGTCGGCCTGTTGGATGAAGGGGGGCAGCGTGATGAGTACGTCGGCCTGGGTGTTGGTCTTCTCGCGGACGGCGCGCTGCACCATCTCGCCGGAGCCGCCCTCGACGTACTTGACCTCGATGCCGGTCTTCTTGGTGAAGTCGGCGAAGACCTTGTCGTACCAGCCGTCGCCCTTGTCGCTCTTGAGGCCGTCGGCGCTGTAGACGGTGACGACCTTGTCCCCCTCGGCGGAGGAGCCGGCGGAGGTGCCGGAGCCGCAGGCGGTGAGGGCGCCGGCGAGGACGAGGCCGCCGGTGACGGCGGTGGCGGTGCGCAGGAGGCTGCGGTTGCTGGGCATGGAACTTCCTTACGGGGAAAGGGAGCCGGGGATCAGCGGTACGAGGCTTTGGTGCGGATACGGGAGACGGCCGCCAGCACCAGCAGGGTGGTGGCCATCAGGACGACGGCGACGGCGGAACCGCTGAAGAGCGAGCCGCGGTCGGTGGCGGTGAAGATCCGGACCGGCAGGGGCATCCAGTCCGGCGGGTAGAGCATCATCGTGGCGCTGAGCTCACCCATCGACAGGGCGAAGCAGAGCCCGGCGGCCGAGGTGAGGGACGGCAGCAGCAGGGGCAGCTTGACCCGCCACAGGACGTACGCGGGGCGGGCGCCGAGGGAGGCCGCGGCCTGTTCGTAGGCGGGGTCGAGGCGGAGGAGCGCTGCCGAGACGGATTGGTGGGCGAAGGCCGTCACGAGCACGGTGTGGGCCAGGATCACGAGGGAACTCGTGCCGTTGAGCAGCAGCGGGGGCTTGCTGAACGCGACGAGCAGGGCGAGGCCGACGACCACGGACGGTACGGCGACGGGCAGCATGAACAGGGCGTCCAGGTACCGCTTGCCGCGCTGCTTGAGGCCGGCGGTGGCCAGCGCCGCCCAACTGCCGATGACGAGCGCGAGCAGGCTCGCGACGACGGCGGTGACCAGGGAGGTCGTCAGGGCTTGGAGGGATTCGCCGCGTACCGCGGCGGCGTAGTTCCCGGTGGTCGGGCCGGAGGGAAGGGCTTCCGACCAGTGGGTGGAGAAGGACGCGGCGACCACGACGAGCAGCGGCAGGGCGAAGAGGGGCAGGAAGAGGAGGCCGAACAGGCCCCAGGCGGCCCAGCGGCCGGTCTTGCTATGCACCAGCACGCTTGCCCACCACCCGGTAGAGGCCGAACAGGCCGACGGAGATCGCGATGTTGACGACGGCGACCACGCAGGCGGCCGAGTAGTCGGATTCGAGGATCGCCTTGCCGTAGATGAGCATCGGGAGCGTCGTGACGTCCTTGGCGCCGGTGAACAGCACGATCCCGAACTCGTTGAGGCACATGACCAGGACGAGGCTGCCGCCCGCGGCGAGGGCCGGCAGCGCCTCGGGCAGGATGACCCGCCGGACGATCCGGGCGGGCTTCGCGCCGAGGGAGGACGCCACTTCCAGCTGCGCGGTGTCCAGTTGGGAGAAGGCGGCGAGCAGCGGGCGCATCACGAACGGGGTGAACCAGGTGATCTCCGCGAGGAGGACGCCCCAGGGGGTCGCCAGGAAGCGGAAGGGGCCCTCGGCGGCGCCGGTCAGGTCGGTCCAGGCCCCGTTGGCCATGCCCACGGTCCCGTAGATGAACAGCAGGGCCAGGGTGACGAGGAAGGAGGGGAAGGAGAGGAAGACGTCGATGAACTTGGCGACGGCCTTGGAGCCGGGGAACGGGACGAAGGCGATGACCAGCGCGAGGGCGAAGCCGAGGACGAGGCAGCCGACGGTGGCTCCGACGGCCAGCCACACCGTGGTGCCGAGGGCCTCGCGGAAGCCGTGGGAGGCGAACACGGAGGCGTAGGAGTCGAAGGCGCCGCCGCTCTCGGGGGTGAGCGACTGCTGCACGACCAGCGCGAGGGGGTAGAGGAAGACCAGCGCGAGCACGGCCACGGGCGGCAGCGTCCACACCCAGGCCGGTACGGCGCGCGGACGCCGGGCGGGCGGGGTCCGCCGCGGGCCGGGCACGGCGGCCCGTACGGTCCGGGCCGGCGGGGTCGCGGCGGCGGGCTCCCGCAGGTTCCCGGCGAGTTCAGCCATCGGAGACCCCCGCGGACAGCAGCACCGCGTCCCGCGGCTCGAAGTGCAGGGTCACCGCGTCGCCCAGCGCCGGGGTCTCGCGCAGTTCGGGCAGGTCGGCCTTGACGCGGTGGCCGTCGACGTCCACGTACAGCCGGTGCGTGGAGCCGCGCCACTGGACCTCGGTGATGGTGCCGCGCAGGGCGTTGGGGCCCTCGCCGAGGCCGAGCAGGTGCGGGCGTACGCACAGCGTGGCGCGGGCGCCGGGGGCGGCGCCGCCGCGGTCCAGTTCCAGGTCGCGGCCCTCGAACACGGCGCCGCCGGCGGCGACGGTCACCGGCAGCAGGTTGGCGTTGCCGACGAAGGAGGCGGTGAACTCGGTGCGCGGGGAGCGGTAGAGCTCCTGCGGGGTCCCGCAGTCCTGGAGCCGGGCGCGGTCCATGACGGCGATCCGGTCGGCCAGGGTGAGGGCCTCCACCTGGTCGTGGGTGACGTACAGGATGGACACGTCGGGCAGTTCGCGGTGCAGCCGGGCCAGTTCGGCGAGCATCCCGGAGCGCAGTTGCGCGTCGAGCGCGGAGAGCGGCTCGTCGAGCAGGAGCACGCCGGGGCGGATGGCGAGCGCCCGGGCGATGGCCACCCGCTGTTGTTGGCCGCCGGACAACTCGCGCGGGTAGCGCTCGGCGTAGGCGCCCATGCCGGTCATCTCCAGGGCCTCGGCGACCCGGTCCCGGATCCCGGCCCTGGGCGCCTTCTGCGCCTTGAGGCCGAAGGCGACGTTCTCCGCGACCCGCATGTGCGGGAACAGCGCGTACTGCTGGACGACCATGCCGATGCCGCGCTGGTGCGGGGGCAGCGCGGTGACGTCCCGGCCGCCGATCAGGATCCGGCCGGCGGCGGGCCGTACGAAGCCGGCGACCGCGCGCAGTGCCGTGGTCTTGCCGGAGCCGGAGGGCCCCAGCAGGGCCATGACCTCGCCGGGCTCGACGGTCAGGTCGAGGGAGTCCAGGACGGTGTTGCCGGCGTAGGCGACCGAGACGGAGTCGAAGCGGATGCCGCTCACGCCCCGGGCTCCGGTGCCAGCAGGGCGGGGAGTTCGGCGATGGAGCCGAGGACGTGGGTGGCGCCGTTCGCGGTCAGCGTCGCCCGGTCGTGGGCACCGGTCAGGACGCCGGCGACGGTGCCCGCTCCGGCGCGGCGACCGCTGAGCATGTCGTACGCCGTGTCCCCGGCGACGACCGTCGCTCGGACGTCGTCGGCGGCGCCGGTGCGCAGGAACGCGGCGAGCACCATGTCGGGGTAGGGGCGGCCGCGGCCACCCGCGTCGGCGGGGCACAGGGTGAGGTCGGCGAGGTCCCGCCAGCCGAGGGCGTCGAGGATGGCGTCCTGGGTGACGCGGGCGAAGCCGGTGGTCAGGACGACGGTGCGGCCGTCGGCGCGGAGGTTCTCGACGGCCTCGCGGGCGCCGGGGATCGGGGCGATGAGGCCGGCGTCGACGAGTTCCCCGTAGGCCTGCTCGAAGGCGGAGTTGGCGCGGCGGGCGAGTTCCTCCGTGCCGAAGAGGTGGCGGAAGACCGAGATCTTCGACTCGCCCATGGTGTCGCGCACGTACTGGAGCTTGGTGGCGTGGTCGGCGCTGCCGGGCTCGACGCCGAGGGCTTCGGCGGCGCGTTCGAAGGCGCGCTCGACGAGGCCGCCGTCGGCGACGGTGGTCCCCGCCATGTCGAGGACGATCAGTTTGTTGGCATCGGTCATGTCGGTCACCAGCCCAGTTCGTTCGCGGTGGTCTCGGCGATGGCGGGCGAGCAGGTCATCCCCCGCCCGCCGGGTCCGGTCACCAGCCACACGCCGTCGGCCACCTGTTGGCGGTGGACGACGCGGCTGGTGTCGGTGCACTGGGCGTAGACGCCCGCCCAGCGGTGGCGGATCTTGGGCAGCGGGCGGCCCAGGAAGGACTCGGCCACCGCGGCGACGTGCTCGTAGGGGTCTTCGAGGGTGTCGAAGGCGAAGGGGTGCTCGTACTCGTGGGTGTCGCCGATGGTCAGTCCGCCGTCCTGGCGCTGGACCATCAGCAACTGCATCCCGTGCGCGGCGGCGACCGGCTCCTGCGGCTGACCGGCGTTGAGCGCGTCGAGCGCCGGGGACGCGTAGGCGGGGTAGTAGCGGAAGCTGTCGGCGTCGGCGACGGAGGTGGTCAGTGCCTCGCCGAGCGGGGCGGTCTGCATCATCTGCAACCGGACCCGGCGCACCGGGAGGTCGGGGGCCAGTTCGCGGACCAGGCCGGACAGCCAGGCGCCGGTGGCGAGGACGACCACGTCGGCGCGGTGGACGTCACCGTGGTCGTCGCGGACGGCCCCGGGGCCGACGACCTCGCGGACCTCGCGGCCGGTGAGGAAGGTGTACCGGCCGGACGCCCGCAGGGCGTCGTGGAGGTGGAGCTGCGCGGTGCGCGGCTCGACGGCCGCGTCCCGCTCGCACCACAGGGCCGCATCGAAGTCCCCGCGCAGGGCCGGGTTGATCTGCCGCGCCTCGGCGGCGGTGACCAGCGCGTAGCCGCGGGCGGCGGCGTCGGGGCGGGCGAGCGCCGCCTTCGCCACCGCGTGCTCGCGGGCGCCCCGGACAGGGGTGAGGGAACCGATGGCGCGGAAGCCCAGTCCGGGCACCCGCGCGCCGATCCGCTCCCAGAGCTCGCGGGCCCGCAGGGCGGTGTCGAGCTCCTCGCCCCCGGCCCGTCCGCTGACCCATATCTGGCCGAAATTGCGCAGTGACGCGCCGCGTGCCTCCGCTTCCCGCTCGATCTGGACGACCTCGTGGCCGCGTTCGACTGCTTGCCAGGCGTGCATGGTGCCGACCACGCCGCCTCCGACGACTATGACTCTCACGCCGTCCAAGGTGGCGGCGCCCGGTGACCCGGGAGGGTCCGATCGGCGTCGGGGCGGTGAACAGCCCTCGACGCTTGGACCAGACCCGTTATCGTTCCGTGATGTCGACTCGCCCTTTTTGGTGCTGGTTGCCGGGTGTGCGCGGCGTCGGTCGCGCGCTATTCGGGGCGCAGGCGCGTCGTGAAGCTGAACCGGTCGCCACGGTAGAGCGAACGCACCCGCTCCAGCGGACGACCCTGCCCGTCCCGCGAGAACCGGTGGATGAGCAGCATCGGGAGGGCCGGCGGAGTGCCGATCAGCAGGGCTTCGCGGGGGGTCGCGAGGACCGTCTCCAGCTTCTCGTCGGCCTCGCCGAAGGCGATCGCGAGGTCGTCGCGGAGGTACCCGTAGAAGGAGGAGTCGGGCTGGAAATCGACGTCGAGGCGGGGCGCGCGGGCGACCCGGATGTACGTGCTCTCCAGGCCGACGCGCTCGTCGTCGGCGAGCAGCACCCGCTCCAGGTGCCAGACGGGCTCCCCGGCCTGCGCGCCGATGCCGGCGGCGAGGCCGTCCGGGCAGGGGAAGCGCTCCAGGCCGATCAGATTGCGGCCCGGGCGACGGCCCTGGCGGCGCACTCCTTCGGTGTAGCTGGCGAGCGAGAGGGGCTGCTCCAGCTTGGGGCCGGCGACGACCGTCCCGCGCCCCGCCCGGCGCAGCCGGCCTTCCAGCAGCAGCTCGCGCAGGGCTTGGCGCACGGTCTCCCGGGACACCGCGTACCGTTCCGCGAGATCGCGCTCGGTGGGCAGCGCACCGCCTTCGCCCAGCTCGTCGAGCAGATCGGCGATCAGCGCCTTGACGGCGTAGTACTTGGGGATCCGGCCGTGCTCGGGGATGCCGGAGCGCACGGGCCCGCCGGGGAGGTGCCGGTGCTGCTGGGTCTGTTCTTCCACGTGGGGACTGTACGTGGGGCAGATGTACGGAGATCGCCGCGTGTGGGCTGTGGCGGCCGGGCGGGCCGGGCCTCAGCGGGGGCGGGGCGCGCGGAGTCGGCGGGCGCCCAGGAGCAGGACGCCGCCGGCGGTGAGCGCGGCGAGGGCGCCGGCCCCGTACGCCCGGTCGCGGGGGCCGGTGTGCGCGAGCGCGCCCGCCTCGGCGTGATCCCGGGGCCCCTCCACCTCGAACCGGTAGCCGCCGGCCTCCCCGACCCAGTCGCCGTCGTCGCCGTGATCACCCTTGCGCTGGACGAGGGCGGCGTCGGCGACGACCTCGCCGTGGGGGGCTTCCTCGGCGAAGGCGAGCCGGACGGTGACGGTGATCGATCCTCCCGCGCCGACGGAGAACCCGGAGAAGGCGTCGCCGCCGTCGAACACGGCGATGATCTCGTCGCGGTCGCTGCGTTCCAGGCTGACGGGGTGGGAACCGCCCGGAGCGTCGAACTCCATCCGGAGGTGGGCCGGGCGCAGGGCCCGCGCCTTGTCCGTGAACACGACGACGGGGTGGATCGCGGTGCACGCGCCGCCGGTGGTGTTGGTCAGGTCCAGCAGCCAGGTCTGCGCCCCGCCGCCGGCCCGGTAGACGGCCGGGCCGCCACGGATCCGGGCCCCGATGGGGAAGGCGGCGCCCTTGCCGTCCCCGCAGCTGGCCAGCGCGCGCGAGGGGAGGGCCGGGGCGGGGCGGGCGCCGCCGCCGGTGCCGATGTCCGCCACGGCGGAGGGCGCGGCGCAGGCGAGCAGGACGGCGGTGAGGGCAAGGGCTTTGCGCAGTCGCATGGAAGACCTTCGCTGCTCGCCGGACGGGACGATGATAGGACGAGGCGACAATCACCCCGGCTTTGTCCGCACCCTTCCACGCGCGCGCGACCCCTTGCCGGGAGCCGCGCGTGAGCCCCTCCGGTTTACGCCTGAATGGCGCACCGGGTCAAGCGCCGACCCCGTCAGGCCCTGTCCGGGGCGGCGGGCGGGTGGACATACAGCGGGGCCAGCGCCAGTTCCGCGGCGCCTTCGGCGACGCCGCCCGGGGCCGGGGTCACCGTCGGCGGGGCCGTGTCGATCAGCGGGCGGGCCGCCAGCGCGGCCCGGACCCCGGCGACGAACACGTCGGGGGCGCCATCCACGACCCGACCGCCCAGCAGGACCCGGTCCACGTCGAGCAGCGCGACCAGGTTCGCCGCGCCCTCCCCGAGGATCCGGGCCGCTTCCGGCAGTTCCCCGCGGGCCACCGCGTCCAGGCAGAGCACCTCCAGGCAGCCCCGCCCCCCGCACCGGCAGGGCGGGCCGTCCAGCAGCAGCACCTGGTGTCCGAACTCGCCCGCCGCCGACCGCGCGCCCTGGTGGATCTCGCCGTCCAGCCGCAGCCCGGCGCCGAGCCCGGTGCCGACGTGCAGGTACACCGAGGTGCCCGCGCCCGGGCCGCCCGGGCCGGCGGCCGCGACGGCGGCGTTGGTGTCCTTGTCCAGTACCACCGGCAGCCCCAGTCGCCCCGCCAGCACCTCCCGCAACGGGAATCCCGCCCAGTTCGCGAACCCGGTCACCCGGCCCATGACCCCGGTGCGCCAGTCCAACGGCCCGGGCGCCGCGACGCCCACCCCGACCGGCGGGTGGGCTCCCGCCCGCTCGGAAACCCGTACGACGGCCGCCACGACCGCGTCCACGACCGGCTCGGGGCCCGCCCCGAAGTCCAGCGGGGCGCTCCACCGGGCGACGACGCTCCCGGCCAGGTCGACCCGTACGGCGCTCAGCTCGTCGCGGTCCAGGTGGACGCCGACCGCGTGCCGGGCGCCGGGGACCAGCCGCAGCAGCGTGCGCGGCTTGCCGCCGGTGGAGGGGGCCCGGCCGGCGTCGGCCACCAGGCCGTCCGCGGCGAGCCGGGCCGTGATCTTGCTGACGGCCTGCGGGGTGAGACCGGCGGCGTCCGCGAGTTCGGCGCGGCCGAGGCCGGGCGGCCCGGCGGCGCGCAGCAGCCCCAGTAGTACCGCCTCGTTGTGCCCGCGCAGCGCCGGCAGGTTCACCCCGCCACGACTGGCCCCGTCACCCCTGTTCACCTGCCCATTGTCCACCCTCCTTGCACTTGCGCAACGCTGTTGCCAAAGTGGTCCCATGAACACCGCCTCCCCCACCGACCCGCTGCGCGTCGCCCTCGTCGGCTACGGACTCGCCGGTTCCGTGTTCCACGCCCCCCTCGTGACCGCGACCGAGGGGCTCGTCCTCGACACGGTCGTCACCTCCGACCCGGGCCGGCAGGGCCAGGTCCGCGAGGCCTTCCCCGAGGTCCGGCTCGCCGCGTCCGCCGATGAACTGTGGGCCCGCGCGGGCGGCGAGGACGCCCCGGACCTCGTCGTCATCGCCTCCCCCAACAAGACGCACGTCCCGCTCGCCACCGCCGCCCTCACGGCCGGACTGCCGGTGGTCGTCGACAAGCCGCTCGCCGCCACCGCGGCCGAGGCCCGCGAACTCGCCGCCCTCGCCGACCGGACCGGCACCTTCCTGTCCGTCTTCCAGAACCGTCGCTGGGACAACGACTTCCTCACCCTGCGCCGGCTCCTCGACGGCGGCGACCTGGGCGAGGTGCTGCGCTTCGAGTCCCGCTTCGAGCGCTGGCGCCCGCAGCTCAAAGGCGGCTGGCGCGAGTCCGGGGCGCCGGAGGAGATCGGCGGCCTGCTGTACGACCTCGGCAGCCACGTCGTCGACCAGGCTCTCGTGCTGTTCGGGCCGGCCGTACGGGTCTACGCGGAAGCGGACGTGCGGCGCCCGGGCGCCGAGGCGGACGACGACACCTTCATCGCGCTCACGCACGCGAACGGCGTCCGCTCGCACCTCCACGTCAGCGCGACCACCGCCCAGCTGGGACCGCGCTTCCGGGTCCTCGGATCCCGGGCGGGCTACGTCAAGTACGGCCTGGACCCCCAGGAGGCCGCCCTGCGCGAGGGCCTGCGTCCCGGCGACGGGAGCCGGCCGTGGGGCGAGGAGCCCGAGCACCTGTGGGGTCGGCTGGGTTCCGGCGAGTCCCCGCTGACCGGCGGCGGCCTGCCGGTGCCCACCGCGGCGGGCGACTACCCCGCGTACTACGCGGGGGTCGCGGCCGCGCTGCGCTCGGGCGGACCGGCCCCGGTCACCGCGCACGAGGCGGCGCGGTGCCTGGCGGTGCTGGAGGCGGCACGGCGTTCGTCGGCGGAGGGCGTCGCCGTGGACCTCTGACGGAGTTGCCCGGGCTCCGGCGGGCGGGGGCGGTGCCGGGTTCGGCGTGAAATCGACGCTTCGGGCGCAATGATCGACATATTCTTCACAGGCTGTCGATCATCACACGTGTGAAGAACGGAATTCCATAAAGTGAAATTGCCCCGGATCGCAACCGTCGTGGCCACGGCCGCGATAGCCCCGGCCGTCCTGCTCTCCTCGCCCGCGTTCGCCACCGACTCCACGTCGGCGGCGAACGTCGGGCCCGCGTCGACGGTGCCCGACGCGGCCCCGGAGGCCGCCCCGGGCGGCACCACGACCACCCCCGCCGAGGACCCGCAGGCGGCGACGGACCGGGCCGAGATCCAGAAGATCCTCAAGGACCCGGCCACCAGCCCGGACATCCGCAAGGCCGCCGAGAAGGCCGTCAAGGGAACGGCCGCGCAGATGCGGCAGTTCCTGACGGTCGAGCTGCCGCAGCTGAAGCTGGAGGACGACCGCGTACGGGTCGCCGCGATCGGCGAGGCGGGCGGCCGGGCCGTGCGCGCGGCGGCCGACGAGACCCTCAAGGTCAACACCCGCGAGGCGATCACCGCGTTCCTGACGACCGGGCAGCACAAGGCCCGCTACGAGGACGACCGCGTCGAGATCGCCCGCATGCTCAACGGAGCCGGCAAGGGCGTCACGAAGGCCGCCAACGAGCTGCTCTCCAAGGGCACGCCCGAGGAGATCCGCGCGTTCGTCGCGACCGGCCAGCACAAGGTGCGCGCCGAGGACGACCGGGTCGCGGTGCTCGGCATGCTGAAGGACGCCGGCCCGGGCCTGAAGGAGGGCATCATCAAGCTCCTCGAAGGCAACCCGAAGCCCGAGCAGCTGCGCGAGTTCGTCAAGACCACGCAGCACGTGCTGCGCGACGACGACAACACGGTCCTGATCTCGGCGATGGTCACGGGCGCCGGCCCGGAGCTGAAGAAGGCCGCCCTCGCCGCCCTCAAGGGCACCGCCCAGGACCGGGCGGCGTTCCTCCAGACCGGCCAGCACGACGCGCGCGCCAAGGACAAGGCCACCGGGGGCCAGACCGGCGGTACGGGCGGCACGGGCACCACCGGCGGCACGGGTACCACCGGCACCACGGGCACGACCGGCACCACCGGCACCACCGGCACCACGGGTACCACCGGCACCACGGGAACGACCGGCACCACCGGGAACGGAAACGTGACTCCGGCGGGCAGCACCGGTTCCGGCCCGCTCGCGAACACGGGCGCCGGTTCCGAGAACGTCCTGATCGGGGGCGCGGCCGCCGCGACCCTCGCCGCCGGCGCGGGCCTGGTCATCGCCAACCGCCGCCGTCGTACGACCAACGAGGGCTGATCGGCGTCGCCCACGGGGACACGGAAGGGGCGGACCGCCACGGCGGTCCGCCCCTTCGCCGTGTCGTGGGTCAGGCGCTCTTGAACTCCTGGCGCTGGCGTCCGAGGCCCTCGATCTCCACCTCGACGACGTCACCGGCCCGCAGGAACGGCTTCGGCTCGGGCTGACCGGCCGCCACGCCCGCCGGCGTCCCCGTGACGATGACGTCGCCCGGGTACAGGGTCATGAAGTGGCTCAGGTACCGCACGACCTCGCCGACCGCGAAGATCTGGTCCGAGGTGTGACCGTCCTGCTTCAGCTCGCCATTCACCCACAGGCGTACGTCCAGCACCTGCGGGTCCGGGACCTCGTCCGCGGTGACCAGCCAGGGGCCGAGCGGGGTGAACGTCTCGCAGTTCTTGCCCTTGTCCCAGGTGCCGCCGCGCTCCGTCTGGAAGGCGCGCTCCGTGACGTCGTTCGCCAGTAGGTAGCCGGCGACGTGCGCGAGGCCCTCCTCGGCGGAGTCGAGGTAGCGGGCGGTGGCGCCGATGACGACGCCGAGCTCGGCCTCCCAGTCGGTCTTCACGCTGCCGCGCGGGATCAGCACGGTGTCGTCCGGGCCGACCACGGTGTCCGGGGCCTTCAGGAAGACGATCGGCTCCGGCGGCGCCTCGGCTCCGACCTCGGCCGCGTGGCCGTGGTAGTTCAGCCCGATGCCCACGATCTTGCCGATCCGGCCGACCGGGGAGCCGACGCGCAGCCCCTCCGCGTCGAGGGCCGGAAGCTCGCCCGCCGCCACGGCGTCCCGTACCCGGGACAGCGCGGAGTCGTCGGCCAGCAGGTCGCCGTCCACATCCGTGATCAGGCCGGACAGGTCACGCAGTGTGCCGTCCTGGTCGAGCAGCGCGGGGCGCTCCGACCCGACGGGTCCGACACGCAGCAGCTTCATGGGCATTCTCCCGTGGTCGTGGGTGGTCGGCCCGGGGCATGCCGGGGCCGGCCGATGGGTTGCGGCCATCGGAGGATTGGTTGATCCTCCAAGATGGCCGCCCAATCCGCAAGACCCTGTTCACGGACTGGAACGACCCCTACCGCCTACCGTCCGCCGCCGCACCGACCGCGGCCGGCGCGCCGCCCTCGCCGGCGACCGCCGCCGCACGGTCCTTGCGGTGCTGGAGCCAGGCCCGCTCCGCGACCGACCAGGCGGTGGTGGTCAGCAGGTACAGCCCGGCGGCGAGCGGCACCACGGCAGCCGTGACCAGCGTCCCGAAGGACAGCAGGGGCAGGACGCCGCCCAGCTTCCGCATCGCCGCCTGCTGCTCGGCGCTCAGTTCCACGGCGGGCTTCGCCGGCGCCCCGGCCTTGATTCCGCGGGGGCCCGGCGTCGGGACGGGAAGCGCGGGCGCCGCCGCGGCGGCGCGCCGTCCCCGTACCGCGCTCCAGGCCGCCACCACCGCGATCGCCGCGAACAGACCGAGGAACACCAGGCCCTGCGCCCCGAACGGGCCGCCCTGCGCCAGCGCGTCGGTCAGGCGGGAGCCGAGGGGCGCGGAGAACAGCCGGTGGCCCAGCAGCTCGTTGGCCTCTCCCCCGACCCGCGAGGAGGAGAACGCCTGGTACATGACGAAGAACACCGGCAGCTGGAGCAACGCGGGCAGGCAGCCGGCCGCGGGCGTGGCCCCGCGGAACGCGGCACGGCTCAGGGGATGCAGGGCGAGCCGTACGAGCACGGTGAACAGCACGATCGCGGCAGCGGTCGCGGACTCGGCCAGCACCGGCTCCAGGAGCCGGCCCAGCTGGGCAACAAGATCAGTGAAAACGGACACGCGGGCCCTCCGAGGGGATTCGTCGAACGTCGAAGAAGGTGCATTTCGGCGTGACGACCCGCGAGGGGCGACGACAGTGATCGGCCCGACCGTGACCGGTCGGCGGAAGCAGAAGGCGGAAGGTGCTGCGCGCCCCTACGCGGCCGTCGGAAGGAGACGTCCGGGCGCCCTGGGCCGGGACCGGCCCGAGGCATCGGGATCGCGCTGCGGCAGGAACGCCGTGCGCTGCTCGCGATCACGGATCGCGGTGCGTATGCGGTGCGGCGGCACGGACCGCACGAGGCACGCGGCCAGGGCGGCGGCGCCCACGGCGACGACGGCCGCCAGCGCGACCACGGCGGTGGCCAGGCCGTTCTCCCCTGCCATCAGGCCGAGGAACCCGCCGAGCAGCACGAGCAGGGCGGCGAGCAGCCGGGTGCCCCGCGAGGTGATGAGGAAGGACAGCGGTGAGGGACGCACGGCAGCGCGCTTCGTGCCCGGCATGACGACCCTCCCTTCCTCCACGAACCCCCGTACGAGCGCACGGGTCGGGTTCTCGCGATCGATACTAACCGGGCCCACCGACAAGGGGAGGGGGACCTCCTGACGGATCGCGGTCCTCCAGCGGGTCCCGGGCCAGTACCTCCGCGTCGGGCCGACCGTCCCCGTCCGCGCCGGCGGCTCCCCGGCGTCCAGCCGCCGACCAGGACACCCCGAGCGTCACCGCCAGGTTCAGGAGCAGCGCGACCATCCCCGCGTTCACGCCCCACACCGGGTCGTGCCCGGTGAAGACCAGTCCGCAGACCACCGCCACCCCCACGGACAACCCGCTCACCGCCCCCGCCACCGTCAACCCGCGCCACACCAGCCCCAGCAGCAGCATCGGCAGCAGTTGCGCCATGCCCTCGTACGAGACGAGCGAGAGCCGCACCAGGGTGTTGGGGGCGACGTACGTCATCACCAGCGCGATCGACCCGGCGGCCACGACCACGACCCGGGAGGCGAGCACCTGCCGCTCCCCCGCGCTCCACCGGGGCACGAGCGACAGCACGCTGCGCCCCCACATCGTGCCGATGACCAGCATGAACACGGCCATCGGCACGATCGACGACAGTGCCGCGGCCACCCCGATCACCCCCACCGCCCACGCCGGCAGCGAGTCGACGACCAGCTCGAACAGCGCCAGGTTCGACCCGGCGCCCGTCAGTCCCGGCACCACGAACAGCGCGGCCATGCCGAGCAGCATCGGTACGAACAGCAACACGTTGTAGGCGGGCAGCAGCACGGCATTGCGTCGCAGGGTGTCGGCGCTGCGCGCGCCGAGGTACCCCGCCACGGTGGTCGGGAAGACGACCACGGTCAGGGCGTTCAGCAGGGAGGTGCTGACGAACCACCCGACCCCGAGCTCCCCCCGGCCGCCACCGCTCGCGCCCCCGCCGTGCCCCGGCAGGGTCAGCCAGGTCGGCTTCTCGGCCACGAGCCGGTCGAAGAGCTCCCCGTAGCCGCCGAAGTAGTGGAACGGCACGTACACGGCGAGGAACCCCAACGTCCCGATCACCATCACGTCCTTGAGCACCGACACCCACGCGCTCCCGCGCAGTCCGCTGACGACGACGAAGCCGGTGGTGACGGCGAAGGCCAGGAAGTAGGCCCCGTTCGGCGACACCGCCCCGTAGGTCACCGTCGTGACCACGACGCCCATGCCCGTGATCTGCAACTGGATGTAGGGCAGCAGGAACACCGTGGCGAGGACGGCCACGGCCGCCCCGAGCCAGGGGCGCCCGTAGCGGTGGGCCACCATGTCGCTGATCCCGACGAGCCCGTGCCGGCGCGCGTAGTCCCAGAGCACGGGGCCGACCACGTACCCGAGCGCGTAGCCGCAGGACATGTACGCGACGACGTACAGCACCGGGGCGCCGTAGTTGTAGCCCCAGCCGGCGGCCCCGAGGTAGCTGAAGCTGGTGTAGCCCTCGCCCGCCATCAGGACCCAGATGAAGACGGTCCCCAGCGAGCGCCCGCCCACCGACCACTCGGCGAGGCCTCCCCCGCCGCCGCCCCGGCCCCGGGCCGCGAGCAGGCCGAGCGCGACGGTGGCCACCATGAACGCCGCGAAGACGGACGTCGCGACGACGGCCCCGCTCACGCCCCCTCCTCGCCGCGACCGGCCCCGCGCCGGGCCGCGTCACGCCGGTCCCCGCGCCGGGCGAGCCACACGGCGAGCGGCGTCACGAGGGTCGCCCCGAGGAGCCACACGAACAGGAACGGCACCCCGCCCGGCCGCGGCTCGATCCGGTTCACCACCGGCAGCACCCCGAGGAAAAGCACGAAGGGCACCCCCAGCCACAGCAACTGCGGACGCTTCACCCATTTCGGACGCACCCGGCCCAGCCTAGGCCGACTTGAGCGTCCCCCACACCACCAGGCGGTACTTGGAGCTGTACTCGGGCGTGCAGGTGGTGAGCGTGATGTACGCGTCCGGCCGGCTGTACCCGTACTCGGGCCGCACCGCGCTGCGCGGCACCGGTGCGATCACCCCGATGTCCCGCTCGGTGGTCTCGTTCAGCACCTGGCCGACCACGTACGTGTAGCGCCGGCCGCGCACGTCGACGTGCAACTCGTCCCCGGGACGCAGCCTGTTGACGTACCGGAACGGCTCCCCGTGCGTGTTGCGGTGGCCCGCCAGCGCGAAGTTGCCCCGCTCGCCCGGCCGCGCGGTCCCCGGGTACTGGCCGACGTACCCCTTGTCCAGCACGGCCCGCTTGTCGATCCCCTGCGCGACGGGAACGGAGAGGCCGAGGCGCGGAACGCGCAGCACGGCGTACGCCTCGTCCCGCGCGGGCGCCGGCGCGGGCTTCGGTCGCGGCGCGGCGGGAGCGCCCGCCGCCGGCCCCGCGGACGGGGACACCGGCGCGGTCCCGCTCGGGGACCCGGTGCCCTCCGCGGCGGGCGACGAGCCGTCCCCCGGCGCGTCCCCCGCGGGCCCGTCGGGAACACCGGTGTCCCCCGCCCCCGTCTCCGCGACCGCCCCCGCGCCGTCCCCCTCCCAGGCCCGCTCCAGCGCCTGGACCTGCTCCTGCGCGGCGGTCGCGGCCTGCCGGTTCGTCCACCACACCTGGTGCACCACCAGCAACGCCACCACCACGCCCAACGTGGTGACCGCCTCCGCGGCCACCCACAACAGCCGTGCGAGACGGGCCCCGCGCCCGCGCCGGCCGCTCCCCTGCACCACCACACGTATGTGATCCCGCACGGGCCGCACCTTAAGTCCTCCCCCCTCAACTGACCAGCGGCAGTACGGTGTGAACCATGCGCCCCGACACGCCTGCAGAGCACATTGCCGAAGCCGAGCGCCTCATCCGCACGGCGACCCGATACCCCGAGGACCAGGAGCCGTTGCTCCTCCAGGCCGCCGCCCACCTCGAACTGGCCGACGCACGGGACCGGGCGAGCGCCCTCTACGACCAACTCCTCTCCGCCTCGCCCGCCGACCCGCACCTGATCAAGGCCCTGCAGGCCGCGAACCTGTGGGAGTACGGTCACGAGGCCGAGGCCCGCGCCCTGATCTCCGGCATCCGGACCGCCGCCCCCGCGGACCCGGCCCCCTGGGAGGTGATCGCGGAAACCCTCGAAGCCCACGACGAGCTGGAAGCCTCGCACGACTGCTTCACCGAGGCCGCGACCCTGCTGACCTCGGAGGACACCCCCCTCACCCCGGCCACCACCGCCCTCCTCACGGGCCGCCACCGGGTCCGTCGCCTGCTCGGGCTCCCGCACGACGAATGGGACATGGTCGCCGACACCCGTCACGTCGGCCCGATCCCCCTCGACGAACTCCACGACCCGAAGCGCATCTGGGCCCTCGGCTCCGACGACCCGGCCGAACTCCGCGCCGAGATCGCCCGCCTGCGGGCCGAACTGGGCGACCGCCGCGCCGCCCTCTCCCGCCCCTTCCCGGTCGCGATCCTGCACTGGCCCCAGCGCGAACTCGCCGAGCTCCTCACCTCGTACCCGACCCTCGCCGCGGAGTACTCCTCCCACGCGACGCACCTGACCGCCATCGAGGCCTCCCTGCGCGCCCTCGCCGCGTCGGGCACCACCAACCTCGGCATCGTCACCGGCAGCGTCCCCTCGTACGAGGCCTTCGCCGCCTCGGAGAAGACCTCCCCGGCCTCCCCCTCCCTGCTGGCCGAGTACGCCACCACCCTCGCCGCCCGCGGCAAGGCCACCTCCTGGCCTCCCGGTGCCACGGCCCCCTGCTGGTGCGCCTCGGGCAAGCCCTACGCGGAGTGCCACGGGCAGTCCTGACCCCGCCGGCGCCGGCAACCCCCTCCGTTCGCGGAGGGGGCCGGTCGGGCCGTCCGTACCCGACGGCGCTGTCGGCGCCGTTCCGTACCATCGGCTTCAGGGGGCGGCCCACGCCCCCATGACCACCGGCGAGCGGGGAGGAACCGCGATGATTCCCGTCGAGCCCTCCTCCGCCGCCGTGTCCGCCCGGATGAGTCGGCAGTCCGTACGGAACACCTCGCCCGAGATGGCGGTCCGCAAGCTGCTCCACGCGGCGGGACTGCGCTACCGGCTCCAGGTGAAGGTGCCGGGGATGCCGCGCCGCAGCATCGACATCGCCTTCCCCGGGGCGAAGGTCGCCGTCTTCCTGGACGGCTGCTTCTGGCACGGCTGCCCGCAGCACGCGACGCGGCCGAAGGCCAACGCCGAGTGGTGGCGCGAGAAGCTCGAACGCAACATGGCGCGGGACCGCGAGACGAACGAGCAGCTGACGTCGGCCGGTTGGACGGTGCTCCGGTTCTGGGAGCACGAACGGGCCGAGGCGGTGGCGGCGCAGGTCATCGCGACCCGGTCCGCGGCGACGCCCCAACGGCCCGCGCACCGGCCCCCCGAGGACCGCGCGCGACCCGCCTCCGACGGGAACGGGCCCGCGCCGAAGGCGGGTTGACCTGCCGCGCGGGGGGGCGACCTGAGGGGCGACCTACCCCTTGGTCCGGAAGAGGGTGAGCTGTTGGTGGCCGCGGGCCAAGGCCCTGGGCGGGGTCGGGCGTGACCTCGCGAGGTCGAGGAAGGCGCGCAGGGCGGCCAGGACCTCCGTCGGGGTGTCGCGGAGCATCGCCGGGGTCGCGCTGACCACCAGGATGCCGTGGGACTCCAGGCGCAGGCGGCGGCGCAGCGTGGCCTGCCAGGCGTCACGGGTGTAGTGGTACTCCGCCGAATCCACCTCCAGAGCCACGCCCTCATCGGGCCAGTAGGCGTCCGGGCTGGCCAGGAAGGCACCGTCCGAGGTGTGGAGGCGGGCGTTCCAGAGGGGGGTCGGGAGGTCGGTGGCCTCGAGGGTGTCGCGGGCCCGCGCCTCGGCGACCGAGCGGACCCCGGCCAGCAGTTCGGCGGCGGCGGCGCGGACCGCGGGGCGGGCCAGGAGGCGGGAGGCGCGCAGTTCGGCGTGCAGGTCGTGCGGGTGGCACCAGCCGGCCTGGACGACCTGGGCGAGGACGGAGCGGATCCGGTCGGGGGGCGCGCCCGGTTCCGTACGAGCGGCGAAGTCGGCGGCGGCGCGTACCGGTCGGGCCGTGGGTACCCCGGACACGGTCATCGTGCCCGGCCAGCGGGACGTGGCCCGGGTCCGGACCCCGGGGGCGGGGGCGAGTCGGCGCGGGGCGCGGATCAGGACGTCGGCCGGGGTGGTCGGGGTGTCGCGGATGCCGAGGAGGGCGAGGGCGGCGCCGCCGGTGAGGACGGCCGTGTCGCCGGAGAGCGGGTCGGCGGTGGGCTCGGCCGCGTAGAGGACGGCGGCCAGCGCGCGCCGTCGGGGGTCGGGGGGGCCGGTCTGGAGGAGGTAGACGCGCGGCAACAGCCGTTGCCAGGGCCCGCCGGGGCGGGTACGGGAGGCGATCGTGCCGCCGGGCACCCCCGCGGTGGTGAGCTGGTGCCGGGTGGCGAGCCCGTGCTGCCGCCGAGCCGACACGGCGCCGGAACGACCGGAGGCCCGCGCGGTGGGCGGCCGGGCGGTGCCGGGCCGGTCGGGTCCGGGCCGGGCGGTGGGCGGCCCGACGGCCGGCGGCCCGGTCGGGGGCTTCGCGACGACGGCCCGGCTCCCGGCCGGCTCCGGAACGGCGGCCTGCCCGGTCGGGGGCTTCCGGACGGGGTCGTCACCGGGTCCGGGCGTCGGACCGGCGGGATTCCACTGCGCTGTGATCATGGCCCGGGTATGCCCCACCCCGGGCCGGGTGTACCGCCCGCCCGGCCGCTACCGGGCGCGGGACGAGCGCCAACGACCCGGCACGCGCGCCCCCGCGCGCCCCGGCCGGAAACGGCGGCCGGGCCGGGGGGGGTGGGCCCCACCTCGGACCGAACGGACGGACCGCACGACCGGACGGACCGCACGACCGGGCAGGCCCGACGAACCGGATCACCGGACCGGCCGGATCACCGGACCGGCCCGCGGCCCGGATCGCCCGTACCGAGTGCGTCGGTCCTACCCCCGGGCCCGAGGGGGCGCCGAAGGGGGCCGGGTCAGGGGTTGGGGTGGTGCGGGTGGGTCGGGGAGAGGAAGACGATCACGCCCGTCTCGGTGCCCGGCAGCGCCGGGACCTCGCGCCAGCCCAGCCGGCGGTACGTGGCGACCGTGTCCGTGGCCAGGCGTGAGGTCAGGAGCCACGCCCGCCCCTCGGGGGCGTCGGCGGTGATCTCGGTGAGCAGGGTCCGGCCGGTGCCGTGGCCGCGCGCGTAGCCGCGTACGGCCAGTTCGTCGATCTCCAGGGCCCCGACGAGCAGTTCCCGGACCCGGGCCGCGCCGAGCTGTGCGGCGACCTGCGGGTACGCGCGGTTCTTCGGGAAGGGGGCCGGGGTCAGCCAGCCGGTCGCGAAGCCGTCGATGCCGGTCGCGGACTGGGCGAAGGCCGTACGGAACCCCGCCCGCCGGACATCCGTCTGAAGCCGGGTCGAGAACTGGCGAATGGTTTCTTCACCTTCGTTCCACGGCGGCCGGGAGAACACCTCCGCATAGGCGTCGACCAGCTCGTCCGCGAGGTCGAGGACGGCTCGTCCGTAAGAGATCAAGGCGTCGACTCCTGGTGGTGGGTTGAGCGGGTTTCCCCCTGGAAGACCGAATCTACGCCTTCCGGGTTCCCTCCCAGGCCGCTCCGCAGAAACGGAGAGTGTGCGACAAATCGCCTCCGTGATCTCCGTGTCGCGTGCCCGGCCGGGGCGTTGAGCAGCCCGTGGACAGACTGCTGCGCGTGACGGGCGGATTCGCGCTCGCCTTCCTGCTCGTCCTCGGCGTCGTGGCGGTGCTGCCCCGGGCCGTGCAGGACGCGGTGCCGCACGCCGTGATCGGCGGGTCCGTGCTCGTCCTCGGCGCGGTGGGCGCCCAGCGGTTCTCCAGGCGGCCGCGTTAGCCTCGTGGACGGTTCATCGGACTGTCGGACCATCGGACCACAGCCCTGTGCGACCGGCCGCGCAGCAGCGGCAGCGGCAGCGGCAGCGGCAGCGCAACAGCAGATCAGCATCAGCAACCCGAAAAAGACGAGGGAGTTCGACATGGCGCGGGTACCGAGTTCCGTGGTGGCGGCCGCAGGCCTGGTCGGCGGCTACGCCGTCGCCCGCTGGACCAAGAAGCGGCCGCTGGGCGGTGTCGTGCTCGGCGCCGCCGGCCTCGTGGCCGGACGCGAGTGGCACCGGCGCGGCGGCGCCCCGGTGGCGGCCGGACTGGGCGCCCTGTACGTCGCCGGCTTCGCCGGGTCGCACCCGCTGGCCAAGAAGGTCGGGGCGTGGCCGGCCGTCATCGGCGCGGCCGGCGTCGTGGCCGCCACGACCTGGGCGGTGGCCGACCGCGCCTGACCCGGAGCGGACGGCCCGACGCCCGGTCGGGCCGTCCCCCGAAAGCAGCGCCCCCGCCACGCCCCGGGTCACGCCCCGAACGCCCGCGACACCGTGTAGATCACCAGGCCGGCCAGCGCGCCGACCACCGTGCCGTTGATGCGGATGAACTGGAGGTCGCGCCCGATGTGGGCCTCGATCTTGCGGGAGGTGTGTTCCGCGTCCCAGCTCGCCACCGTGTCCGTGATCAGCGAGGTGATCTCGGTGCGGTAGGTCGTGACCACGTACACGACGGCGCCCTCGATCCAGCCCTCCACCTTCGCCTGGAGCCGGCCGTCGGTGGCCAGGCGCGCGCCGAGCGACATCAATGAGGCGCGGACGCGGAGCCGCAGCTCGCTCTGCTCGTCCTCCGCCGCCGAGAGGATCATCGAGCGGATCGCGGTCCACGCGGAGGCGATCACGTCCTGGACCTCGCCCCGGGCGAGGATCTCGGACTTCAGCCGTTCGACGCGCGCCCGCGTCTGCGTGTCCGACTGGAGGTCGGCGGCGAAGTCGGTCAGGAAACGGTCGACGGCCCCGCGCGCCGGGTGCTCCGGCATGTCCCGCATCTCGGTGACGAAGCGGAGCAGCTCCTTGTAGACGCGGTCGCCGATCTTCCGGTCGACGAAGCGGGGCGTCCAGCCGGGGGCGCCGCCCTGGACGGCGTCCATCACCGAGTCCCCGTGCGTCACGAGCCAGTCGTGGGCCTTCGCGCAGATCAGGTCGACGGCCCTGCGGTGGCCGCCGTCCACGACGACCTTCTCCAGGGTCTTGCCGAGGCCCGGCGCGATCTCGGCGTGCTCGGCGCGCCGGGTGATGGCTTCGCCGACGACGGCCTGGACGTCGGAGTCGCGCAGGACGGTCAGCGCCCCGCGCAGCGCGGTGGCGAGCTCGGCGGTGACCCGGTCGGCGTGTTCGGGTTCCGCCAGCCAGGAGCCGAGACGGCCGCCGATGCCGAGGGCGCCCAGCCGGGCGCGCACGACGTCGGAGGAGAGGAAGTTCTCGCCGACGAACTCCCCGAGCGAGACGCCCAGCTGGTCCTTCTTGGTCGGGATGATCGCGGTGTGCGGGATCGGCAGGCCGAGCGGCCTGCGGAAGAGCGCGGTGACCGCGAACCAGTCCGCGAGGGCGCCGACCATGCCGGCCTCGGCCGCCGCCGCCACGTACCCGGCCCAACCGCCCGCGCCCCAGGCGTGCTGGGCGTACTTCGCCAGTACGTAGACCACCGCGACCAGGACCAGCAGGCCCGTCGCGGTGGTCTTCATCCGGCGGACGCCGCGCCGCCGCTCCTCGTCCGCCGCGTTGAACACGAACGCGCTCCGGGTCGGCGGGGGCGGCGCGGTGCGCGCCCTCGTGTCGCTGTCCACGTCTTTCACGGGCTCCTGCCTTCCCCCGGTGGCCGGTTTTGTCTGCATAGCATCCGACTCCCGAGAGGCCCGGGGAGTTCCCGGCGCGCCGTTCGGGTGCGCCGGGCGCCCCCGGGGACCCGTCCGGTCCCGTGGCCGCGTACCCCGTACCCGCGCCCGTACCCCGTGCCCGGCCCTACAGCTCCTTGCGCCGTTTCCCGCCGTCCAGCGGCTTCGAGCCCTTCGGCGCCTTGACCTTGATGCCGACGCCGCCCCAGAAGGCGAGGCCGTTGACGATCACGCGCGGCGCTCCGGGTTCCGGCCGGGACGAGGCCGCGCCCTGGTCGAAGCCGCCCATGATCCCGATGCCCCGTACGTCGACCTCGACGCCCGGCGGGACCGTGATCTCGATGCCGCCCATCACGGCGACACAGGTGATCACGACCTCGCGTTCGGCGAAGTCGGCGTCGCGGAGGTCGATCTCGCCGCCGCCCCAGAAGGCCACCGCGTTGAAGCGGGCGGGCACCGTCCAGTGCCCCTTGCGCTGGAACCCCGACATCACGGCGACGGCCGTGGCCGAAGTGCCCCGGCCCCCGATGCGGGACTGCCAGGAGGACCGCGCCTCGCCGCCCCGGGCCGGGGCGGCGGGCGCGGCGACGCCCAGGGGGGACTCGCCGGGCACCTGCGGAAGGTCGCGGGTCAGGGGGGCGAGTTCGGCGTACGTCCTGGAGGCGTAGACCGCCTCCAGGCGCTCCTCGAACTCCTCCATGTCGAGCCGGCCCTCGGCGACGGCGTCCCGCAGGCGCTCCACCACCCGGTCCCGATCGGCGTCGGACGCCCTCAGCTCCGGCAACGGCGCCCGGTCCGGCGACGCCTTCTCCAGGGACGGCCGTTCCGGCGACGCCGTCTCCGGTACCGGAGCCTTCTCGGGCAAGGACTTCTCGGGCCGCTCGTCACTCATGTGGACCACACTATGCAGAGATCCGCACCAGTTGAATGGCCCGCCCCGGCCCCTCTCCCCGGGATCGACCCCGAGACGGGACCCTGACTCAACCCCGACCCGCGTACATCCGCGCGATCACGTCCTCGATGTCGGGCTCCCGCACCGACAGGTCCAGGAGCGGGTAGCGGGCCGCCACCTCGGCCACCAGCGGCGCCGCCGAGGCCCGTGCGGGGAAGGCCAGCCACTGTCGGGGGCCGTCCACCTTGACCACCCGCGCACCCGCTACCTCGATCGGCGCGATCTCCGCCTCCAGGTCGACCACGAGGGTCCGCTCGCCCGCCCCTTCGGGCCCCGCCTCGTGCAGCCCGCCGAGCGCGCCGTCGTACATGAGGCGGCCGTGGTCGATGACCATCACCCGCTCGCAGAGCTGCTCGATGTCCTGGAGGTCGTGGGTCGTGAGCAGGACCGTGGTGCCGAGTTCCTCGTTGAGCTGCCGCAGGAAGCCCCGCACCTTCGCCTTGCTGACCACGTCGAGGCCGATCGTCGGCTCGTCGAGGTAGAGCACCTCCGGATCGTGCAGCAGCGCCGCCGCGATGTCGCCGCGCATCCGCTGCCCCAGCGAGAGCTGGCGTACCGGCACGTCGAGCAGTTCGCCGAGGTCCAGCCGGTCGACGCACCGCTCCAGGTTCTCCGCGTACCGGGCCGCCGGGATCCGGTACATCCGGCGCATCAGCCCGTACGAGTCCTTCAGCGGCAGGTCCCACCACAGCGTGGTGCGCTGCCCGAACACCACCCCGATCCGGTGTGCGAGGCGCATCCGCTCCCGCGCGGGGTCGATGCCGGCGACGCGCAGCCGGCCGCCGCTGGGGGTGAGGATGCCGGTCAGCATCTTGATGGTGGTGGACTTGCCGGCGCCGTTGGGCCCGATGTAGCCGACCATCTCGCCCCGCGCGACCTCGAAGCTGATCCCGTCAACGGCCCTGACCTGCCGTTTCTCCCGTCTGACCCAGTTCACCCGGCGGCGTACGTCGAAGACCTTCTCGACGCCGTCCAAAGCGATCAGTGCTTCTGCCATCAGCCCTCAACTCCCCGTGCTGCGGTACGAACGGACACCCGCGCGCCAGGCCAGCGACGCGGGCAGGAACACCAGGAAGGCCACCAGCGGGCTCGTGAACGCCACCCATTGCGGCAGACCGAGCGGGTCGGGCCGGCCCAGGACGTACAGGGCGGGCAGCCAGTTGACGAAGGCGAGCGGGACGATGAAGGTGACCCCGCGCAGCAGGTCCTTCGCGAAGACCGTCGGCGGGTACTGGAGCATCGTGCAGCCGCCGTACGTGAAGGAGTTCTGCACCTCCGCCGCGTCCCCGGCGGCGAACTGGAAGGCGGCCCCGGCCACCATCACGGCCCCGAAGATCCCCGCCCCGGCCAGGATCATCACGGGGACCAGCAGGACCTTCCCGACCGTCCAGTCCACGTCCAGCGCCGAGACCCCCCAGGCCAGCACGCCGAGGCCCTGCACGATCCGACCGAGGCGGCGCAGGGCGAACCGGTCGGCCGCGACCTGCGCGAGCACCGGGACCGGCCGCACCAGCATGGTGTCGAGCGAGCCGTCGCGGATCCGGGACCCGATCCGGTCCGTGTTGCCGAGGAGCAGGTCGGCCAGGCCCAGAGAGGCCGAGCAGGATCCGTAGAGCAGGGCGATCTCGGGGAGCGTGAACCCGCCGAGCACGTCCACGTGCGAGAACATGATGGCGATGCCCGCGAAGTCGAGCAGGGTGATCGTCGCGTTCCCGAAGGTCGCGAGGAAGAACGACGTCCGGTACGTCATGGTCGAGCGGATCCACATCGTGACGATCAGCCCGTAGCCGCGCAGCCCCTCCCACGCGCGGTTGCGGACCGGCCCGTCGAACCCCACGGGCCCACCCGCGCCCGCGTCCGTGCCGGGACCGTCCTCGACGACGCCCGTTGCCTCAGCCACCCTGGACCACCACCTTCCGCGTCGCCGCCGCCTGCATCAGCCGGCCCGCGCCCAGCAGGACCAGCGCCCATCCGGCCTGGAAGCCCAGCGCCCCTGCCGCTCCGCCGGCCCCGGAGTGCGTGCCGAGCAGGACGTCGAGCGGGACCTGGAGCATCGCCGCCCAGGGCAGGGCCCGCGCCACGTCCCCGAACGCGCCGGGGAACACCGTCAGGGGCAGCACCATCCCGGAGAAGAAGATGGTCACCACGGTGGCCATCAGGTTGATCCCGGTGCCGTCCAGCAGCCAGAACGCGGCCAGCCCGAGCAGGTAGCGCACCGCGAAGCTGACGGTCAGCCCGAGCGTGAGGGACACCAGGAACAGCAGCCAGCGCACCGGATCAACGGGCAGCGCCAGCGGGAAGGCGAGGGCGCCGGCGATGAGCGGCACCACCCCGCGCCCCAGCAGTTGGAAGGCGGCCCTCCCGAGGTCGGAGGCGAGCCACCACAGTTGGAGGTCCGCCGGCCGGTACAGGTCGACGGCGATGTCCCCCGTGCGGACCCGTTCCTGGAGCTCCTCCTGGAAGCCGCCCCCGATGAGCGCCGCGGCAGCGAGCACGGACTGGCTCACCCAGACGAAGGTGAGGGCCTGCGCCTGGTCGTAGCCGCCGAGGCCCGGCCGTTCGTCCCACAGCGCGACGTACGTGTAGGCGACGATGAATCCGAACACGGTGTTGGTGAACACCCCCGCGGCCGTCGCCGTTCCGTAGGCCGCGTAGCGCCGGAAGCCGCCCGCCGCGACGGCCCCGTAGAGCAGCGCTCTCTGACGCACCGTATCCCCTCCGTTTTCCCCATCGTTCCTACGTCGGCCAAAGCGCGCGAGCTTAGTGCGGAGGGGCGAGCCACGCGACCGATTTATGCCCGTCCGGCGCGGATGCACCGGCCATCGGGTAGACACCATGAGGTACGGATGTGGATATTTCGCACAGCCCCGAGGAGTCCCGGCGATGAGCGACCAGTCACCACCACCGGGCTGGACGCCTCGCGATCCGGACACCCCCGGGGGCAAGCCGACGGAGCCCGCCGTCGAACGGGCTCCCCGCGAGGCCGGCGCCGGCGGACGGGCCACAGGCAAGGGCGGTCGTCGGCGCACCGGTTGGCGGCGCGCCCTGCCGACCTGGCGGATGCTGCTGGGCTCCCTCGTGCTGATCGGGCTGCTGTTGGGCGGCGCCTTGGTGGCCGGGTACCTGCTGGTGGACATCCCGCCGGCGAACGCGGCCGCCACCGCGCAGTCCAACGTGTACCTGTACGCGGACGGGTCGCAGCTGGCCCGTGACGGCGAGGTCAACCGGGTCAACGTGCCGCTCTCACAAGTGCCGCTGACGGTCCAGGAGGCCGTACTGGCGGCCGAGGACCGGGACTTCCACTCCGAGCGGGCGGTGGATCCCAAAGCGATGGTCCGCGCCGCCTGGAACACCGTCACCGGGAAGGGCAAGCAGTCCGGCTCGACGATCACCCAGCAGTACGTCAAGAACTACTACCTGGGCCAGGAACAGACGGTGAACCGGAAGGTCAAGGAGTTCTTCATCGCGATCAAGCTCGGTCGGGAGAAGTCGAAGGACTACATCCTGGAGGGCTACCTGAACACCAGCTACTTCGGCCGCAACGCCTACGGGATCCAGGCCGCCGCCCAGGCCTACTACGGCAAGGACGTCAACCGGCTGACCACCGCCGAGGGCGCCTACCTGGCGACCCTGCTCAACTCCCCCAGCGCCTTCGACGTCGTCGCGCACCCCCGCAGTCGGGACCGGGCCGTCGCCCGCTGGAACTACGTGCTCGACGGCATGGTGAAGAAGGAGTGGATGGACCCGGCGGAGCGGGCCGCGGCGCGGTTCCCCGAGCCCGGCAGGATCCGTCCGGCGTCCGGCCTGTCAGGCCAGCGCGGGTACCTGGTGGAGGCCGTCAAGGACTACATCACCGAGCGCGGGATCCTCGACGACAAGACCCTCGCGGAGGGCGGCTACCGGATCACCACGACGATCGACAAGCGCCGTCAGGCGGCGTTCGTCGACGCCGTGCGGACCGAGATGGTGGACGACCTCGACCCGGCCGCCCGCCCGGCGGACCGGCTGGTGCGGGCGGGCGGGGCCTCCATCGATCCGGCCACCGGCAAGGTCGTGGCCCTGTACGGCGGCATCGACTACACGAAGCAGTACGTCAACAACGCGACCCGGCACGACTACCAGGTGGCCTCCACCTTCAAGCCGTTCGTCTTCGCCGCCGCCGTGGAGAACGACTCCCGCACCCAGGACGGCCGGCGCATCACCCCGAACACGGTCTACAACGGCGACAACAAGCGCCCGGTGGTCGGCGGCCGGATCCGCTTCGCCCCCGAGAACGAGGGGCAGGTCTCGTACGGGAACATCACCGTCAACACGGCGACCGACCTGTCGGTCAACACGGTGTACGCGCAGATGGCCGTGGACGTCGGCGGGGAGAAGGTCAAGCAGACGGCGATCGCCCTGGGCATCCCGAAGAGCACCCCGAACTTCGACGCGGGCCCGGCCATCGCCCTGGGCACCATGCAGGCGAGCGTCCTGGACATGACGCAGGCGTACGCGACCCTCGCCGACCACGGCCGGCGCACCCCGTACACCTTCCTGGAGAAGATCACCAAGGACGGGGACACCGTCGGGCTCCCCGACCGCACCCCGGAGCAGGCCGTCAGCCGCGAGGCCGCCGACACGACGACGTCCATGCTGGTCAGCGTCGTCGACAACGGCACCGGTACGGCCGCCCTGGCGGCGGGCCGGCCGGCGGCGGGCAAGACGGGCACGGCCGAACTGGACCGCTCGGCCTGGTTCGCGGCGTACACCCCCGACCTGGTCACGGTGGTGTCGATGATGGGCCAGGACCCGGACACGGGCACCCTCCAGTCCCTCTACGGGGCGCTCGGCGAGCGGCGCATCGGAGGCGGCGGCTATCCGGCGCGGATCTGGGCGGCCTACACGAAGACGGCGCTGGAGGCCTCGGACCCCGTGGACTTCGACCTCGAACTCCAGCGGGGCGCCTCGCGGCCGCAGCAGCCGGACGTCACGCAGCCGCCGGACGGCTTCCCCCCGGACCCGGACACCCCGCCGACGGGCGGCCGGACGGACGGCGGTCGCACCGACGGCGGGCAGACGGACGGCGGCCGGACCGACGGGGGCCGCAACCAGGGCGGCCAGACCGATGGCGGCCGGGCGGACGGCGGCCGGAACCAGGGCGGTCAGACGCAGGGCGGACAGACCGACGGAGGCCGGACCGACGGGGGCCAAACCAACGGCGGCCAGACGGACGGCGGCCAAACCAACGGGGGCCAAACCGACGGAGGTCAGACCGACGGCGGCCAGACGGACGGAGGCCAAACCAACGGCGGCCAGAACACCGGCGGCGACACCCAGGGCGGCGCCTTCGGCCGCCGGCCCCCGGCGGACTACCTCGAATGAGACCCGGCCGGGCCCGTACGGGACGGGCCCGGCCGGCCCCGTACGACACCGGTCCGGCTCAGTGGCCGGAGGTGGCCTTCAGCCCGACCACCGCGACCAGCAGCAGGCAGATGAAGAAGATCCGGGCGGCGGTGACGGGTTCCCCGAGCACCGCCATGCCGAGCACCGCGGCCCCGGCCGCGCCGATGCCGACCCAGACGCCGTACGCGGTGCCGATGGGCAGCGTCTTGGCGGCGTAGGACAGCAGGACCATGCTGGCGACGATCCCGGCACCGGTGAACACGGACGGCCACAGCCGGGTGAAGCCCTCGGTGAATTTCATGCCGATCGACCAGCCGACTTCGAGCAGACCGGCGATGAGAAGAAGAACCCAGGCCATGACAGGCACCTCCGGGACGAGACGGAAACGGGGGTGCGTCGTCTTTGCGTCCTGCAACCCGGTACGGCGCGTCTCGTCGGGGGTTCCCCTCCACCGTAGCAAAGGGGCAGCACGAAGGGCCGGTGACCTCGGCCACCGGCCCCAGGGTCCGACAGGGTGAAACTCGGGATCCGACGGAGGCCCGGTACGGGCCCACCGGATCCCGGATCAGGGATACCGGATCAGGGATGCCGGATCAGAGGTAGAGCCCGGTGGAGTCCTTCGACCCCTCCAGCCGCTCGGCGGCCACCGCGTGCAGGTCCCGCTCGCGCATCAGGACGTACGTCGCCCCGCGCACCTCGACCTCGGCCCGGTCCTCCGGGTCGTACAGCACCCGGTCGCCCGGCTCCACGCTCCGTACGTTCTGTCCGACGGCGACCACCTCGGCCCAGGAGAGCCGCTTGCCCACGGCCGCCGTCGCCGGGATCAGGATCCCGCCGCCGGAGCGGCGCTCGCCCTCGGGCAGGTCGGACTTCACGAGCACGCGGTCGTGCAGCATGCGGATGGGCAGCTTGTCGTGGGTGGTGTTCTCGCTCACGCCCCGAACCTACCTGCCCCGCTCCGCCCCGTCCGCCGGTGGGTGCTCACCGCTTGCGGCGCGCCGACACCACGAGGAGCCCGACCACACCGACGGCGAGCAGCGCCACGGGCACGATGCGCTCGATGCGCGGCGCCCCGTCCTCGTGGCGCAGGCCGTCCTTGACGTCGGTGACAAGCCGGTTGACGGCGACGAAGGCCCGTCCGGCGGTCTGGTCGACCGTCGAGGCGACCCTCGCCTTCGCGTCCCCGACGATCGTCTTCGGGTGCATGCGCACGCCGATCTCGTCGAGGGTCTCGGCGAGCTGCTCGCGGCGGCGGACGATGTCCGCCTCGATCTGAGCGGGGGTCCTGGCTTCCGGCACCGCGCTGCCTCCGTCGTTGTGTCGTCTGTGGCGTGATCCGTCGTGGACAGTCTGTCAGCTCCGTCAGCTTAGGCTCATGACGTACCGATCCCCTCCCGAGGAGACTGTTGAGATGAGCGAGCGACTCCAGCCGGGCGACACCGCCCCCGCCTTCACCCTGCCCGACGCGGACGGCAACGAGGTCTCGCTGGCCGACCACAAGGGCCGCAAGGTGATCGTGTACTTCTACCCCGCGGCCCTGACGCCGGGCTGCACCAAGCAGGCCTGCGACTTCACCGACAACCTGGACGCCCTGGCCACCGCCGGGTACGACGTCATCGGCGTCTCCCCCGACAAGCCGGAGAAGCTCGCCAAGTTCCGCGAGCAGGAGAACCTGAAGGTGACCCTGGTCGGGGACCCGGAGAAGGAGACCCTGACGGCCTACGGCGCCTTCGGCGAGAAGAAGCTGTACGGCAAGACGGTGACCGGGGTCATCCGTTCCACGGTGGTCGTGGACGAGGAGGGCAAGGTCGCGCACGCCTTCTACAACGTGAAGGCGACCGGCCACGTAGCGAAGATCATCAAGGACCTGGGCATCTGACCCGCCCCACCCCTTCGACGCAGCGGCCCGCACCCAACCGGTGCGGGCTGCTCCGTTCATCGGAGGTCGATCACGTCAACGGCGACTCGAGCGACGACCGCCGGGACGATCTGCGACTGCGCTGCCCCAACTGCCATGCCGTCACCAGGACCTGGTGCCGCGACCGCAAACGGGCGCGGCCCACCCAGTAGAGTGGCGGGAGCGCGAGCGCCCGTACTCCAAGCGGCTAGAGAGAATGGCTTTAGGTGCCATGTGTTGTCGGTTCGAGTCCGACCGGGCGTACCAAGGATGAACACCCGCCGCCCGTGATCCACTGGCGGCGGGTGTTTTGCGTCGCGTCAGCCCAGCAGCTCCCTGATCACCGGGACCAGGGCGCGGAAGGCCAGGCCGCGGTGGGAGATGGCGTTCTTCTCCGCCGCCGTCAGTTCCGCGCAGGTCCGCGACTCGCCCAGGGGCTGGAGGATCGGGTCGTAGCCGAAGCCGCCGCCGCCCTCGGGTGCGTGTCGCAGGGTGCCCAGGAGGCGACCCTCGACGACGCGTTCGGTGCCGTCCGGCAGGGCCAGGGCCGCCGCGCAGAAGAAGTGGGCTCCGCGGTGCTCGTCGGCGATGTCGCCGAGCTGGGCGAGCAGCAGGTCGAGGTTGGCCTTGTCGTCGCCGTGGGAGCCGGCCCAGCGGGCGGAGAAGATGCCGGGGGCGCCGTTCAGGACGTCGACGCACAGGCCGGAGTCGTCCGCGACGGCCGGTAGGCCGGTGGCCCGGGCGAGGGCGTGGGCCTTGAGGAGGGCGTTCTCGGCGAAGGTGACGCCGGTCTCCTTGACGTCCGGGATGTCGGGGTACGCGTCCGCGCCGACCAGCTCGTGCGGCAGGCCGGCGTCGGACAGGATGGCGCGGAGTTCGGTGACTTTGCCCGCGTTGCGGGTGGCCAGGATCAGGCGGCTGGGCGTCGAGGTCATGCCCTCATTATTCCGGGCCGCCGGACGGCTCAGCCCGGGGTGCAGACCTTGGAGATCTCCGAGGCGGCGTCGGCGACCGGCTTGATGTCCGGATTGACGTTGCCGCCCTCCAGGGAGGTGCGGACGTTCTGCACGGCCGTGGTCATCGAGTCGATGGCCTTGCCCAGGTCGGCGTTGTCCGTCTGGTCGCCGATCTTCTTCAGGCTCGCGTCGATCGAGTTCAGCGCGTTCTGGGCCTCCTGCGGGCTGTTGCCGGCCTGCGAGACGGCCTGCTGGAGGTCGTTGGCGCTGTCGGCGATGGCCACCGCCGTGTTGGCGCAGTCCATCGCCGTAGATATCGCGTCGCAGGAGGTCAGGGCCGGGACGGTGAGCGCGGCGGCCAGCGCCACGGCGGCGATGCGGAACTTCGGCTTCATTTAGGGGTCCCCCCACAACTCGGATACATGGACGGGCGCACGGCTGTGACACCGTGCGCCCGTACTTGCTCGGACGCGGTTGCGCGCCCGGTGGTTCTGCGCGGACTACGGAGCCTGCAGCTCCAGCGCGCCCAGTTGGAGGGCCTCCAGGTCGGCGCAGCCGCCGGTGGCGAGGTCGAGGAGCGCGTTGAGCTCCTTGCGGTCGAAGGGCTCGCCCTCGGCGGTGCCCTGGACCTCGACGAAGCGACCGTCGCCGGTGCAGACGACGTTCATGTCGGTCTCGGCGCGGACGTCCTCCTCGTAGCAGAGGTCGAGGAGGGGCACGCCGTCGACGATGCCGACGCTGACGGCGGCGACGGTGCCGGTGAGCGGCTTGCGCCCGGCCTTGATCAGCTTCTTCTTCTGGCCCCAGGCGACGGCGTCGGCGAGCGCGACGTAGGCCCCGGTGATGGCGGCGGTGCGGGTGCCGCCGTCGGCCTGGAGGACGTCGCAGTCCAGGACGATGGTGTTCTCGCCGAGGGCCTTGTAGTCGATGACCGCGCGCAGCGAACGGCCGATGAGGCGGGAGATCTCGTGGGTGCGGCCGCCGATCTTGCCGCGGACGGATTCGCGGTCGCCGCGGGTGTTGGTGGAGCGCGGCAGCATCGAGTACTCGGAGGTCACCCAGCCCTCGCCGCTGCCCTTGCGCCAGCGCGGGACGCCTTCGGTGAACGAGGCGGTGCAGAACACCTTGGTGTCACCGAAGGAGATGAGGACGGAGCCCTCGGCGTGCTTGCTCCATCCGCGTTCGATGGTGACCGGGCGGAGCTGTTCGGGCGTGCGGCCGTCGATGCGAGACATGGCTGTGAGCCTAGTCGGTACGGGGATGTGGAAGGGCCCCGCCCGAATCGATCCGGACGGGGCCCTCGCACGCGTCCGCCCCCGCCACGATGCGGCGGGGGCGGACGCGGAGCCGGGTGGGCTCAGCTCACATCATGTCTTCGATGTCCGCGGCGATCGGGTCGGCGTCGGTGCCGATGACGACCTGGATCGCGGTGCCCATCTTGACGACGCCATGGGCGCCGGCGGCCTTCAGGGCGACCTCGTCGACCAGGGCCGGGTCCTTGACCTCGGTGCGGAGGCGGGTGATGCAGCCCTCGACCTCTTCGATGTTGTCGATGCCGCCGAGCCCGGCGACGATCTTCTCAGCCTTGGTGGCCATGTGTTTCTCCCTGAGTGGTTCGAAGAACGAGTCTCGGCGGCCGTAACCAGCGTCGTCCGCTTCGTCACGGTAACTCACGGTTGGCCCATCTACACGGGCGCGTGCCCCGCAGCTGCCGAATGATGACCATCAGCAGCAGCCTGCCCACCAACTGGTCTACACCAGTGTGCCGCAAGTGTTGCGACTGCCAAAAACGGGCCGGTTCAGGGAGGACGCGATGAGCACGAGCAGTGCCGCGACGGCGCCACAGCCGAAGTGGTGGAACGGCTTGTTCCAGGGCCTGCAGAAGATGGGACGGAGCCTCCAGCTCCCGATCGCCGTCCTCCCCGCGGCGGGCATCCTGAACCGGCTCGGCCAGAACGACGTCTTCGGCAAGGACGGCCTCGGCTGGACCGACGTCGCCAAGGTGATGGCGAGCGCGGGCGGCGCCCTCCTCAACGCCGACCTCGGACTCCCCCTCCTCTTCTGCGTCGGCGTCGCGATCGGCATGGCCAAGAAGGCGGACGGCTCCACCGCCCTCGCCGCGGTCGTGGGCTTCCTCGTCTACCGCAGCGTGCTGCGCGTCTTCCCCGACGGCTGCCCCGAGGGGACGAAGGACATCGGGGGCGGCTGCCTGGGGCCGGACGACACCTTCGCCGAGTACAGCTTCCAGAACCCCGGGGTGTTCGGCGGCATCATCATGGGCTTGCTGGCCGCCTGGTTCTGGCAGCGCTACCACCGGGTGAAGCTGGTCGACTGGCTGGGCTTCTTCAACGGGCGCCGGCTCGTGCCGATCATCATGACCTTCGTCGCGATCGCGTTCGCCGTGCTGTGCCTGTGGATCTGGCCGCCGATCGGCGGCGCGCTGGAGAGCTTCTCCGATTGGCTGGTGGGGCTCGGATCCTGGGGCGCCGGCATCTTCGGCCTCGCGAACCGCGCGCTGCTGGTGATCGGCCTGCACCAGTTCCTGAACGTGCCGGTGTGGTTCCAGTTCGGCAGCTTCACCACGTCGGACGGACAGGTCGTCCACGGTGACATCCCGATGTTCCTGAACGGCGACCCGAACGCGGGCCAGTTCCTGTCCGGGTTCTTCCCCATCATGATGTTCGCCCTGCCGGCCGCCGCCCTGGCCATCACCCACTGCGCGAAGCCGCTGCGCCGCAAGGAGGTCGGCGGCCTGATGCTGTCGGTCGGTCTGACCTCGTTCGTCACGGGCATCACGGAACCGTTGGAGTACTCCTTCCTCTTCGTGGCGCCGGCGCTGTACGCGATCCACGCGGTCCTGACGGGCGTGTCCATGGCGGTGACCTGGGCCCTGGGCGTGCACGACGGCTTCAGCTTCTCGGCCGGCCTGATCGACTACGTCATCAACTGGAGCCTGGCGACCAAGCCCTGGATGATCATTCCGATCGGCCTGTGCTTCGCCGCCGTCTACTACGCCGTCTTCCGCTTCGCGATCACCAAGTTCGACATCCCGACCCCCGGACGGGAGTCGGACGAGGAGATCGCGGCCATGCAGGCGGACAACACCAAGGCGTAGCCAAGCCGTTATGAAGGCGCGGCCGGCCGCGCGGGGCCCTTCGGCCCGGCCGGTGGAGGCCCTCGGATCCCAGGATCCGGGGGCCTTCGCCATGTCCGGAAGTCCGCGGTTCCGGATAGCGGACCCGCTCGGGGCGAGTGTGGCGTACGCCACTGGAAATTGAAGGTTCCTTATCTAACCCTCACCGTGTTACAACTGGTCTACACCACCTATTGGTGTAGACCACGCGTGGCTCGTTCCGGCCCCCGCGGTCCCCCTTTCCGAGACGTCGCCAACCCCTTTTTCCCGCCCTGGCAGCGCCTTGTCCACTGGAGGAAGTCCATGTCCACAGCCACCGCCGCTGCGGAAAAGAAGAAGGGCGCTGGCGTGATGGCCGTCATGCAGCGCATCGGCCGGAGCCTCATGCTCCCCGTTGCCGTGCTGCCCGCCGGCGCGCTCCTGCTCCGCCTGGGCGCGGACGACATGCTCGGCGACAAGGACGTCTTCCCGACGTTCATCCTCAAGATCGCCGGTTACATGGCCGCCGGTGGTGGCGCGATCCTCGACAACATGGCGCTGCTGTTCGCCGTCGGCATCGCGATCGGCTTCGCGAAGAAGTCGGACGGCTCGACCGCCCTCGCCGCGGTCACCGGCTACCTCGTCTTCAAGGCGGTCCTCGCCACCTTCACCGACAGCAACCTGCCCCAGGTCGCCAAGGTCGTCGGCGGGAAGATCGTCAACGTCGACGCCCCGGTCAACGCGGGTGTGCTCGGCGGCGTCGTGATGGGTGTCATCACCGCGCTGCTCTACCAGAAGTTCTACCGGACCAAGCTGCCGGACTGGGCGGGCTTCTTCGGTGGCCGCCGCCTCGTCCCGATCCTCTCCGCCCTCGCGGGCCTCGTCACCGGCATCGTCTTCGGTCTGATCTGGCCGGTGCTCGGCACGGGCCTGCACAACTTCGGTGAGTGGCTGACCGGTTCGGGCGCCGTCGGCGCGGGCATCTTCGGTGTCGCCAACCGCGCGCTGATCCCGATCGGCATGCACCACCTGCTGAACTCCTTCCCGTGGTTCCAGGCCGGCTCCTTCGACACCCCGACCGGCGCCGTCCACGGCGACATCGGTCGCTTCCTCGCCGGTGACCCGACCGCCGGACAGTTCATGACCGGCTTCTTCCCGATCATGATGTTCGCCCTCCCGGCGGCCTGCCTCGCGATCGTCCACTGCGCCCGCCCCGAGCGCCGCAAGGTCGTCGGCGGCATGATGTTCTCCCTCGCGCTCACCTCCTTCGTCACCGGTGTGACCGAGCCGATCGAGTTCACCTTCATGTTCATCGCCCCGGTGCTGTACGCGATCCACGCGGTGCTGACCGGTGTCTCCCTCGCCCTCACCTGGGCCCTGGGCATGCGGGACGGCTTCGGCTTCTCCGCCGGCCTCGTCGACTTCCTGCTGAACCTCGGCATCGCGGAGAAGCCGTGGATGCTGGCGGGCGTCGGCCTGTGCTTCGCGGCGGTCTACTACTTCGTCTTCCGCTTCGCGATCACCAAGTTCAACCTCCCGACGCCGGGCCGCGAGTCCGACGAGGAGCTGGCCGAGCTGCAGAAGGCCGAGGCCAAGTAAGCAGCCCGTACCACGCACCGGAGCCCCCGCTCTCCCGGAAGGGAGGGCGGGGGCTCCGTCGTGCGCGGGGGCTCCGTCGTGCGCGGGGGCTCCGTCGTGCGCGGGGCCACTCGTGTGCGGGCCGGCCGCTACCGGCCCCGTCGGGTCGTGGGCTCCCCGCAGACGCTCTCAGAGCTCGTAGACGGCGCCCGCGTACGCGAGGTCGACCCGGCCGTCGTAGACCGATCGGGCGTCGGCGAGGTTCTGGCCGGCATCCGTCCACGGCGGGATGTGGGTCAGGACGAGCCGGCCGACCTGCCCCGCGCTCGCGTACTCCCCGGCCTCGCGGCCGTTGAGGTGAAGATCGGGGATGTCCTCCTTGCCGTGCGTGAAGGAGGCCTCGCACAGGAAGAGGTCGACGCCGTCGGCCAGTACCCCGAGCTCCGGGCAGACCCCGGTGTCGCCCGAGTACGCCAACGAGCGACCGCCGTGCTCGATCCGGATCCCGTACGACTCCACCGGATGGCAGACCTTCTCGGTGCGCACGGTGAACGGGCCGATCTCGAAGGCGGCCGTCTTCAGCGTCCGGAAGTCGAAGACCTCGCTCATCGAGCTCGCGTCGGGGACGTCCTCGTAGGCGGTGGTCAGGCGCTGCTCGGTGCCCTCGGGGCCGTAGACGGGGATGGTGCCGCACCGGCCGCCCTCGTGGCGGTAGTAGCGGGCGACGAAGTACGCGCACATGTCGATGCAGTGATCGGCGTGCAGGTGGCTCAGGAAGATCGCGTCGAGGTCGTAGAGACCGCAGTGGCGCTGGAGCGCCCCGAGCGAGCCGTTGCCCATGTCGAGGAGCAGCCGGAAGCCGTCGGCCTCGACGAGGTAGCTCGAACAGGCCGATTCCGCGGACGGGAACGACCCCGAGCAGCCGACGACGGTGAGCTTCATGGAGCGTGAACCTCCGTGGACGGTCCGTGGACGGAATGCGGGCCGTGCGTGGGTCGAGCGTAAGGCGCGAAACCTCGGGTCGCTCCTCCACGGCAGGCCGTTGTGGGGGGAATCACCTGCGCTGTCACCCGGGGGAGCGACGGCGGGTACGGGCGTTGCCGCGCCGGGCGCCCGGCGCGCGACTACGGTCGGAGCATGGACACGTCCTGGTGGCCCGCGCTCGCGGCGGTGGTCGCCGTGGCGCTGGTGGTGCTGCTGCCGCGGCGGGTCCTGGGTGCCCGCGGCGGGGCGCCGAGGCCGCCGCCGCACGGGCCGGGGCCGCCCCCGCCGGTGCGGGTCGGCGAGCTGTGGGGTCTGGTGGACGGCAGGTCCTGCCTGGTCCTGGCCGTGCGGCCGCACCGGGAGCGGGCCCGGATCGCGTGGATCACCGGGAAGTACGACGACCGTCGGCCCGGCGTGATCCCGTTGCCGCCCGGGGTGGTGGGCCGGCAGGGTCGCGGCGGCTTCCTGGAGGCGGACCGGCCGGCGGAGGTGTCGTTGTGGGAGTTCCGCACCCGGCTGGGAACACTGGACCCGACGGTGTGGGACGAGGCCAAGGGGCTCGGAGGTGGTGCGGGGTGATCCGGTTGCGGCGCGTCTACGATGCCCCCGAGCCGGAGGCCGACGGCGTACGGGTCCTCGTGGACCGGCTCTGGCCGCGCGGGCTGTCGAAGGCGGCGGCCGGGGTCGACGAGTGGCCCCGGCCCCTGACCCCGTCGGCGGACCTGCGCAAGTGGTTCCACGCCGGCGGCTCCCCGGAGGAGTTCCGACAGCGCTACGAGGCGGAGCTGGCCGTACCCGGCGCGGTCGCGGAACTGGATCGGTTGCGGGACCTGGCCCGGACGGGCCCGCTCACCCTGCTGACCGCGGTCCGGGATCCGGCGACGAGCCACGCCGCCGTCCTCGCCGAACTGCTGGCCGCCGCCCCCTGACCCCGCCGGTGGCGGGTCGGGGGCGCGTGCGGCTCACGCCCAGAGCTGGCCTTGGAGGACCTCGATGGCCTCCTCCGTCGTGGCCGCCGTGTAGACGCCGGTCGACAGGTACTTCCAGCCTCCGTCGGCGACGACGAACACGATGTCGGCGCTCTCCCCCGCGGCGACGGCCTTGCGGCCGACACCGATCGCCGCGTGCAGGGCGGCGCCGGTGGAGACGCCCGCGAAGATGCCCTCCTCGCGCAGCAGGTCCCGGGTGCGGGTGACGGCGTCCGCGGAGCCCACCGAGAAGCGGGTGGTGAGCACGGAGGCGTCGTACAGCTCGGGGACGAAGCCCTCGTCGAGGTTGCGCAGGCCGTAGACGACGTCGTCGTACCGGGGCTCGGCCGCGACGATCTTGACGTTCTCGACGTGCTCGCGCAGGTAGCGGCCGACGCCCATCAGGGTGCCGGTGGTGCCCAGGCCCGCCACGAAGTGCGTGATGGACGGGAGGTCGGCGAGGATCTCCGGGCCCGTGGTCGCGTAGTGGGCGCCGGCGTTGTCCGGGTTGCCGTACTGGTAGAGCATCACCCAGTCCGGGTGCTCGACGGCCAGTTCCTTGGCCACCCGGACCGCCGTGTTCGAGCCGCCCGCCGCCGGCGACGAGACGATCTCGGCTCCCCACATCGCGAGAAGGTCGCGCCGCTCCTGCGAGGTGTTCTCCGGCATCACGCACACGATCCGGTAGCCCTTGAGCTTCGCGGCCATCGCCAGGGAGATGCCCGTGTTGCCGGAGGTGGGCTCCAGGATGGTGCAGCCGGGGAACAGGCGGCCGTCCTTCTCCGCCTGCTCGACCATGTGGAGCGCGGGGCGGTCCTTGATCGAGCCGGTCGGATTGCGGTCCTCCAGCTTCGCCCAGATCCGCACGTCGGCGGAGGGCGAGAGCCGGGGCAGCCGGACCAGCGGCGTGTTGCCGACGGCCGCGAGCGGGGAGTCGTAGCGCATTACTTCGAGCCGCCGGCCACGGCCGGAAGGATGGTGACGCTGTCGCCGTCCTTGAGCGCGGTGGAGATGCCGTCGAGGAAGCGGACGTCCTCGTCGTTGAGGTAGACGTTCACGAAGCGGCGCAGCTGGCCACCGGCGGCCTGGTCGACGATGCGCTCCTCGATGCCCTTGTGCCGCGTCTCCAGGTCCGCGAACAGCTCGGACAGGGTCGCGCCCTCGCCGTTCACGGCCTTCTCGCCGTCGGTGTAGGTGCGGAGGATGGTGGGGATGCGGACCTCGATGGCCATGGCAGGCTCCAGTGTCGTGAAGGGCGTTAAACCGTAAGAACGTGAAAGCGCGCGGTTCTTGCGCCCCCGCGCGGGAGGGCTGGGTCGCTCAGCCGGCAGGACAGATGGCGCTGGCGAGGCGGCACAGGTCGACGTGCAGCCGCGCCACGAGCAGCAGCCTGCCGGGCGTCTCGATGCTCACGTCGTGGGGAACCATGCGGTCATGTTAACGATTCCCGGTCCCCCGTTTGGAGTGTGATCCCGCATCGTGGACGGCAACCGCTCACATACTGGTCAGTAGCCCGCCACGACCTGCACTTCTTCCTCCGTGATCACGCCGTCGACGATCCGGTACGAGCGGAACTGGAACTCGCCGAGGCCGTCCTGGTCGGCCGTGGAGACGAGCACGTAGTGGGCGCCGGGCTCGTTCGCGTACGTCACGTCGGTGCGCGAGGGGTAGGCCTCGGTGGCGGTGTGCGAGTGGTAGACGATCACCGGTTCCTCGTCGCGGTCGTCCAGCTCCCGGTAGAGCTTCAGGAGGTCCTTCGAGTCGAACTCGTAGAACGTGGGCGAGCGGGCCGCGTTGAGCATCGGGATGAACCGCTCGGGGCGCCCGGTGTCCGCCGGGCCGGCCACGACGCCGCACGCCTCGTCGGGGTGGTCCTTGCGGGCGTGCTCGACGATCCGGTCGTACAGGTCCTGGGTGAGGGTCAGCATGAGCGACAGGATAGACAGACGGGCCCTCCCGTACCGAGGCGTGGTACGGAAGGGCCCGAATGTCGGACGGAGCGCCGCGGGGACACGGGTCCCGGCCGGGACGGCGGTCGGGAAGGTCCGGTCCCCGCGGGGTCAGGAGACCTTGTTGAAGGCCGCGCCGCGCGGGTTGCGGGACTTCAGCACCAGGTAGGACACGCCGAGGATCAGACCCCACAGCGGGGCGCAGTACAGCGAGACGCGGGAGTCCTTGTCGATGCCCATCATGACGATGACCATCCCGATGAACAGCAGCGCGAACCAGCTGGTCCAGGGGGCGCCCGGGGCGCGGAAGGTGGACCGGGGCAGCTCGCCCCGGTCGGCCTTGGCGCGGTAGCGGATCTGGCAGACCAGGATCATGATCCAGGCCCACATGCCGGAGATGGTGGCGAAGGAGACGACGTAGTCGAAGGCCTTGCCCGGGGCGACGTAGTTGATCCAGACGCCCACCAGCATCAGCGCGGCGGAGAAGGTGGTGCCGAGCAGCGGGGTGCCGTTCTTCGTCAGTTTGGTGAAGAACTTCGGACCCTGGCCGTTGAGCGCGAGGTCGCGCAGCATGCGGCCGGTGGAGTACATGCCCGAGTTGCAGGAGGACAGGGCCGCCGTCAGGACGACGAAGTTGACGATCGCGGCGCCGATGCCCAGGCCCATGCGCTCGAAGGCGGCGACGAAGGGCGAGACGCCCGGCTGGAAGTGCGTCCACGGCACGACCGAGAGGATCATGATGAGCGCGCCGACGTAGAAGACGGCGATGCGCCACGGCACGGTGTTGATGGCCTTGGGGAGGGTCTTCTCGGGGTCCTTGGACTCGCCGGCGGTGACGCCGACGAGCTCGACCGCGAGGAAGGCGAACATCACGATCTGCAGGGTCATCAGCGTGCCGCCGATGCCCTTGGGGAAGAAGCCGCCGTCGTTCCACAGGTTGGAGACGGAGGCGGTCGCCGCGGCGTCGGAGAACCCGATGGTGAGGATGCCGGCGCAGATCAGGATCATGCCGACGATGGCGGTGACCTTGACCATGGAGAACCAGAACTCCAGCTCGCCGAAGAGCTTCACGGAGATCAGGTTGGCGGCGTAGAGGATGACCGTGAAGATCAGCGCGTACGCCCATTGCGGGAAGCTGTCGTCGGTCCAGTACGACATGTACTTGGCGGCGGCGGTGACCTCGGTGATGCCGGTGACCACCCAGAAGAGCCAGTACGTCCAGCCTGTGGCGTAGCCCCAGAACGGGCCCAGGAACTCGCGGGCGTAGTCCGAGAAGGAACCGGACACCGGGCGGTACATGAGCAGTTCGCCCAGGGCCCGCATGATGAAGAAGATGACCAGGCCCGCGATCGCGTAGGCCAGGATCAGGCTCGGTCCGGCCTTGGAGATCGCCTTGCCCGCCCCGAGGAACAGGCCGGTGCCGATGGCTCCGCCGATCGCGATCATCTGGATCTGGCGGGCGCCGAGTGCGCGGTGGTACCCCTCGCCCTCGCCCTGATCGCCCTCGCCGGGCGTCCTGTCGTGCTGCTCGACCTGCACAGAGGTCATGTCTGGTGCGCCTTTCTCCACGCCGATCCGCGCCTCATCGGCTGCGGATCGGGTCCTCGATCCCCCCGGATACGGATGGAGTTGCACGCCGGCGGTCAGCCGGTTCAAGCAGGCCTGGGGACAGGGGTGGCGTCCCTTCGGCAGTCGTGAAGATTTATCACGTGCTTATGGGGGCGCGAGGGGAGGAAATGTGGCGGAAGGCATAAAAAAATCGGGGCATAGGCCCCGATGGGGATCAGATCACCGCATGGCGGTGATCTGATCGTTATCCGGATTTGAGCGTCCGCTGAGCGAACACGCGCCTTGTTTTTAGGTCATCGGATGAGCGTTTCGATCAACGTCTCCTGGAGGCCGCCGAGCCACAGGTAGGCCATCACCATCGGCTTGCGCGGGTCCTCGTCCGGCAGCCGGAACAGGATGGCGCTCTCGTCGTCCTCGGTGATGTCCAGCCGCGCGGCGATCGTCAGCCGCAGGTCGTTGAGGGCGCCGAGCCAGCGCTGCGGCAGATCGCCGGTCAGCTCCAGCACGGCCGCCCCGTCGCCGGCGGGGGTGAGCCCGTCCAGGCTGCGCACGACGGCCAGCGCGTCCTCCCGCTTGCGGGTGCGCAGGTCGTTCTCGGTGAAGCGGCGGAACTCCGAGGAGCGGGCCCGCAGCTCCTCCGGGTCATCCTGGGGTCCCGCGCCGGGGCCCCCGTAGGCGTCGGGGAAGAGCCGGGCCAGGGCCGGGTCGGACGGGGGCTCGCTGGGGCCGTCGGAGGCGAACAGCACGGCCAGCGGGTCGGCGTCCGCGGCGGGTTCGGGCTCGCCGGGGCCGATCAGCTCCAGCAACTGGACCGCCAGGGAGCGCAGGATGGAGATCTCGATCTCGTCCAGCGCGACGGCGGCCCCGGGGCCACCCTTCAAGGGTTCGAACACGCCGCCCATCAGTTGCGGTCCTGCGAGAGGGTCGCCCAGAGCCCGTAGCCGTGCATGGCCTGCACGTCGCGCTCCATCTCCTCGCGGGAGCCGCTGGAGACGACCGCCCTGCCCTTGTGGTGGACGTCCATCATCAGCTTGGTCGCCTTGTCCTTCGGGTAGCCGAAGTACGCCTGGAACACGTACGTCACGTAGCTCATGAGGTTGACCGGGTCGTTGTGCACCAGGGTCACCCAGGGGACGTCGGGTTCGGGGACCGCGTAGGTCTCTCGGGCCGATTCGGTGCGTTCGATCTCAACGGGAGCAACACTCACTTGTCCCATGCTGCCACTGCCGGGGGGCCGTCGCACAAACGGGCCCCCACATCTCGTCACTTTGACGAGATGTGCGCTAGCATCCGTGACATGAACCCTGCGGACCTGGGCCTGCCGGTGGACGTGCCGTCGACAGCGCTCTTCACGGACCATTACGAGCTCACGATGCTGCAAGCCGCACTGGCCAACGGCACGGCGGACCGCCGTTCGGTCTTCGAGGTCTTCACCCGACGGCTGCCCGAGGGGCGCCGCTACGGAGTGGTGGCGGGGACCGGGCGCGTGCTCGACGCCGTGGAGAACTTCCGCTTCGACGGCGCGGTGCTGGAGTTCCTGCGGGAGCGGGCCGTCGTCGACATGCGGACGCTCGACTGGCTGGCCTCGTACCGCTTCTCGGGTGACATCTGGGGCTACCCCGAGGGCGAGACCTACTTCCCCGGCTCGCCGGTCCTGCGCGTCGAGGGCAGCTTCGCCGAGTGCGTGCTGCTGGAGACGGTGATCCTGTCGATCCTCAACCACGACTCGGCGATCGCGGCGGCCGCCTCCCGGATGTCCTCGGCGGCGGGCGGACGCCCGCTGATCGAGATGGGCGCCCGGCGCACCCACGAGCTGGCGGCCGTCGCCGCCTCGCGGGCCGCGTACGTCGGCGGCTTCACCTCGACCTCGGACCTGGCGGCCGGCTTCCGGTACGGCATCCCGACGGTCGGCACCAGCGCACACGCCTTCACCCTGGTCCACGACAGCGAGCGGGACGCCTTCACGGCGCAGGTCGCCTCGCTGGGCCGCGGGACGACCCTGCTGGTGGACACGTACGACGTCGCGGAGGCGGTGCGCACGGCCGTGGAGGTCGCCGGCACCGACCTCGGCGCGGTCCGGATCGACTCCGGGGACCTGCTGCTCGTCGCCCACCGGGTGCGCCAGCAGCTGGACGAGCTGGGGGCGACCTCGACGCGGATCGTGGTCACCTCCGACCTGGACGAGTACGCCATCGCCTCGCTGGCGGCGGCGCCGGTGGACGCGTACGGGGTCGGCACCCAGCTGGTCACCGGCAGCGGGCACCCGACCTGCTCGATGGTCTACAAGCTGGTGGCGCGGGCCGCCTCCGACGACCCGAAGGCCCCGCTGGTCCCCGTCGCGAAGAAGTCCTCGGGCGGCAAGACCTCCCTCGGCGGCCGCAAGTGGGCGGCCCGCCGGACGGACGCGGACGGCGTCGCCGAGGCCGAGGTCATCGGGACCGGCCCGGTCCCCGCGGCCCTCGCCGGCCACCAGCTGCTGACCCAGCTGGTCAAGGGCGGCGAGGTCGTGGCCCGGGAATCGCTGGAGACGGTGCGCGAGCGCCACGCGGCGGCCCTCCGGCGGCTCCCGCTGTCGGCGACGCAGCTCTCGCGCGGCGAGGCGGTCATCCCCACCGAGTACGTGTGAGCGCGGCCGGGGCCGGCGGATCCGCCGCGGGCCCCGGGTTCGGGGAGGGGCGGGGTGGGGCAAGAGCCACCGCGGGGCCCCGCCGCACCGCACCACCCACCCACCGATCCGAAGGACACGCGACATGCACCGCGCACTGATCGTCGTCGACGTACAGAACGACTTCTGCGAGGGCGGCAGCCTCGCGGTCCCGGGCGGGGCGGACGTCGCCGCCGCGATCACCGAGCTCATCGGACAGAGCACGCCCGGCTACCGGCACGTCGTCGCCACCCGCGACCACCACGTCGACCCGGGCGCGCACTTCGCCCGGCCGCCGGCCGTCCCGGACTACGAGACGTCCTGGCCGGTGCACTGCGTCGCCGGGACCGAGGGCGTCGGGTTCCACCCGAACTTCGCGCCGGCCGTCGCCTCGGGCGCCGTCGCCGCCGTCTTCGACAAGGGCGCCTACGAGGCCGCCTACAGCGGCTTCGAGGGCGCCGACGAGAACGGCGTGACCCTCACCCAGTGGCTGCGCGACCGGGAGGTCACCGAGGTCGACGTCGTCGGCATCGCCACCGACCACTGCGTCAGGGCCACCGCCCTGGACTCCGCCCGCGCCGGCTTCACCACCCGGGTCCTGCTGGACCTGACGGCCGCCGTGGCCCCCCACACCACCGCCAAGGCCCTGGAGGAGCTCCGCGGCGCCGGGGTCACCCTCGTCGGCGACCGGGCCGCCTGAGGCCCGGCGGGGGCCGCGCGGGGCTACGTACCGCCCAGCAGGGCGCGGATCGGGTGCCAGAGTTCCGCCGCGCGGTCGGGGGCGCAGCGCCACAGGAGGCCGTCGGGGTGGTGCAGGACGGCCGTGACCTCGTCCGGGGTCGGCGGCTGGGTGTTGCCGCGCAGGTAGACCGCCCGCATCCCGAGGTTCCGCAGCCTGGTCAGGGCGCGGGCCCGGTTCGCGGCGTGCACCAGCACGCGGACATTTCCACCTTCTCCGGACGGCCTGGGCAGGGTCAGGGCCACCACCACACTGCCGCCGGGCAATCTGACGAAACCTCCACCGGGCATGCTTTTCATCTCCCCCGTCAATAAGAAACTCGCACCACGCATCTAAACGCGATCGGCCGCCGCCCGCTAGAGGGCGACGGCCGATCATGCTTTGACCTGCGGTTTTACCGAATTACTTGCTGGAGGGTCCGACCTCGATCGTCATTTCGGTGCCCTCGTAGGACTCCTTGAGGATCTTGATCTTGGTGTTGGTGTCAGTGACCTTCACCGAGCCGGTCGGGTTCTCGTCGTAGTAGTACTTGCCCTTGCGGTCGTCGAAGACGAGGTTGGTCGGCTTCGGCTTCAGGAAGAGCGACTCACCGTTCTTGTGCAGGGTGAAGGCGTCCGTCGAGTACGCGCTGAAGGTGGCGTCGTACGGCTGGATCTTGTTCCGCAGCAGGGTGCCGTCCGACCACTTCATCGGCTTGGCGTTGGCGTCGATCGGAAGGATCAGGCCCTGGCCGGGGTGCTGGCTGGTGTTGTTGTCCTTCTGGGAGGTGTCCCAGAGCCAGATCAGCAGGCCGTCCTGGTACGGGTAGTGCTCGACCCAGTCGGGACGCGTGTTGGCGTGACCGAAGTTGTACGGGCCGACCTTGAGGGTCTGGTCGTACGACACGTAGCGACGGTTCTCGGCCAGGTAGTACTGCGCGTACTCCTTGGTGAAGCCGGCGCCGATCCGCGAGAAGCCCTTGCCCGTCCAGCCGTTGTCGCCGTTCTCGGCGCCGTCGGTGAACAGCGGGGAGCCGTCCGCGGTCAGGGTGACGGCGTCGGCCGTGAAGCCCTTGCCGCCCGCGCCGCCGTCCGTCTGGTAGCGGAAGCGGAGGTCGACCTTCTTGCCCGCGTAGGCGTCCAGCGGGAAGTTGAGCGACTTCCAGGCACCCGAGACACCGGTCAGCGAGGGGCTGCCGGCCGCGTCGACCGGGAGGGCCGCGCCGTCGGCGGTGCCGGCCAGGGCGGTCCAGTTGGCGCCGCCGTCCGTGGACACCTCGGTGTAGAGGTAGTCGTAGTCGGCCTCGATGTCCCACCAGCCCTTGAGGGACAGGGCGGCGGAGGTCTTCCCGGTGAGGTCGACCGAGCGGGTCAGGGTGTTCTTGAGGTCGTCACCCATGTTGCTCCACCACTGCGAGGAACCCTCGGCGGGAGCGACGATGTCGGTCTTGACCTGCTTCTTCGGCAGCTCGACGACCAGCGCCTGCTTGTCCTTGGTGTTGTACGCGGAGACGCCCAGCTTGTGGGTGGACTTCGTCGCGGCCTTCGCCTGGTCGAAGTTCAGCCAGCCCAGCTGGAGCTTGTCCCAGGCCGTCATGTCGCCCGGGAGGTCGCCTATGGACTCCTTGCCGGTGCCGAGCCAGGAGCCCGCCGACATCAGGGACCAGAAGCCGACGCCGTTCTCGCCGCCACCGGAGGTGTCGTAGAGGTCCGGGAGACCGAGGTCGTGACCGTACTCGTGCGCGAAGACGCCGAGGCCGCCGTTCTCGGGCTGCATCGTGTAGTCGCCGACCCAGATGCCCGTGTCACCGATCTGCGTGCCACCGGCCTTGTTGCCCTCGGGGCCGGTCTTGCCCGCGCTGGTGCCGTAGGCGTACCAGCGGTGCGCCCACAGGGCGTTGGTGCCCTGTGCGCCGCCACCGGCCGACTCGTCCTCACCGGCGTGGACGACCTGGAAGTGGTCGATGTAGCCGTCGGCCTCGTTGAAGTTGCCGTCGCCGTCGAAGTCGTAGCGGTCCCACTGGTCGTACTGGGCCAGCTGCGCCTTGATCTGCGCGTCGGTCTTCCCGGCCTTCTTCTGCGCCTCGGTCCACGCCAGGACGCCGTCCTTGACGGTGTCCCACACGTTGGAGCAGTTGGTCTGGCCGCAGTAGTTCGAGCCGTAGCGGGCCTCGTTGTACGGGATCTTCACCCAGTCGGCGACCTCGCCCTCGACCGAGTAGCGACCCGAGGAGGTCTTCTCGTAGTAGGTCTTCAGCGAGTTCTTGCCCTGGCCGGTACCGAAGTACAGATCCTGGAAGTAGGAACGGCTGAAGTCCTTGCGCCAGGCGGTGCTGTTGTCCTGCGCGCGGTCCGGCTGGGCGATCTGGTTGTGCAGCGGACCGGGGGTGCCGCCGTACTTGGGGGCCGGCGGCTTCGGGCCGTCCGGACCGTCCGGGTCGTGCATGGTCGTGTTGTCGACCTGGTCACCGAACTCGACGAGGATCGTGAAGATCTTGTCGGTCTTCTCGCGGCCGAGCTCGACGTACTTCTTGTCGTCGAGCTTCACGACCTTGGAGGCACCGCGCTGCTCGATGCCCTTCTTGCCCGACAGCACCTGGTCAAGGGCCGCCTCGCGCTGCTGCGCCTGCTGCTTGCTGAACGGACCCTCGAGGTCGTGCTTGACCTTCTCCTTGGACGGAGCGGTCGGGTCCTGGTGGTCGGCCGCGGGTGCGCCGCCCCAACTGGAGTCGGCGGTGGCCGTGGTGAAGAAAGCGCCGGAAGCGGCGGTCGCGGCCATCGTCACGCCGACGGCGGCGGCACGCAGCGCGCGCTTCCTTGCGGAGTTACTGGTCACTTGATGTCGTTCCCCTCCCGCGGCCGCAACGTAGGTCGGAACGTCTCCATAGGAGCGGGGGGTTCCGCGCGGCGCGCGTCTCAAGTGACGACATTTGACCGGAGAGTCGAAAGAAAAGACAGACCTTGACTTGTTCCTTACAACTGCACTATGCGGTCAGTCAGTTCCGCTATTCGGACGTTCCGCAGCCTTACGGGTCCTTCCGGGGCGAAGGCCCCCGCCGCTCCCCCGCTCGAGGACCCCTGGGGATCGGCCGGAGGATGAGCCGTGTGCGCCCCCCGTGCTCCGATACCGGGGGTTCGGCCACGCTTACCGGTCGGTCGGCTCGGGCATCCCGTCAAGGAGTCACTTGACACGCGCACCTGTCGAGCCCGAGCCCCCCTCCCCGCTCCGAGGACGGAACACGCCATGCCCCGACCGACTGCCGCACAGCTCGCCTACGGGTCCGCCACCGTCATCGTGTCGACGATCGCCATGCTCCTGCTCTCGCAGACGAGCACCGGCCTGGGGGTGGCCGTCATCTCCGCCGCCGCGCTCGCCCTCGGCCTCCTGGTCGCGCTGACGGTGCCCGCGCCGCGCCGCCGCGGCCGGCACGCCGCCCCGACCGCCCGTCAGGGTGCCGAGGGAACCTCCCCGACGACGACCCGGTCCGCCGGCGCCGACGCGGAACACCCCGTGCACCACTGACCCCCGCGCCACCGGACCCGGCCGCCATCGGGTCCGGACACAAGGGTGCGGGCGGCCGCCCCCCTTCCGGGGGACGGCCGCCCGCGACGGGACGACCGGTTCCGTTCGTCGACCGGGTCAGGTGTTCGCTCTGACCACCACGGTCTTGGCGACCTTGTCGTGCAGGCCCTGCTTGTACGGCTTGTCGATGAGCATCGACACGATCAGGGCGAGCGGCCACAGGCACAGGCAGCAGACCAGGGTCGGGATCCACAGCAGCGCGGCCCGGCCGAGCGCGGCGTTCGAGGGGGGCACGCTGCCGTCGTTGAGCATCGCGGTGCGCAGGCCCAGCGCCTTCTTGCCGAGGGTCTGGCCGTTCTTCTTCGTGAACCACCAGTCGTAGCCGACGTACGCGATGATCGAGATCAGCGTCCACACCAGGCCGGTACCGCTGTACGAGCGGGTGATGATCTCGGTCGCGTCCTCGCCCTGGTTCGTGTTGACGGTGTACCGCCGCGCGTTGAACGCGAACTGGATCAGGTAGAGCGGAACCCCGACGATGAGCACGTCGATGACGCGCGCCGCGAGCCGCTTGCCGAAGTCCGCGAGCGGCGGCATCCCGGCGAGCGGGTCGGGCATGCCGGAGCCGCCTCCACCGCCGTACGGGTCGCCGCCGCCGTACGGGGGCGGCGGGGGCGGGTATCCGCCGCCCGGACCACCGGGGGGCGGTGGCGGAGGCGGGGGGTACCCGCCGCTGCCACCGGAGGGCGGCGGGGGGTACCCGCCCCCGCCGGAGGGCGGCGGGCCGTACGGCGAGCCACCCGACGGAGGCGTCGGTTCCTGGGGCTTCTTGAGGAACGGGTCGTCCTCGGGCGGCTGGCCCGGCGGCGGCTGGTCGGTGCTCATGGCCCGAGTCGAACCCGGGCCCGCCCGACCCGCAACGGGACCGCGTCCGTTCGGGGTAGGGGCTGCGCCTACCGCGCTACGTAGGTGCCGGCCGCCCTGTCGTGCCAGGCCTGACGGCGGGTCCGGTCGAAGAGGGACCGCAGGCTCCCCGGCACGCCGAGGAGGGCGCCGACCAGCCAGCGGCGCAGGGCAGCGCCGAAGGAGGGCGGGCGCAGGGTGGCGACGGCCAGCACGCGGACGCCGAACAGCTTCTTGCCCGGGGTACGGCCCCAGCGGGCGGTCGGCAGCACCTCGTAGAACACCCCGAAGAGCAGTACGGCGGCCAGCAGGAGGCACCCGTACCCGACGGTGGTGGCGTCGAGCAGCCAGACGGTGGTGGTGTGCCCGCTCCCCCGGGCGGCGTCGACCTTGGCCTGGAGGTGGTCCGTCACCCGGGGCACCAGCGGGGCGGCGGCCCCGGCCGTGACGGCGGCGAGGACGAGGGTGTCCAGGGCGCGGGCCAGGGCGCGGCGGACCAGCCCGGCCGGGCGTACGGCCCGCTCGGCCATCTGCTCGAACACGGCCCGGGTCGTGGCCGGCGCGGGCGGCCGCGGCGGGTTCTCCGGGAGCGTGGGGCGGCGCCGGGGCGCGGGCTCGCGGCGGCCCTCGTCGTCCCAGGGGACGGCCGGGCGGGGCCGGGCCTCCTCACCGACCGGGGTACGGGGCGGCGCGGGCTCGGCGACTTCGGTACGGGATCCGGTCGGGCGGGCGCCGCGGACCTCGGCGTCCCGGGCCGCGGCCGGGGGGACGGTCCCGGGCCGGGGCGCGGGGGCGGCGGGCGGGGCCGGGTGGGCGGCGGGACGGACCTCGGCCTCCCAGGGCGCGGCCGGGGCCCGTTGGGCGGCGGCGGGGCGGCCCGCGTCCGGCGGGGCTGGCTGCGGGGCCGCGGAGCGGGCGGGGGTCGCCTCGGGCCACGACGAGGTGAGGCCGGACACGCCGCCGCCGGGGGCGTCGGGCCAGGCGGGCGGACGGGCCGACAGGATGCCCACGCTCTCGGCGGCGGCCTGCGCGGGGAGCCGCCGGGCGGCGGCAGCGGCGGTAGCGGCGGGGGCAGGGGCGGGAGCGGGGGCGGCGGCCTGCGCGGGGGCGGACGCCGCGGCCCGGGCGGTGTCCCGGGCCAGGGAGATGCCGGCGGCGGGGCGGCGTTCGGGTTCGGGCTCGCCCGGGTCGCCCCAGGAGACGCGTACGTCGCGGGGGCCGCCGAAGCCGGCCTGGTGGGCGGGGTCGACCTGCCAGCCCTGCGCCGCGGGCCGGGGTTCGCGTTCCGGTTCGGGGAGCGCCTCGGTCACGGAGGTCTCGTCGAGGAACACCGGCCCGGTCTCGTCCGCGGGGGCGGCGGGGCGGCTCGTGCCGGGCACCCAGGCCGCGCCGTTCCAGTACCGGACGTACCCGGGGATGGACGGGTCGGGGTAGTAGCCCTCGCGGGCAGCGTGATCGCCGTCACCAGGGGAGGCCGTCAATGTCCCCAACTCCGATCGTGGCTTGAGGCTTGTGCAGGGGAGGACCCAGGGGAGGACCATAGCCAAGAACCCCCTCCCGACAGGTCCGGTAACGGGAGATTCCAAGCCTTCGGGCGAACCTCGGCCCTTTATTCGCCCGGGGACGGCCCCGTACCGGCATGCGTCTCCCCCACACCGACGCGCACCGGCACCGGACCTGCCCGCCCGACCCCGACCGTCGACTTTCGGCCGGCCGACAGGTTTTCGGCCAATCCGTGGTTCGTGCCCCGAACCCGCGTCATCACCGGCCCCCCGCGCGCTCTCTGCGGGTGTGGGGCCCCGTCCGGCCCCGCGCCCGGACACGAACGCACCGAAGCGAGGCCGTCATGCAGCAACCCGTCATCGAACGCGAGCTGGAACTCAAGCTGGTCCTGTCCCCCGAGCGCGCCATCGCCGTCCCCGCCCGACTGCTGTACCTCCTCGACGACCCGTTCGCGGTGCACATCACCTTCCACACCGGCTCCAGCACCCCGGTCAACTGGACGTTCGCCCGCGAGCTGCTCGTCGAAGGGGTGTTCCGGCCGTGCGGGCACGGGGACGTCCGGGTCTGGCCGACGAAGATCGACAACCGGGCGGTGCTCTGCATGGCCCTCAGCTCCCCCGACGGCGACGCCCTGCTGGAGGCCCCGGCCGGTGCCGTCTCCGCCTGGCTGGAACGAACCCTGCGCGTGGTCCCGCCGGGCACCGAGGCCGACCGGCTCGGTCTGGACGCGGCGCTGGCGGAGCTGCTCACCCCGACCCCGGCCGACGACCTGTGGCTGCGGGACCCGTGGCCCTCGGACGAGTCGGCGGACGGGGAGGCGTGATGCGGGGACGGATGCCGGGGCGCTCCCGGGGGGTCACGTCAGAACAGCTTGCCCGGGTTCAACAGGCCGAGCGGGTCGAAGGCGCGCTTGACGCCGCGCTGCATCTCCAGCCCCACCGGGCCGAGTTCGCGGGCCAACCACTCCTTCTTCAGGACGCCCACACCGTGTTCGCCGGTGATGGTGCCGCCCAGCTCCAGACCCAACGCCATGATCTCGTCGAAGGATTCGCGGGCCCGGCGCACCTCGTCCTCGTCGGCGGGGTCGAAGCAGACGACCGGGTGGGTGTTCCCGTCGCCGGCGTGCGCGCAGACGCCGATGAGCAGGTCGTGCGTACGGGCGATGGCGGCCGTGCCGTCGAGCATCTCGGCGAGCCGCGAGCGCGGGACGCACACGTCGTCGATCATCGTCGCGGGCCGCAGCGCCTCCAGCGCGGTCAGGGACATCCGCCGCGCCTGGAGCAGCAGTTCGGACTCCGCCTCGTCCTCGGCGGGGACGACGGCGGTGGCCCCGGCGGCCGTGCACAGGGCGGCGACGGCGTCGAGCCCGGCGGCGGCGTCCGGGGTGTCGAAGGCGGCCAGCAGCAGGGCCTCGGTGCTCTCGGGCAGCCCCATCCTCCCGAGCGCGTTGACGGCGCGGACGGTCGTACGGTCCATCAGCTCCAGCAGCGAGGGCGCCAGCCCCGCCTCCATGACGGCGCACACGGCCGCGCAGGCGGCGGCGACGGAGGGGAACTCGGCAGCCAGGGCCAACTGCCGGGGCGGCGCGGGCCGCAGCGTGAGGACGGCCCGGACCACGATGCCGAGGCTGCCCTCGGAGCCCACGAACAGCCGGGTCAGGTCGTATCCGGCGACCCCCTTGGCCGTGCGCCGCCCGGTCCGCATCAGCCGCCCGTCGGCCAGCACCACGTCGAGGCCGATCACGTACTCCGCGGTGACCCCGTACTTGACGCAGCACAGCCCGCCCGAGGCGGTGCCGATGTTGCCGCCGATGGTGCACTGCTCCCAGCTGGAGGGGTCGGGCGGGTAGTACAGGCCCTGCGCGGCGACGGCCCGCGAGAGCACGGCGTTGACCACTCCGGGCTCGACGACGGCGATCCGGTCGACGGCGGAGATCTCCAGGATGCGGTCCATCTTGACGAGGGACAGCACGATGCAGCCGTCGACGGCGTTGGCTCCTCCCGACAGGCCCGTACGGGCGCCCTGCGGGACGACGGGGACCCGGAGCTCGGTGGCGGTGCGCATGACGTGCTGGACCTGTTCGACGGTCCGGGGCAGGACGACGACGGCCGGGGTGCCGGCGGCGCAGAAGCTCGCCATGTCGCCGGCGTAGGAGACGGTCACCTGAGGGTCGGTCAGGAGGGCTTCGGGAGGAAGCCCTTCGGCCAGGCGGGCGAGGAGGCGCGCGGCGGGCCGTGCGGGCGGCGGGGCGGACAGCGCGGCGGGCTGCGGTGCGGGCAGCCGTGCGGAGAGGTCATCAGCCATGGGGCCAGCGTGACACCCGGGGCCATCGGTGTGAACACGGCCGCGACCGGCTTCGGGCACCTCGGCGCGCTCTTCATATTGACGCACAGTGACCCCATGGAGCGTATCGACGAGGAATCGCAGCAGCCCGCGCCGCCCGTGACCTTCACCGGCCGCAAGACGGTCGTGGCGGCCGCGGTCGCCGTGGTCCTGATCGCCGGCGCCCTACTGATCCGCCCGGCCCGCACGGCCGACGACGCCCGCCCGCCCGGGCCCACCGAGCGGGCCGCCTCGGCGGTCGGCATGGGCGCCCCGCCGGCGGCGGTGGACCTGACGGCCCTGGTGGCGGACCGGGAGCAGTGGGTCGCCGGGCATCCCGACGACGACGCCTCCTGGGCGGTGCTCGGTTCGGCGTACCTGGAGCAGTCGCGGCGCACGGCCGATCCCGGCTGGTTCCCGAAGGCGGAGAAGGCCCTCAAGCGGTCGCTGGAGGTCCGGCCCGCCGAGAAGGGCAACTTCGACGCGATGACGGGCATGGGGGCGCTGGCCAACGCCCGGCGGGACTTCGGTACGGGCAAGAAGTGGGGCGAGCTGGTCCGGGCGCAGGCGCCGAAGCGCTGGACGGCGTACCCGGTCCTGGTGGACGCGTACACGGGCCTCGGCGACTACAAGGCCGCCGAGAAGGCCATGGAGCGGCTGACGGAGCTCCGGCCGGGCCTGGTGTCCCACCTGAGGGCCGCACAGGTGTACCGGGACCGGGGCTGGCGCGAGGACGCGGTGGTGTCGCTGGAGCACGCGGGGGGCGCGGCGAAGGCCCCCGCGGAGAAGGCGTACGTCCTGTACCGGCTCGGGGAGATGTCCTGGGAGCGGGGCGAGACGGCGGAGGCGATGCGGCAGTTCGAGGCGGCGCTGCGCACGGACCCGGCGCAGTCGGACGCGCTGGGCGGCCGGGCCCGCGCCCTGGCGGCGCTGGGCCGCTCGGGGGAGGCGGTACGGGACTACCGGCTGGCGCTGGGCCGCACCCCGCAGCCGCGACTGGCGCTGGAGCTGGGCGAGCTGCTGCAGTCGCTGGGCCGGGACGAGGAGGCGCGCGCGCCGTACGAGTCCCTGTCGGCGCTGGCGGCGCGGGGCACGACGAACGGGGTGAACGAGGAGCTGGTGCTCGGCCTGTTCGAGGCGGACCACGGCGATCCGTCGGCGGCGGTGCGCCGGTTGTCGGCGGAGTGGTCGCGGCACAAGAGCGTGCAGGTCGCGGACGCGCTGGGCTGGGCGCTGCACCGGCTGGGCGAGGACGCGGCGGCGCTGGAGTACGCGAAGAAGGCCACCGAGCTCGGGCTGCGCAACGCGGAGTTCTCCTACCACCGGGCGATGATCGAGCGCGGTCTGGGCGACGACGAGGCGGCCCGCCGGCACCTCCAGGAGACGCTGCGGACGAACCCGCTCTTCTCCCCGGTACGGGGCCCGCTGGCGAAGGAGGCGCTGGCGGCGATCGGGCAGCAGGCCGCCGGCGGCCCGGAGAACATGCAGCCGAGCAAGCCGTGGGTGGCCCCGGAGATGCCGAAGCCCCGCCCGAAGCCCAAGCCGAAGGCCGAGTCGAAGCCGAAGGCCGAGCCGAAGGCGAAGGCGGAGCCGGACGCCAAGGCCGAGCCGAAGCAGCCGGCTCCGCGGCCGGAGGCGGCGAAGCCCGACGCGCCCGCCCCCGGGGCGGCGGCGCCGAAGCCCGTCCCCTCGGGCCGCTGAACGCGGGTCGCCCCCGCCCCCGCCGGAGGGCGGGGCCGGGGGCGGGACCCTCGGACGTCGGGTGCGCGGCGGCTACAGGTTGCCGCGCTTGTCCTGCTCGCGCTCGATGGCCTCGAACAGCGCCTTGAAGTTGCCCTTGCCGAAGCCCATCGAGCCGTGGCGCTCGATGATCTCGAAGAAGACGGTCGGCTTGTCCTGCACCGGCTTGGTGAAGATCTGCAGCAGGTAGCCGTCCTCGTCGCGGTCGGCCAGGATCTTCAGCTCGCGCAGCTCGTCGATCGGCACGCGGGTGTCGCCGACCCACTCGCCGAGGGTGTCGTAGTAGCTGTCCGGGACGGACAGGAACTGGACGCCCGCCGCGCGCATGGTGCGCACGGTCGCGACGATGTCGTTCGAGGCGAGGGCGATGTGCTGGACGCCGGGGCCGCCGTAGAACTCCAGGTACTCGTCGATCTGCGACTTCTTCTTCGCGATCGCCGGCTCGTTGATCGGGAACTTGACCTTCTTGGTGCCGTCCGCGACCACCTTGGACATCAGCGCCGAGTACTCGGTCGCGATGTCGTCGCCCACGAACTCCTTCATGTTCGTGAAGCCCATGACCTTGTTGTAGAAGGCGACCCACTCGTTCATGCGGCCGAGTTCCACGTTGCCGACGCAGTGGTCGATGGCCTGGAAGGTCCGCTTGGCGGGTGCGGCGACCATCGGCTCGACGGCCACGTAGCCCGGCAGGTAGGGCCCGGTGTACTCGCCGCGCTCGACCAGCGTGTGGCGCGTCTGCCCGTACGTCGCGATCGCGGCGAGGACGACGGTGCCGTGCTCGTCCTTGACCTCGTGCGGCTCGTCCAGGCCGCGGGCGCCCTGCGCGACGGCGTACTCGTAGGCGGCGCGGACGTCCGGGACCTCGATGGCGAGGTCGATGACCCCGTCGCCGTGCTCGGCGACGTGCTCGGCGAGGAAGCGGCCGTGGTCGGTGGCGGGCTTGATGACCGAGGTCAGGACGAAGCGCGCGGAGCCGTTGGTGAGGACGTAGCTGGCGGTCTCGCGACTGCCGTTCTCCGGTCCGGAGTAGGCCACGAGCTTCATGCCGAAGGCGGTCGAGTAGTAGTGCGCGGCCTGCTTGGCGTTGCCGACGGCGAAGACGACCGCGTCCATGCCCTTCACCGGGAAGGGGTCTGCCTCACGCGCGGTGGCCGGGGTGGTGTCGAGGGTCTCAGTCATGACCGCAGATTCCCGCCCTTCCACAAGCTGCGCAATAGTTTCGATTTCGGCTGTACATCCTGCCCAGCGCAGCCGCAGGATGGCTGAAAGATCTGCGCAGTATGACCAGCGGTACGAGCGGCTCCGCCGCGCCGGGAGGAACCCCATGGGAATCGACGAACTCGACGGCCGGCTCATCGTCCTGCTGGCCCGCGAGCCGCGGATCGGCGTACTGGAGGCCTCGCGGCGGCTCGGGGTGGCGCGCGGCACGGTCCAGGCACGGCTGGACCGGCTCCAGTCCAAGGGCGTCATCCGCGGCTTCGGCCCGCAGGTCGACCCGACGGCCCTGGGCTACCCGGTGACGGCCTTCGCCACCCTGGAGATCAAGCAGGGGCAGGGCGCCGACGTGCGGGCCCACCTGGACGGGGTGCCGGAGGTGCTGGAGCTGCACACGACGACGGGGCACGGGGACATGTTGTGCCGCCTCGTGGCCCGCTCCAACGCCGACCTCCAGCGGGTGATCGACCGGGTCGTGGGCTTCGAGGGGATCGTGCGGGCCTCGACGGCGATCGTCATGGAGAACCCGGTGCCGTTGCGGATCATCCCGCTGGTGGAGCAGGCGGCGGCGGACGAGGACGAGTGAGGCGCCGCGCGACCCCCCGGAAATTCCAAAGACTTCTATGCAAAGAATCCCTTGCACAGAAGTCTTTGCAACTCTACTGTTGAGGCATGCCCGAGGAAGAGACCCGGAACCCCGCACCCAACGTCCGCACCCTGGACGCCCGCTCCCTGCGCGGCCTCGCCCACCCGCTGCGCATCCGCATGCTGTCCGCGCTGCGGCAGAACGGGCCGGCCACCGCCTCACAGCTGGCCGAACGGCTCGGCGAGTCCAGCGGCGCCACCAGCTACCACCTGCGCCAGCTCGCCTCGCACGGGTTCGTCGAGGACGCGCCCGAGCACGGCAAGGGCCGCGAGCGCTGGTGGCGGGCGGCCCACGACGGCACCCAGTTCGACGAAACGCTCATGTACGACGACGACCCCGAGACGCGCGGCGCCGCCGACGCCTTCCTGCACGAGATCGCCACGATCCACGCGCAGGAGGTCAACACCTGGATCGGCGACGCCGTCCACTGGAGCAAGGAATGGCGCCGCGCCTCGGGCATCAGTGACTTCACGCTGCGGCTGACCCCCGAGCAGGCCCACGAGCTGACGCACCGGGTCCACGACCTGATCAACGGCTACCGGGACCTGCCGCCCGCCGAGGGGGCGGAGGCCGTCCGCATCCACACGCACACGCTGCCGCGCCGCGACCGCGCGTAGTCCGCGCCACCTGCCCGTCCCGCGCCACCCGCCCCTCCCGCGCAACCCGTTCTTCCCGCGCCGACCCGAGCTCACCCATGCCCTGAAGGAGTCCTGCCGTGCACGCCTTCGACCACGCCCTGAACCACGCCGCCCGCACCACCGAGCTCGCCGCCGAGGCCGCCGCCTGGCACCTCGCCCACCAGGCCGCGCCCGCGACCGCAGCGCGCCCGCTGCCCACCCTGCCCGCCCTGCGCAACCGGCTCGGGGAGGCGCTGGTGGCCGCCGGGATCCGGCTGATGCAGCCGGCGCACGTCCACGCCCGCATGCACCGGCGCGCCGCGTGAACCGTCGGCCCTTCGCGGCGGTCCTGGCCGCCAACACGATCTCCACAGCCGGAAGTTCGCTCACCCTGATCGGCGTCCCGTGGTTCGTGCTCCAGACCACGGGCAGCGCCGGCCGGGCCGGGATCGTCGCCTTCTGCGCCACCCTGCCGGTCGTCGTGGCCGCGCTCGTCGGCGGCCCCGTCATCGACCGGATCGGTCGCCGCCGGGTCTCGGCCGCCTCCGACCTGGTCTGCGCCCTGTCCGTGGGCGCGATCCCGCTGCTGCACCACGCGGGGCTGCTGGAGTTCTGGATGCTGTGCGCGCTGATGGCCGTCACCGGCCTCGTCCACACCCCGGGCCTGACCTCCCGCTACGTCCTGCTGCCCAGCCTCGCCGAGCACGCCGGCACCAGCCTGGCCCGGGCCGCGAGCCTCTACGACGCCGTCTCGCGCGGGGCCCGGATGATCGGCGCCGCCGTGGCGGGCCTGCTGATCGCGGCCTTCGGCGCCGGGACCGTGCTGCTGGTGGACGCGGCGACCTTCGCCGCCTCCGCGCTGCTGGTCGCCGCCTTCCTGCACGGAGTTCCGGCCGCCGAACCCCAACGCTCCACGGAAAACGTCTCGTTCGCCTCGTACCGGACCGAACTCGCCGAGGGCTGGGCCTTCCTGACCCGCTCGCGGCTGCTGTTGGGCGTCACCGTGATGGTGATGGTGACCAACGGGCTGGACCAGGGCTGGTCCGCGGTCCTGCTGCCGGTCCACGGCGACGAGACGCTGGGCGGGCCCACCACCCTCGGCCTGATGGTCTCCCTCTTCGGCGGCTTCGCGCTGCTGGGCGCCCTGCTGTACGGGATGTGGGGCGAACGGTTCCCCCGCAGGGCGGTGTTCGCGGTCTCCTTCATGCTCTGCGGCGGCACCCGCTACGTCGTCGCCGCCTTCACCGACACCCCGCTGCCGCTCGCGGTCACCATGGCCCTGGCCGGCCTGGGCGCGGGCGTGCTCAACCCGATCCTGAGCACCGTCGTGTACGAGCAGGTGCCGGAGGAGCTGCGCAGCCGCGTCTCCAGCGTGTCCACGGCGGGCGCCGAGCTGGCCATGCCGATGGGCGGCCTCGCCGCGGGACTCCTGGTCGACGGCTTCGGGGTCGTCCCGGCCCTGCTCCTGTTCGGCGGCGTCTACGTACTGACCACCCTGACGCCGCTGGTCTTCCCGGCCTGGCGCGGCCTCGACCGGAGCCCGTCGGGGATCAGCAGGACGGAACCTTCTCGTTCCGGTTCAGCGCCCGCAGCGAGCTCACCGCGTCCGTCAGTGAAGTGACGGGGATCAGCCGCAGCCCGTCGGGCAACTCCGCCCGGGCGTCGGAACATTCGGCCTTCGGCACGAGGAACACGCTCGCCCCGTCGCGCTTCGCGGCCTGGGTCTTCAGGCCCACTCCGCCGACCGGGCCGACCGCCCCGTCCGCGGCGATGGTTCCCGTACCGGCGATGGTGCGCCCGCCCGTGAGGTCCGCGCCGCTGCCGTCGCCGTCGAGCTTGTCGACGATGCCGAGGGAGAAGAGGAGCCCGGCGCTCGGGCCTCCGACGTCGGCGAGGTTCAGCTCGACCTTGACGTCCTTCGGGTCCTTGCGCAGGAATCCGAGGGCGGCCCGGGCGGCGGCCGACTGGGACTTGGTCATCTCCTCCAGGTTGTGCGCCTCGATCTCCTTGTCGCTTCCGCCCGACGGGTACACGGCCTCGCGGGGCATCACGGCCTCACCGGTCCCGAACCAGTACCCGAGCAGTTCGGGCAGTTTGATCGTCGAGGACGGGCCGGTCGCCCGGATGGTGGTCATCCGCAGCTGGCCCTTGGTGTCGCGGACCGGGGCGCCGGTGATGGAGATGACGGGCTTGCCCTGGTCGGAGCCCAGCACGTCGGCCGTGGGGCCGGGCACGGCGACCACGTAGGGCAGCGGCGCGAAGGCCGCCACGGCGAACAGGCCGAGGACGGGCGCGGCGCAGACGGCCAGGGCGGCGGGACGCGGCAGACGTGTGAGGCGTGAGAGCACCCGGCCAATCTACCGACCCGACCCGCCCGCATCCCGCCCCCGGGCCCCGGCACGGCGGAGCCGCCCCCGGGGAGGGGGCGGGGCCGGGCGCCGTACGAGGAATCGCGGCCCGGCGCACGGAAGCCCGGCCGGGCTCGTGGCCGGGCCGGGATCGGCGGCTGTCGTTCCGGGTCAGCGCAGGGCGTCGGCGACCTCGCGTGCCGCGTCGACGACCCGGGGCCCGACCCGCTCCGGCACGGCGTCGGCCAGCATGACGACGCCCACGCTGCCCTCCAGTCCGGTGATGCCGACCAGCGGGGCTGCGGCGCCGCTGGCGCCCGCTTCCAGCTCGCCGTGGGTGAGGGTGTATCCGGGCTCGATGAGGGCCCCCTGACGGGCCGCCAGGATCGCCCGTCCGGCCGCGCCCCGGTCCAGCGGGTGGCGGAAGCCGGCCCGGTAGGCGACGTGGTAGTCGGTCCAGGTCGGCTCGACGACGGCCACGGCCAGCGCCTCGGTGCCGTCGACGAGGGTCAGGTGCGCGGTGGCCCCGATGTCCTCGGCGAGCGACCTGAGGGCGGGCAGGGCCGCCTCTCGTACCAAGGGGTGGACCTGGCGTCCCAAACGCAGCACGCCGAGCCCGACGCGGGCACGGCCGCCGAGGTCACGGCGGACCAGGGCGTGCTGTTCGAGGGTGGCGAGCAGGCGGTAGACGACGGTGCGGTTCACACCGAGTCGGTTGGAGAGCTCGGTGACAGTCAGACCGTGGTCGGTGTCGGCGAGCAGCTTGAGGACTCTGAGCCCTCGGTCGAGAGTCTGGGAGGTTTCCGCGGTCACGACGCCTCTCCCTCTTTCGGTGGGCGGCGGTGACTCTCACGGGGTGGAGCGCTGCCGGTCCCTCGGCGACGCACGGAGAGGCCGCCGGTAGCGGCCATGGCACCGGCTGCGCTCCCGCGGCGGCGCTGCCACGGGGCGTTCGATGCGGGGACAGTAGCGAGCGGGTCCGCTCAGCGGAAGGCCTCGTCCAGAATCCGGGCGCATGCCGCCGATTTGCACGGTTTGCACCGCACGCATGTATCAATTCGTAATGATCATCTGCTGAAAATCGCTTTACACGCCCATTACTCTGATCATGTTCAAAAGTTGCTGGGGGTGGGCAGGCCGTTACGGCCCTGAGCTCACACAGGGGAGAGAAGTCAAAGTGAATCTGAAGCGCATGGCCGTCGTGGCCGCCGCCGCCGTTGTGGGTCCGACCGTCCTCATGGCGACGCCGGCGATGGCCGACGAGGCCCAGCCGACCGCCGTCACCACGCCGGACGCCGCCCCCGCCCCGGAGGCCCCGGCCGCCGAGGCCCCCGCCGCGGCGAAGCCCGCCGCCGAGGCCCCGGCCGAGAAGGCCGCCGAGACCCCGGCCGACGCCCCGGCCGCTGTCGCGCCGGTCGCCCCCGTGGCCCCGGTCGCCCCGCCCGTCGCGCCGCCGGTCGTCCCGCCGGTCGCCCCGGTCCTCCCGGCGACGCCGGACGCGAAGACCCCGGACGCGAAGACCCCGGAGACCAAGCCGGTCGCCGACGAGTCCGAGCTGGAGGCGGGCGACCAGCACATGCTCGCCACCGGTCCGGTCCTCGAACTCAAGGACGTCCCGGCCACCTTCAAGACCGGCACCTGGACGAAGTTCTCCGTCGCCGTCGACAACTCGAAGAACAAGCCGCAGGAGAGCTACGTGCTCGTCCTGGCTGTCGAGGACAGGACCGGCAAGCTCAAGGGCAAGGACGTTCAGGTCCAGGTCTTCTGGAACGGCACCTGGCACTCGGTCCAGATCATCGACGAAGGTGGCGTCCCGGTCGCGCTGCTGACCGACGACCTCCAGATCCCTGCGGGCAAGCTCAAGCTCGACGTCCGCGTGAAGTTCAGCGCGAACGCACCCAAGACGGACATCGTCATCGCGGCGGCCGGCGGCAGCAACGTCGATGACGACGTCTGGTCCGAGCCCGTCTGGGTCGAGTCGAAGATCATCTCCGGCGGCAACGGCGGCGGCAGCAACAACGGCGGCGGCAACACCGGCACCAAGCCGAACGGCGGCACCTCCACCACGCCGATCGTCGACAACAGCAACAACGGCGGCACCACCAACAACGGTGGCACCACCACCGCCGGTGAGCTCGCCGAGACCGGTTCCGACGCGGCCACCAGCTGGGCCATCGGTGGCGCCGGCATCGCGCTCGCCATGGGTGCGGCCCTGGTCGCCGGCACCGGCCGTCGTCGCCGTACCAACGCGTAAGCGGTAGGCACCACGAGAACGGGGTCCGTGCGCGGCTGCGCACGGACCCCGATCCGTATCCGTTCTCCAGGTGGACGGCCGCGACGCGCTACCGCATCCGCGTCGCCCACTCCTGGACCTTCTTGATCCGCTCGCGCAGCTGACCCGCCGTCGCCTCCGCGCTCGGCGGTCCGCCGCACACGCGGCGCAGCTCGGTGTGGATCACCCCGTGCGGCTTGCCGCTCTGGTGGACGTACGCGCCCACCATCGTGTTCAGCGACTTGCGCAGCTCCAGCAGCTCCTTGTGGGAGACCACCGGCCGCCGGTCGGCGGGCAGCTCCAGCAGGTCCGCCTCCGCGTCCGGCTTGCGCCGGCTGTGCGCGATCTGCCGCGACTGCCGCTTCTGGAGCAGCATCTGCACCTGGTCCGGCTCCAGCAGCCCGGGGATGCCGAGGTAGTCCTGCTCCTCCTCGCTGCCGGGGTGCGCCTGCATGCCGAACTCGGCGCCGTCGTAGAGGACCCGGTCGAAGACCGCGTCGGACTCCAGCGCCTCGAAGGACATCTGCTCGTCCTCGGCGAGGTCCTCGTCCTCCAGCTTGTTCGCCTCGTCCATCTCCTTCTCGGACTCGGCGTACGGATCCTCCTCGCCCTGCTTCTTCGGCTTGTCGAGGACGTGGTCGCGCTCGACCTCCATCTCGTTGGCGAAGCCGAGGAGGTAGGGGATCGTCGGAAGGAACACGGACGCGGTCTCGCCGCGCCTGCGCGATCGCACGAAGCGGCCCACGGCCTGCGCGAAGAACAGCGGCGTCGAGATGGTCGTCGCGTACACGCCGACCGCCAGGCGCGGGACGTCGACGCCCTCGGACACCATGCGGACCGCGACCATCCAGCGGTCGTCGTTCGCGCTGAAGGTGTCGATGTTCTTGGAGGCGCCGGTGTCGTCGGAGAGCACCAGGGTCGCCTTCGTCCCGGTGATCTCGCGGATCAGCTTGGCGTAGGCGCGCGCCGAGTCCTGGTCGGAGGCGATGACCAGGCCGCCGGCGTCGGGGATGCCCTTCCTGACCTCGGTCAGGCGCTGGTCGGCGGCGCGCAGCACGTTCGGCATCCAGTCGCCGCGCGCGTCGAGCGCGGTGCGCCAGGCCTGGGAGATGGCGTCCTTGGTCATGGGTTCGCCGAGCCGGGCGGCGATCTCGTCGCCCGCCTTCGTCCGCCAGCGCATGTTGCCGCTGTAGGACAGGAAGATCACGGGCCGGACGACGCCGTCGCCGAGGGCGTTGCCGTAACCGTAGGTGTAGTCGGCCGAGGAGCGGCGGATGCCGTCGTTGCCCTCCTCGTACGTGACGAAGGGGATCGGGTTGGTGTCGGACCGGAAGGGCGTACCGGTCAGGGTCAGCCGGCGGGTCGCCGGGTCGAACGCCTCCAGGCAGGCCTCGCCCCAGGACTTGGAGTCGCCCGCGTGGTGGATCTCGTCGAGGATGACGAGGGTCTTGCGCTGCTCGCAGCGGTTGCGGTGCAGCATCGGGCGCACGCCGACGCCCGCGTACGTCACCGCGATGCCGTGGTAGTCCTTGCTCAGCGGGCCGGCCGAGTACTCGGGGTCCAGTCGGATCCCTATCCGCGCGGCGGCTTCGGCCCACTGCTTCTTCAGGTGTTCGGTCGGGGCGACCACGGTCACCTGCTGCACCACGTGGTGGTGCAGCAGCCAGGAGGCCAGGGTGAGCGCGAACGTCGTCTTGCCGGCGCCGGGGGTCGCCACCGCGAGGAAGTCGCGCGGTTGCTTCTCCAGGTACCGGTTCAGGGCACCCTCCTGCCAGGCACGCAGCTTGCTGGCGGTACCCCACGGCGCGCGGCCGGGGAAGGCGGGTGAGAGGTGGTGGGAGGCGGTAGTAGTCACGGTCTCCGGTTCGTCTCGGTCGCGGGTCGCGGTCGTAACGCGGGTCATCCGCGGTCGTACGTAGGACAACCGGGCCACCTTACCGGCCCGCGCGCACCCGCTGCGGAGGGACAGGCCCGTGACCTCGGCGGGTGCGGCGAGCGTCACACGCGACGCCGGGCCCGGCGCCGGCGGCGGCTGTCACCGGCCGTCGACGGCTGCCGGACGCGCCGCGTGCGTCACAGGGCGCGCAGGCGGGCGGCGATCGAGGACACCTCGGATTCGCGGCCGGCGGCGACGTCCATGACCAGCGCGTACGCCGCCTCCCGGTCCACGTCGGCGAGATCCGTTCCGTTGGCCGTGAGGAAGGTGGCGACGGCGAGCCACGCCATGGGCTCGTTGCCCACCCGAAGGGGCCTGTTGGTCAGGAGCGCGTCCAGCAGCGCGGCCGCCTGCTCGTACAGCGTGCGGTAGTAGGGGCGGTACCGCTGTCGGTGCACCGCCGATATCAGCAGGTGACGCTCGCGCAGCGGGACCCGCCGGCCCTGGGCCGGACGCCCGTCCGGGGCCGGACGGGCGGACAGCGTCAGGTCGAAGACCTCGGTGACGGTGAGATGGCGGACGGCGGGGCGGTCGAGGCCGGCGGGGGCGGCGTCGGGTGGGGCGGCGGGTGCGGCGGAGCGCTCGCCGCCGGGGTCCTCGTCGGCGCCGGCGACGCCCGCGTCCTTCTCACCGGCGTCCTCGTCGCTGCCGGCGGGGCGCTCGCCCGTCACGGGGGCCGCGTCCGTCGCGGGGGCCGCGTCCGTTACGGGGTCCTCGCCCGCACCGGCGTCCTCGCCCAGCCGACGCAGGAGCGGCGCGTGCTGTTCCGCGAGCCTGACGGACAGGGCGCGGACGCGGGCGCGCTCCCGGTGGAGCAGCATCCGTACGGCGACCAGGACGAGCTCCTCGGGAGTGCGGCCGGTGGCGTCGCCGAGGTCGGAGAGGCCGGCGCCTTCGGCGTGCGGAAGTTCGAGGGTGAGGCTGGGCAGGGGGTTCCGGTCGAACACGCGAAGCGGTGCGGGAATGACGCTCGGGCCCTGGGTCGGGTCCAGCACGGAGGCCGGGTGCGGGGTGCTCATGCGGGCAAGCTAGGCGGCGGCGCCGCCCACGGCCTCCGTTTTTCCGACCGGGGTCACGGGGTCCAGCCGGGTGGCGACCCAGGCCCCCACCAGCGCGACGGCCGCCATCGGGAGGAAGACCACCACGAACGCGGTCGGGTGCGAGGCCCCCTCCGCGACGGCGTGCCCCGCGCCCACCGCTCCCCCGCCGAGCGCGGCGAAGGCGGCCCCGCCCGCCGCCAGCAGGACCACGTTCGCGAGGGCGTCCGAGATCTGCAGCGCGGCCGAGTTCGTCCCCGCCTCCTGCGGCGGGGACAGCTTCAGCAGCAGCACGCTGGTCGAGCCGATCACCAGCCCCATGCCGAGGCAGCCCACGGCCCAGGCGAGGGCCAGGGTCCACACGGGCACGGCCTCCACGAGCACCGCCGGGGCCGCCGCGATGGCGAACGCCACCAACACCATGCCGAACACCATCAGCCGCTCCCGGTAGGGCGCCGTCCGTCCCTTGGACTGCACCCACGACCCGGTCGCCCAGGTCACCCCGCCGAGCGCGAGCGAGAAGCCGGCCATCGTCGGGCTCAGACCCCGCTGCGTCACCAGCATCAGCGGCACGAAGCTCTCGGCGGCGATGAACGACCCCGCCGCCACCCCGCGCAACAGCACGACGGACGGCAGCCCGCGCCGCGCCAGGTACGTACCGCGCGGCAGGAGCCCCAGCACGGCGGGCACCAGCAGGGCCGCGCCGACGGCCCCGGGGAGCAGCGACAGCCACCGCAGGTCCTGGGCGGCGTACTGGAGGAGGCCGGCGCCGGCGGAGATCCCGAGGGCCAGCCGGATCCGTCGCCCGTCGAAGGTGGCGGGGGCCCCGCCGGTGTCGACGGGCCCGGAGGCGGTGCGCCGGATCGCGGGCAGCGCTACGGCGAGCGGCACGATGACGAGCGCCGGTATCCCGAGGAACACCCACCGCCAGCCGAGGTGCTCGGTGACCGTCCCGGCGGCCAGCGGCCCGACGATCGACGGCACCACCCAACTCGCCGCGAACGCGGCCATGATCGCGGGCCGCAGCCGTTCCTCGTACGCCCGGCTGACCACCACGTAGAGGGCGACGATGACCAGCCCGCCCCCGAAGCCCTGCACGGCCCGCCCGAGGACGAACAACCACATGGCCCCGGCGGTCCCGGAACACACCAGCCCGGCGGCGAAGGCCCCGATGCCGACGGTGAGCGGCCGGAGCGGGCCCTGCCGGTCGGACCACTGCCCGGACAGGACCATGGCGAACAGGCTGGTGGTGAAGTAGGCGGAGAACGCGAACGCGTAGAGCGCGATCCCGTCCAGCTCGCGCGCCGCGACGGGCATGGCCGTCCCCACTGCGGTGGCCTCGAACGCGATCAGGAAGATCACCGAGATGATCCCGATGCTGAGCGCCCGGTACGCCGGCTGCAGGATCCCGCCGGGCGGCGGCTGCGGCGACTGCGGCTGCACGGGCACGGTGGTGTCGGGCCCGCTCGGCACGCGGGGTTCAAGGGCGCTCATCGACCCAGAGTAAGGTGCGTAGCCCGCAAACGCCCCTGTCAATTGGTCCCATCCCGCCTCGGCCGGGCGACCTAGGTCCATGAACGGGGTGTGGCAGTCGTATTGCGTCCCCCCGATCGCTCTTCCCCACCCCCGGAACCTCCCCGTACGGTCATGACCAGCACCAAGCAACACCACGCACCACCCCACAGCCGTGTGCCCGAGTGGTTGAGGGACTCGCCTGCAAAGCGAGTTACGCCGGTTCGATTCCGGTCACGGCTTCTACTGAAGGCCGTCCAGAGGCGGGAGGTCCCCTGGACGGCCTTCAGCATGTCCGGGGGCTGCCCGCCGCCCCTATTGTCCGCACCGGGTCTGCTCCCGGGCGGCCGTCAGGTACTTCGCCATGAGCCGCGCGAACAACGCCCGCGAGGTCCCCGGCTCCATGTGCTCCACGGAACCACTGATCCCGAGCTCCAGCTCGAATCCATCGGTGGGCCCGTCACAAGTGAGGGCGACCCGGGCCCCGGTGTCCCAGACGATCCCTTTGTTGCCCAGGGGGAGAGGGTCGGGCTTCTGCTCGGTCAGGGGCCAGAAGAACGTTCGGCCCAGAGGCTGGCGTTCAGCAGCTACACGTACGCGATCCCGGTCGTCCACCTTGACGGTGCACATTGCTTTGGGTTGCTCCGCAGTGACGAACACGGCTCTAGGTGACTCAACTTCCACCGTGTCGCCGTCACCCAACAGGGGCTCCAGGTCGGACTGACCGAACACTCCGAAGCACGCGCGGGCAGACATTCGCGGGACCTGGTGCCTCTCCTCACCCGTGCACGCCACCAGAAGTGCGGCAGAAACCACCGCAGCGACGAGTACCGAAGGGTTCCGGATAGCGGGCATCAGGCGCCGCCAGTCGATGTCGCAACATGACCCCGGCCTACCGCGTGGGCATTCGCCGTCTCCGTCGAAGCAACTCCGGCCAGTGCATCAACGCTCCGTTGATGCATGTCAGTACCCTCAACAGCTTTGCGAACCGAATGAGCAGCAGATTTACCAGCCTCTACTTGCGCGTTTCCGTAATCGATCACTGCCTTGCCATCAGCTGCGTCCCTCTGCACTGCATAGTCCTCCTTAGCCCGCTCGACGACGCTCTCCCTGGTGTCTTCGTGGAGCCACGTCACGACATCCCCCGCCAGAGGGACCATCTCCAAGTACTTGCCGCCCGCAGCGTCGATGCCGCGTTCGATCCACTTCGCGTTGTCCTCCACGCCCTGCACGTACTCCTCCTGCTTGTGCGCGCTCTCGGCGAAGACCCCCTCGGCCCGGGCCTGGGAGAGGATGCCGGCGATCTGGCCGCCCGGGTGGACCGCGCTCTTGATCCCCGCGTCGAGTTCCTCGTACTCGCTCCGGTGGACGATCACGTCGTTCACCAAGGTCGTTGTGAACGCCCGCTGGGCGTTGGTCATCGCGCCGTAGGCGTCCGGGTCCTGGCCCACGGCCCCGACGAAGCTCGCCATGGCCGACTTGTCGAACTCGGCCATCTCGCCGTTCGCCTTGATCATCCGGCTGCCGTTCTCCGCCGACGCCTGGATGTCCGGCATGTACTCCGCCGCCATCTGCCCGAAGTGGCCGGACAGGCCCTTCAGCGGGCCGTCGGGTTTGCCCGGATCGGCCGCCACCAGCTCCGGCTTGTCGCCGATCTTCTCGACGATCCGTTCCATGACGGCCGCCATCTCCTTGGTGTGCGGCACCGGCGGAGAGTCCTCGTCGCCCGGGGTCCGGTGGGAGACGGCGGCCATGAGCGCGTCACCCACCGCCTGCTGTCCCGCGTGCAGGCCGCCGGTCCGCGTGCCGTCGAACCCGTCCGCGCCCGGAGGCTTGTCGAGCATGTAGTCGACCATGCCCTGCGCCTTGCCGTACTGACCCGGGACCGTCCTGTCCGCCGTCGTGACGATGCCGTCGCGGTTGCTGTCCTCGCGGACGGGTTCGTTGAAGAAGGCCGTGGCCGCCTCGGGGTTGTTGCCGAGGGCCTCCATCAGCCCGGTGAGCGGGTAGAAGCCCTTGCCGCCCTCCGCGCCGTGGTTGAGGGCCATGCCCATGTCGTACGGAGCCCCGTACTCCCACCCCTTGGGGTCCTTGCGGTCCATCGCGACCATGTCGCGTCCGACCGACGTCAGGAACTCGGTGTCGTACTTGCCCTCACGCAGCAACGAGCCCAGCGCCTGGTAGCCGAAGACGCGCGCGTTCAGCCCGGCGACGCCGGTGACGTCCAGCTCCTTGTGACCGGCCCTCATCAACTGCCGTGTCCAGGCGGCGTCCAGGTGGTGCGGGACGTCCTTGTGCGTGGCCAGACCGAGCATGGCGCCCATGTCGCTCTGGATGTTCCCGACCATCAGCACACGGTCCCGGGCCGTGGGGCCCAGGCCCGTCGCGTCGAGCGACATCTTCGCGTACATCTCCAGCGTGTCCTCGGGGCCGACCGAACGGTAGAAGGACGTCGCGAACTCGGGATCCGTCCGGTTGTCGTCGAACAGCTCCTCCAGTTCGCGCAACGCCGCGACGTTGCGGCCCGTACCGCCTTCGCCGGTGACCGTCCTCATCAGAGCGGCGGCGCGGGCGGACTGTTCCGCGTCCAGGGTCGTGAACTTCGGACCGCTGAAGTCGTGGTCCTCCGCGACGTTGGCCCGCAGGGCGCGGACCAGCGAGTCGTCCGCGTCCTGCGCGTCCTCCACCGCCCGGTCGACCCGCTGTTGCCACAGTTGCCGGTTCGTGCGGAGCAGTTCCTGGTAGTCGGGGTCGTGCCGAGCGGCGTTGCGGTCCGCCTCCGTCGGGAGCGGCACGACGACGACCCGGCCGGCGCCGTCGATCCGGAACCCGGCGGCCGGAGCGTCCTCGGCGATCTTCTTCAGCTGGTCGCGGGCGACCTTGAAGGTGGTGTGGGCGTCCACGAGGAGCAGATGGACGCCCTTGGCCTCCTTGGCGGCGTCCTCGAACTCCTTGGCCGTCTTCGTGACGAACGGTCGGGCCACGCCGGCGGTCACCCCGTTCCACTCGGCCTTGTCGGACTTCGCCTTCATGCCGTTGCGGGCGACTTCCGCCAGCTCGTCCAGCTTGCCCGCCATCGCCCGCCAGTCGCCGGCGGCCGTCCGGAGTTGGTCCAGCGGCGCGTTCAACACGTTCTCGTACGTCAGCACGGGCCCGCCTACTTGAGGTACTCGTCGATCTTGGACGTGGTGAAGGCCGCGTAGAGCTGTTGCTCGTCCTTGCTGTGCGAGGAGAGCGAGTAGTTCAGGCCGTTGGAGATCTGGGCGCACGCGGCGACCAGGGTCTTCACCTGGCTCTCCCAGCGCGCACCCACCTTGCTCAGGGCCGCACCGCTCACGAAGCCCTCGCGGGTCAGCGCGCCGGCCGCCTCGGCGGTCGCGGCGGCGGCGTGCTTGCCGTCGGCCTGGAGACGCGAGTGGAGGCGGTGCGCCTCGGAGCCGACGGCGCCGATGTGGTCCTGGTCGAGCGCCAGGTCCGCGCCGCCGCCGGGCGGGGACGCCCGGTTGAGCCGCAGGGAGACGTTGGTCGCGGCCGTGGCACGGGCGGCCGACCATTCCTCGTCGAACGACATCGCGTGAACTCCTGTGTCGGGTCCGGCTCCGGTCAGCGGTTGGTACGGCGTACGACGACGGCTGCGACGGCCCCGCCGATGAGGAGACAGGCCCCGAGCCCGAGCGCGAGCCAGGGCGGTCCGCCGCCGCCGTCGTCGTCGGGGCGGGGTGCGGGTGCGGCGGCGGGCGCCGCCCGACCCGCCCCGGTCGCGGCCGGGGTCGCGCTCTTGACCTCGGCTGAGGCCAGGTCGGGCAGCGGGTACACGTCCGCCGGCCCGGGATCCCCGGGCGTGGGCACCGCGATCCGGGGGCGTACGACCCCGTAGCCGACGTAGTCGTTCCGCTCGACGCCGTCCACGGGCTTACCGGCGGTGTTCAGCAGGACCCGGAGGACCTGGTTGTTGGTCCACCCGGGGTGCGCGGCCCAGACCAGCGCGGCGGAGGCGGAGGCGAGGGCGGAGGCGTCGCTGGTGCCGTGGCTCTTGCAGACGGCTGTCCTGCTCCCGCAGGCCGAGACGATGTCAACGCCGGGCGCGGAGATGTCGATTTGCGGGCCGTGTTGCGATTCTGCGGTGGCAGCGCCCTCGGCGTCCACCGCACCAACACCTACGACACCGGGCGTTGCCGCCGGATACCTCGGACCGTTCATCGTTTCCGCTTCGTTCCCGGCAGCGGCGAAAATCAGTTTGCCTCGCGAGAGCGCGTATTTGACGGCGTCCAGACGTGCCGGGTCCTCGGTATCGGTACCCATGGAGATATTGATGATCTTCGCAGTCGAGTCGGCGGCGTAGCGGATGGCCTGCGTCCACGACGCGTTCGTGGGGTCGCTCTCGATCGGGACACGGATCGGAAGGATTTTGACGCCCGGGGCGAGCCCGATCGCCCCGTCCCCACTGGGGTGCTTACCACTGCCGGCGATGATCGCCGCCATGGACGTGCCGTGATTGTCGTAGTCCGTGCGCTCATCGCCGGCCTGCGATGTCGCCAGGTCCCGCCCGGGCAGCACCTGACCCTCCAGCTCGGGAACACGGGCCACACCGCTGTCGATGACGGCGACGGTCACGCCCCGACCCGTGCTGACTTTCCAGATGTCACCGGCTTTCATGGCGTCGAGGTGCCATTGCTGCTCCCGGATCGTCTGCGCGAGGGCAGGGTTCGCAGCCACGCCGGTCAGCAGCAGACCCAGCGCGGCCGAGGTCGACTTTCGCATGCGCATCCCGTGCAAGGTCCGTTCTGCTCAGTCGATCACCGGCGGGACAACGCGACGGTTGCTCTGCCAGGTCTCTTCGTCCTCGGTCAGATGGTCGGGGCGGATTCCCACCTGGTCATTCCGACGTCTCCCGTGCGGCTGGACATTCGCTCCGGCGTGACCCATCGCCCCGCCAACTGCGCCAGGTCCCACCCCACCGCGCACGAGGCCTGATCCACCTTGGGTGAAGGGCTGGTTGGCCGTCGACGGTTGCCGGCCGCCTACGACACCGCCCGACTCCGTCGCCGGTCTCCGACCGACCCCTGTTACGGGACTACTCGGCGGCATGCCAAAGCCACCACCCATGCCACGGCCCGCCGAGTGCGCGCCTTCGCCACCGATTACCGTGCCGCGAGGAATTCCCGCATTCGGGGCAGTGGGCGAGAGCGGGCGACCGCCGACAACGCCGGTGTCACGTGGCGGTCGAGGACCGCTGCCACCCACCGGACTTCCCCAGCCGCCGCCAGGGGGTTTGCCGGCCGTGGGAGTTCCACCGATGACGCCGTACCCGCCGATGCTCGGTGGGAGCACATGAAGCGAAGTCGGAACGGGTGCGGCACCAGCCCCACCCGGGCCGGTGCCCACTCCCCCGGGCGAATTGCTGGGAGCCACCGTCGTCCGCTCCGGCAGCGCCCCAGCATGGTCGAGGTGCACACCCACGTCGTGGCCGGAGCCGACCCACGTCCGTCCCACCTCCGGCACGGGCAGGACGTGGTCCTGTGCGCTCGACAAAAGACCTGGGTGACCAGGCCGGCCAGGCGGCACACCGGGGCTCGTGGGCGCCACGGAGTCCGTTCCCGGGCCCACGACGATCTCCTGTCCCAGGGACCCACCAGAACGAGCGAGGCCATCCGAACCGGAGTAACCCTTGGGGATGAAGACCCCCGGCGGTGGTGGGAACGTCGGGATTTCGGCTCGCTTCAGTTGCGTCGTCGCCGTTTCGTACGACTGGGCCAGCTTCGTCAGCTGTTGGATCGCGCGTTCGTGGTCGGCGTTGAGTTTGGTGTGGGCCGTGCGGGCCGCCTCCTGGGCGTCGGGGTCGTTGTGGTGGTCCCGGGCCGAGCGGAGGTCGGCCGCGGCGGCGGTGTCGTACGGCGGGGTGTTCGCCCGGACCTCGATCATCGTTTGGGCGGCTTCCGTCAGCCACTTCCCGGCCTCGGCGCCGTACTCGGACAGTCGGAGCGTGGCGTTGCCCGCCCGGTTCGCCCAGTCCTGGAAGGCGTGGGCGGCTTCGCCCTCCCAGCCCCCGATCCGGTGCCTCTTGAGGCTCTCGCCGATCTCCTCGATCACCGCCGCCGCGTTCGACAGTCGCGCGGCACGCGCCGTGACCGCCTCGGGGTCGAGGGAGGCGATCATGGCCAGGAGTTGCTCGTGCGTCCGGCCCTCGAAGTCCGTGGCCATCAGAGGTCGCTCCCGGCCGTGCTCGCCCCGGCCCGCCCGGCCGCGGCCTCCTCGCGGGCGCGCGGGTCGCGGTCCGGTACGTAGTCGCGCTTCGACTGGCCGACGATCGCCCGCATCCGCTGCCGCGCGTCCTCGTCCACGCCCCCGTAGCCCTTGCCCGCCGTCAGGATCGCGATGCCCAGGGCCTCGATCTGCGCCGCCAGGCCGCGCGAGAGAGCGCGGAGTTCGCCGTGGACCGTCCCGTACGCGCGGAAGAGGGAATCCGCCTCCGCGAAGCCGCTGCCCAGCGTGGCCCTCGGGAGGGTGCCGTGGGCGAGTTCGCCGTCGTCGGCCTCGGAGCCGTCGAGCTTCGCCAGGAGGGCGTCGACCAGCTTCTTGTAGCCGGTCATGGACGCGTACCCGACCTCCAGGGCCCCGGCCTGCCGCGTCAGCGCGTCAGCCACGCCCGCGGCCACACTCCCGGCGACCCCGACCCTGGCCCCGGATAACGCTGACACCGCCGCCACACCGGCCTCCCGTCACACCCCGCGCACGCCTGCGCACTCAAGGTGATCACTCTAGCCCGGGTCGGTCCCGCAACGCGGCGCGCCGGATCAGGAGTTGGGTGCCGCCGCCGACGTCACCGACGCCCCCACCGCCGCCGACGGCCGGATCGGGATCCGGTTCACCGGCCGGCCCGTGGCCGCCCGCACCGCCGAGGCGATCGCCGCCGGGGTGGTCACCACCGGGACCGCGCTCGCCGCCTTCGCGCCGAACGGGGCCACCACGTCGCGCTCCTCGACCAGCTTGACGATGCGCACCGTCGGGGCGTCCAGCGACGTCGGCAGGGCGTAGCCCGTCAGGTCCGGGTGGCGTACGAGGCCGGAGATCGAGCGGAGGTTCTCCGTCAGGGCGGCGCCGACGCCCTGGGTGACGCCCGCTTCGATGCGGGCCTCCAACTGGCGCGGGTTGAGGACGCAGCCGACGTCCTGGGCCACGGCCAGTTCCACGACCCGGACCGAGCCGAGCTCGATGTCCACGTCGACCACCGCGCGGATCGCGCAGAAGGCGAGGCCGACGAACGCGTCGCCCTGCCCGTCCGCGTCCAGCGGCTCCGTCGGGTGGGGGCGGCACTGGGCGGTCGCCCAGAGCTCCTTGCCCTCTATCGCCTCCGACACGGACATCGAGAACGCGCCGTCGTACGACGTGATCCGGCCGTCCGCGATCTGGAGCAGCTCGATCGACATGCCGAGCTTGTGCGCCATGGGTTGCAGCAGTTGGGTGCGGACCATCTTCGCCGCGCGTTCCACCGCGCCGCCCGACACCCACGTGTGGCGGCCGTGCGCCGACGGGCCGGCCGGCGGCTGGTCGGTGTCGACGGGTGCCATCGCCACCTCGTCGACGCCGAGCACCTCCTGGACGATCTGACGGGCCAACGTGGCGAAGCCCTGCCCGGTGTCGACGGCCGCGCAGATGACGGTGGCGGTGCCGCCGACCACCTTCACGGTGGCCGTCGAGACCTCATCGGCGCCCTCGGCGCCGAGCATGTGGACCATGCCCACGCCGTACCCGACCCCGCGCCGCACCGCCCCGGGCTCGCCCGCGCCCTCGGGGCCGCCCGGCAGCAGCCATTCCTCCTCCGGGGTGTCCTTGGGGAGGGAGGGCAGCGGGTAGTCCCGTACGGAACGCAGCAGTTCCGCCACGGGCGCGGGGCAGGTCACCGTCTGGCCGGTGGGCAGGATGTCGCCGGTGGCCATGACGTTGCGCATGCGCAGTTCGGCGCCGTCGATGCCGAGCGCGGCGGCCAGCTTGTCCATCTGGCCCTCGTACGCGGCGCAGACCTGCATCGCGCCCTCGCCGCGCACGTGGCCCGAGGGCGGGTTGTTCGTACGGACCGCCCAGCCCTCGACGAAGGCGTGCGGGACGACGTACGGGCCGCAGGCGAACGCCACGGCCGCGGCCAGCGACTCGGAGGAGGCGTCGGCGTAGGCGCCGGCGTCCATCAGGATCTGCGCCTCGACCTTGACCAGCCGGCCCTCGGCGTCCGCGTGGTGGCGGTAGCGCAGCAGCGTCGGGTGGCGGTGGGCGTGGCCGAGGAAGGACTCCTCGCGGGTGGCGGCCAGTTTCACCGGGCAGCCCGTACGCAGGGCCAGCAGGCCCAGCGGCAGTTGGAAGGCGGGGTCCTCGCGGTCGGACGTCGCGCCGGGCACCCCGGTGACGACGACCCGCACCCGGTCCGGCTCCAGCCCGAAGCAGGCGGCGGCGAGGTCGCGGTCGGTGTGCGGGTCGGTGGAGGCGGTGTAGATCTCCACGCCCCCGTCGGGCCGCGGCACCGCCAGGCCGGCCTCGGCGCCGATGGGCGCGGGGTCCTGGCGGCCGATCCGGTACAGGCCCTCGACGACGATCTCGCCGGTCGCCTCGGGGTCGCCGTAGCGGAGCGGAATGTGCCGGATCAGGTTGCCGTCCGGGTGCAGCGGGGCGGCGCCGAAGGACTGCTCGGGGTCGGTGACGGCGTCGAGGAGCTCGTACTCGACCGCGATGGCGGCGGCCGCGAGGCGTGCCGTGTCGGGGTGGTCGGCGGCGACGGCGGCGATCGGCTCGCCGTGGTGGCGCACGATGTCGTGGGCGAACACGGGCCGGTCGGCGATGCGACGGCCGTGCGTGCCCGCGCCGGGAACGTCGAGGTGGGTGATGACGGCGCGCACGCCGGGCATCTCGGCGGCGGCCGAGGTGTCGACGGACAGGATCCGGGCGTGGGCGTGCGGGGAGCGCAGCACGGCGGCCCACAGGAGGCCCTCGGCCCACAGGTCGGCGGCGTACGGGAAGGTGCCCTCGGTCTTGGGCCGGGCGTCCGCCGACGGGACGGAGGCTCCGATTCCGCGCGGGATCCGCGGCTGGTCCCCGTCCCCGGCGGCGGTGACCGTCGTGACGGAGGTGGTGGCCGTGGTCGTGGCCGTGGTCGTCGCCGTGGCGCCGTCGTGCCCGCTCACGCCATGCCTCCGTTGCGCTGGATCCCGAGGTTGCCGGGGTTGCCGGGATTCCCGGGGTCGCCGTGGTTGCCCGGATCACCCGCGCCCCCAGGATGGCCGGCATGACCGGTATGACCGGGATCCCCCTGGACCCCGCCCTCGCCGGGCAGCGCCTGGTGCGGGATCCGCGGCTCGCCGCCACCACCACCGCCGGCCACAGCGGCAGCAGCGGCCGAACCGCCCGCCTGCGCCTCGTCGTCCGACGCACCCGCCGCCGGCGCCCCGCGTTCCGCGACGACCTCGCGGACCGCCTCGATGACGCCCTTGTAGCCGGAGCAGCGGCACAGGTTGCCGCACAGCGCCTGCCGGGTCTCCAGGTCGCTGGGGGCGTGGTTGCCCTCCAGCAGGTCGTGGATCGTCATGGCCATGCCGGGGACGCAGAACCCGCACTGCACCGCGCCCGACCTGCACAACGCCTGCTGCACGTCCGAAAGTTCCCCGTCCGTGGCCAGCCCCTCCACGGTGCGGACCTCACTGCCGGCGGCCGTCGCGGCCGGCACCAGGCAGGAGGCGACGAGCCGGCCGTCGACCTGCACCGCGCAGGCCCCGCACTCGCCCTGCGAGCAGCCGTCCTTGGCGCCGGCCAGGCCGAGGCGCTCGCGCAGCACGTACAGCAGGGATTCGCCGATCCAGGCACCGGTGACGGGCCGGTCGGCGCCGTTGACGCGCAGGACGTAGGAGGCCGCCGGGTGCTCGTGCTGCGCGACGGCGGGGCCCTGCTCGTCCTCGTACGCCGCCCCCTGCACCGGGACCCGCTCGGCGTCGTCGTCGGCCGGGGGTGTCCGGTCGCTGTCGGGGGTGTCCTCACCCGGCGCGGGCGCGGCCCCCGCTTCGCCCGGTGCGGGCGGCACGGCCGCGAATCCGTGTCCGTGGGTGTCCCCGGGGCCCGCGGTCCCGGCATCCACCGGACGGGGCCGCTCCTCCTCGACCGGCGTCCGCGCCGGGCCGTGGTCGGCGTCGATGTCGGGGGTGGCGTGCAGCAGCGGCTCCGGCTGCGGGCCGGGTTCGGGCAGCGGCTCCGGGAGCGGGGTGCCCACACCGGGGCCGCCCAACACCCTCGGGCCGCGCCCGGCGGATCCCGCCCCGGGCCCCGCGGCCCGGCGGGCGGCGTCCTCGCCGGCTCCGACCGAGCCCGGCAGCACCGAGCCCGGCAGCGGCGCGCCCGGCAGCACCCCGCCGGTCAGCGCCCCCGCGGGGTCCGGGACCCCGGCGTCGGCGCCCGTCCAGGGGGCTTCGGTGCCGCCGGGCGACGCCGCCGGGGCCCGACCCCAGTCGGGGCCGTCGGCACGCTCCCGGAACTCCCCGGAGGGCTCCGCGGAGTCCCCGCCGGGCGCGGCGCCGGTCGCGCCGCCGAACGTGTCCGTCCGGCCGTCGTCCTGGTAGCCCGCGGCGTACCCGCCCCGGTACTCGCCCGGGTATCCGTCCTGCCCGGCGGCCGGGAACTCGCCGGTTCCCGCGTATCCGTCCGTTCCCGCGTAGCCGTCCCTACCCGCGTAGCCCTCCGCGCCGGCCGCGCCCGCGAAGTCCGAACCGTCCCCGAAGGCCGAGAAGTCGGAGAAGCCGGAAGGGTCCGGGTACTCCGAGTATTCCGAGAACTCCGCGTACGGCGAGAACTCGCCGTTCCCGGGGGAAGGTTCCGCCGCTCGCGCGCCACCCGTCGGCAGCGTCCACTGCCCGGTGCTCACGGACTCGTCGGGCTGTTGCCCCGCCTCGGGGAACCGCCACTCCGCCGTCTCGGAGGGATCCGGGTCGGATCCGGGCTCCGCCGGGCCGGCGTCGCCGTAGGCGGCCGCCACGGACGGCGGCAGCGGGATCGACGCGGGGATCGGCCCGCGGTCGGACGCCGCGTCGGCGCCCGCCCCGGCCCCGTTGCCCGCTCCGGCCTCCGGCCACTGGACCGGCATGGTCCAGGTGCCCGTGGCGCTCGGGTCGGCGCTGGCCGAGCCGAGCGGCACGATCATCGGCGGCGGCACGTACCCGTGTCCGGGCGCGGCGAGGGGCTCGCCGTTGTCGAGCGCGTCCAGCATGTGTTGCGGAAGCTTCACGAAGGCCGTGGCCTCGGAGTCGAACTCGCCGCCGTGCGGCACCGGCTCCCAGCCCCAGTCGGCGCCCGCGCCGCCCGGGTTGCCCCTGTTGCCCGAGTTGCCCGCGTCCCCAGTCGATCCGCTCACGTTCTCGTTCTCACTCATGAGGTCAGTGCCCTCCCCAGGGCCCTGCGCGCCAGCACGGCCACCGTCCGCCGCAGATGCAGTACTCCGGAGGACACCGGTTCCCCCTGGTCGGGCACACAGGCGGCCGCGACGTACTCGCCGAAGGCCTCCAGCGCCTCGGGGGCCAGGGTCCGTTCCCCGTCCCAGTCGATCAGCGAGGCCACCCACCGCTCGGCCTCCAACGGCCGCAGCGGCATCGGGGCGACCGCGCCGACGGCGCAGCGCACGCCCCGGCGCGCGGGGTCGAGCACGAGCCCGACGGAGGCCAGGGCGCGGCCCGGTCCGGTGCGCCCGGTGGCCTTCAGGAACACCTGCGGCGCGTGCAGCAGGGGCACCCGTACGAAGCCGATCAGTTCACCGGGCCGGAGCATCTCGCGGCCGGCCAGCAGGTGGGAGACGGGGATCTCGCGCTGCGATCCGCCGGGCCCGACGATGATCAGCATCGCCTCCAGCGCGGCCAGCACCGGGAGGGCGTCACCGGTCGGGGCGGCGGTGGCGATGTTCCCGCCGAGGGTGCCCGCGTTGCGGATCTGCGGCGGGCCGGCGGCGCGGGCGGCCGCGGCGAGCGCCGGGATCAGGGCGGCGAAGTCCGGCCGCCCCATGCGGGCGTGCGTCAGCCCGGCGCCGAGCAGCGCGTGTCCGTCCTGGTACTGCCAGCCGCGGATCTCGTTGATCCGGCCGAGGCCCACCAGCGCGGCGGGCCGCAGCAGGCCCGCGTTGACGGCGGCCATGAGGTCGGTGCCGCCGGCCACGGGTACGGCCGCGGGCATGGCGGTGAGTGCCGCCACGGCCTCGTCGAGCGAGGTCGGCAGCGTCACGGACTGCGACGCCTGGGCCGCATGCGAAGGTTGCGGCTCCTGAGCCGCATGCGATGCGTGCGGTGCGTGCGTGGTCAACCCAGCTGCCCCTTCCCGATGTCCCGGTCCCGGCGCTCACGCCTGTCCGCCGTACGGTACGTCCTCACCGCCGGGAGGTGGCAACTCTGGCACATCTTCCGGAGCGGCCGGCGCGAGGGTCTCCCGGGTACCGCACGACCCGAACACGACTCCGCACCGCGACGCCGGTCCGACCACCACGGGGGCGCCCGGGCGGGTGGCCGTACGACCACGCGCCCGGGCGCCCGTTTTTCCCCGTATCAGCCTTATTCGGGAGAGAGTTCCAAAGGTTTCCGAAGAGTTCCGCTTCCAGCCATCGGCAGCAGCGGGACCGGCACCGCCACCGGGTCACACGATCGGAGGCTCACCCTCGATCGGCCGGCCCAGCACCCCCGGCCGGCGCTGCCACGGCAGCGGACCACCCGGAGGCCGGTAGTCCACGCCGAGCGCGTCGAGCCGCGCGTAGTGGGCCACCATCCGCGCCTCGAACCCGGCCCCGTCCCGGGATTCCGGTTCCGGCAGCGTCGACCACACCACCTCGGCGAAGGCCGCCAGCCTCGGGAACACCTGGTAGTCGACGCGGCTCTGGTTCTCCATCACCTCGGTCCACACGTTGGCCTGCGCGCCCAGCACGTGCGCCACGGCCTCCGGCGACAACTTCGGCGGCACCGGCTCGAAGCGGTACACGTCAGCCAGGGAGCGCACGTACCCGATGGGCATCGGCTCGTCCGGGCCGCCCGCCTGACGGTGGTCCAGGTACACCTGCTGCTCCGGGCACATCACCACGTCGTGCCCGGCCTCGGCGGCGGCGACGCCGCCCGCGTAGCCCCGCCAGGAGGACACGACGGCGCCCTCGCCCAGGCCGATGGCGCTCACCTCCTCGCCGGACCCCGCGGCCCGCCGACCGACGCCGGCGCCGCCCTCCAGGATCTCGTCCCAGCCGACGAGGCGACGGCCGCGGGCGGCGAGCCAGCGGTCGAAGTGCCGGATGAACCAGGACTGGAGACCGTCCTCCCCGTCCACGCCGAGCTCCGCGATCCGCGCCTGCGCCGCCGGGGAGGCCTTCCACTGGACCTTGGGGCACTCGTCCCCGCCCACGTGGACGAAGGGGGACACCTCCTCCGGGAACAGCTCCAGCAGCTCCTCGAAGACGCCTTCGTAGAACCGCAGTACGCCCTCGGTCGGCGCGAGCACGTTCTCCGAGATGCCCCAGTCGTCCCACACCTCCAGCGCGGCGGTGTCCACCACGTCGACGTTCCCGAGCTCCGGGTAGGCGGCGATGGCCGCCTGGGAGTGGCCGGGCACGTCGATCTCGGGCACCACCCGCACGTGCCGTTCGGCGGCGTAGGCGACGATCTCGCGGATGTCGTCCTGGCTGAGGAAGCCGCCGTGGGGCGTCTCGTTCCACAGCGGCGAGGCCCGGTGGCCCCGGCGGCTGCGGGAGCGCCAGGCGCCGGTCTCCGTGAGCTTCGGGTAGCGCTTGATCTCGACGCGCCACCCCTGGTCGTCCGTCAGGTGCAGGTGCAGCACGTTGAGCTTGTGCGCGACGAGCAGGTCGATGTAGCGCAGCACCCCGTCCTTGGGGAGGAAGTGCCGGGCGATGTCGAGCATCATCCCCCGCCATCCGAAGCGCGGGGCGTCCTCGATCGCGACGTACGGCAGGCTCCAGGTCCGCCCCGGCAGCGGCGCCCGGCGGTACGCGTCGGGCCCGAGCAGCTGACGCAGCGTCTGCGCCCCCCAGAACAGCCCGGCGGCCGAGGCGCCGGTCAGCTCGACGCCGTCCGCGCCGATGTCCAGCCGGTACGCCTCCGGTCCGGCCCCGCCCGCGCGCTCCGGGTCCACGGCCAGGCGTACGCCGCCCCGCCCGCCGGGGTCGGCGTCCGGCAGCTCCCACCCGGTGGCTGCCCCGAGTTCGCGGCGCAGCCACCGCGCGACGCCCTCGGCGCCCGGTCCGACGGCGAGGGCCGGCCGGGTCCCGAGGGCGTACCTCCGTCCGTCCCCGTCGGGAACCGCGTTCCGGGGTGCGGGGATCAGGTCCATGCGTCAGCCCTTCGCCACAGCCAGCGTGTTGCGCCCTGCGCAACGCTCGTTCCGCAGGGTGCTCGTCGCGCCGACACTAACCCGCGTCGGGGGCACACAAAAGGCCCCCGGCGCGCATCCGCGCACACGGGGACCTTCGGCGGAGGGGTCGAGGACCTTCCTACTTGTCCTTGCCGCCCTTGTCCTTGTCGCCGCCGGCGCCCATGGACTCGTAGATCTCCTTGCACATGGGACAGACCGGGTACTTCTTCGGGTCGCGGCCCGGGACCCAGACCTTGCCGCAGAGCGCGACGACGGGGGTGCCCCCCAGCGCGCTCTCCATGATCTTGTCCTTCTGGACGTAGTGGGCGAAGCGCTCGTGGTCGCCGTCGCCGTGGGACACCTGCGGCGTCGGCTCTACGAGGGTCCCCGTACCAGTCCCGCGATCGGGCTCAAGAGTGCTCATAAAGCCAGGGTACTGAACGTCACCGGGCTCAGTTCAGCGACGGGTCGTCCAGATAGGTGGCGACCATCGCGAGGTCGCTGCGCTGGCGGCGCAGCACCGCCCGCCAGAGCCGTTCGGGGTCGGGGAAGGACACGTCACCCGGTTCGGAGTCCACGACGTACCAGGCCCCGTCGCCGAGCTCGACCTCCAGCTGACCGGGACCCCATCCGGAGTAACCGGCGAAGATGCGCAGGCCCCCCAGCGCCGCGGCCAGCAGTTCGGGCGGGGCCTCCAGATCGACGAGCCCGATCGCGCCGTGCACCCGGCGCCACCCGAGCGGCCCCTCCTCACCCGGGATCACGGCGACCCCCAGGGCCGAGTCGAGCGCCACCGGCCCGCCCTGGAACACCACCCCGGGGTCACCGGCGAGCGGCGCCCACGGCAGCAGGATGTCCCGTACGTCCACCGGGGTGGGGCGGTTGAGGACGACGCCGAGGGAGCCCTGCTCGTCGTGGTCGAGCAGCAGGACGACCGCGCGGTCGAAATTCGGGTCCGCGAGGGCGGGGGTGGCCACGAGCAACCGCCCTGTGAGGGAGGACACCTCGGTCATGCGGACATGATCCCGCACAATCGCCCTTCAGGGGGAGCGGACGGCGGTATCGGATCGTGCGCAGCTCAGGGCGCACGGCGGCAGCGAGGAGCGCGCACGGCGAAAACCTCCGGAAGTGAACGCTCCGCTACTTGCCGCGCACACAGGGTGCTGTACCGAATTCATGACAGTCCTACGGCCGCGTCAGCCATACAAACAAGGGGGTGGTGCCCCTTACCCTTTTCACTGATCCCCTGCCCATCCCTCTCCGGAACGCGAGATCCATGACCGGCAACGATGTCCTGCTTGTCCACGGCGGAACCCCGCTCGAGGGCGAGATCCGTGTCCGCGGCGCGAAGAACCTCGTGCCGAAGGCCATGGTCGCCGCACTCCTCGGCAGCGAGCCCAGCCGTCTGCGCAACGTGCCCGACATCCGTGACGTCCGGGTGGTGCGCGGGCTCCTGCAGCTGCACGGAGTGACCGTGCGCCCCGGCGAGGAGCCGGGCGAGCTGGTGCTCGACCCGACCCACGTCGAGAGCGCGAACGTCGCCGACATCGACGCGCACGCGGGTTCCTCCCGGATCCCGATCCTCTTCTGCGGCCCGCTGCTGCACCGCCTCGGCCACGCCTTCATCCCGGGCCTGGGCGGCTGCGACATCGGCGGCCGGCCGATCGACTTCCACTTCGACGTGCTCCGCCAGTTCGGCGCGACCATCGAGAAGCGCGAGGGCGGTCAGTACCTGGAGGCCCCGCAGCGTCTTCGCGGATGCAAGATCCGCCTGCCCTACCCGTCGGTCGGCTCGACCGAGCAGGTCCTGCTGACGGCCGTGCTGGCCGAGGGCGTCACCGAGCTCAGCAACGCCGCCGTCGAGCCGGAGATCGAAGACCTCATCTGCGTCCTGCAGAAGATGGGCGCGATCATCTCCGTCGACACCGACCGGACCATCCGCATCACCGGCGTCGACCGCCTCAGCGGCTACAACCACAAGGCGCTCCCGGACCGCCTGGAGGCCGCCTCGTGGGCTTCCGCGGCCCTGGCGACCGGCGGCAACATCTACGTCCGCGGGGCGCAGCAGCGCTCGATGATGACCTTCCTCAACACGTTCCGCCGGGTCGGTGGCGCGTTCGAGATCGACGACGAGGGCATCCGCTTCTGGCACCCGGGCGGCCCGCTGAAGGCCATTCACCTGGAGACGGACGTCCACCCGGGCTTCCAGACGGACTGGCAGCAGCCGCTGGTCGTCGCCCTGACCCAGGCCTCGGGCCTGTCGATCGTCCACGAGACGGTCTACGAGTCCCGCCTCGGCTTCACCTCGGCGCTGAACCAGATGGGTGCTCACATCCAGCTGTACCGGGAGTGCCTGGGCGGCAGCGCCTGCCGTTTCGGCCAGCGCAACTTCCTGCACTCGGCGGTCGTGTCCGGCCCCACGAAGCTCCAGGGCGCCGACCTCGTCATCCCCGACCTGCGCGGCGGGTTCTCGTACCTGATCGCGGCGCTGGCGGCCGAGGGCACCTCGCGCGTCCACGGCATCGACCTGATCAACCGCGGCTACGAGAACTTCATGGAGAAGCTCGTCGAGCTGGGCGCGAAGGTCGAACTGCCGAACGGCGACCTCGTCTGATCCGCCTCCGGGGCCCACGGGCCCCGGAGAGGCCGAAGGGCGGCCACCCCCGTGGGGGTGGCCGCCCTTCGGCGTTCCACGTACTACTGCCGTCCCGAGGGCCTGTGCGGCCCCCGGCACAAGGGCGGTACTACTTACCCTTGGCGGCTTCCTTGAGCTTGGAGCCCGCGGAGACCTTCACGCTGTAGCCGGCCGGGATCTGGATGGGGTCGCCGGTCTGCGGGTTGCGCGCGGTGCGAGCGGCACGGTGGGTGCGCTCGAAGGTCAGGAAGCCGGGGATGGTGACCTTCTCGTCGCCCTTGGCGACAATCTCGCCGACGGTCTCGGCGAGCGCGGCCAGAACGGCGTCGGCGTCCTTGCGGGTCACCTCGGCGCGCTCGGACAGAGCGGCCACCAGCTCACTGCGGTTCATGTTGTACTCCCGTGTTCAACTTGCCTTAGAGGCGTGAGATCGAAGCCGATGCTGCCAGGGCCCTCGGACAGTCCCCGGACCCGGGTCTGAACGTCAGACCCTCTCGCCCGGTTACGCATCCTGCCCCCACCAGCGGCGGGAAAGCCAATCCGGCACCCGCCGGGGTCACACGAAAAGCGCCACAGTCACGCCGCGGTGACGCTCCGTCCGCACCGGAGGCATCCGGCTGGATGCGGACCGCGAGCCACGCGGGCATCCCCGCAACCCTAGAGGCGGCCCGCCGGGCCCGCATCCCGCGACGCGCCGGGACGGGAGCGTGGGGCCCGTCACAACGGCGGCCGGAACGCGCCTCGAACGGGTCTTCGGATCGCGCTGCGGACGGACCGCTCGAACGGATCGCTCGAACGGCGGGCCGCTGCCGGCCCAAGGGGCCGGTACCGCGCGGAGGACCGCCCGAGGGGCCGAACGGGGGGTCAGGTCCCGCCGTCGGCACGGCCGCAGCGGTGCGCGGTCCCCGCACGTCGCCCCTCGCGGCGCCCCACGCGCCGTCAGGCAAGCCGAACGGGCCCGGCGGGCCGTGGTGGCCACCGAGCCCGTCAGGGGGCTACTGACCGGCGGTGGCGGCCTTGCGGACCGCGCCGGCGACCGCGCCCGCGACCTTGTCGTTGAAGACCGACGGGATGATGTAGTTCGCGTTCAGCTCGTCCTCGCCGACGACGTCCGCGAGGGCCGCGGCGGCGGCCAGCATCATGTCGGTGTTCACGGTCCGGGACTGGGCGTCCAGCAGACCGCGGAAGACGCCCGGGAAGACCAGCACGTTGTTGATCTGGTTCGGGAAGTCCGAGCGGCCGGTGGCCACGACGGCCGCCGTCTGGCGGGCGACGGCCGGGTCCACCTCGGGGTCCGGGTTCGCGAGCGCGAACACGATGGCGCCCTCGGCCATGGCCGCGACGTCCTCGCCGGAGAGCACGTTGGGGGCCGAGACGCCGATGAAGACGTCGGCGCCGACGACGGCCTCCTTGAGGGTGCCGGTGTAGCCCTCGGGGTTGGTGTTGTCCGCGATCCAGCGCAGCGGGGAGTCGGCCGCCGCGTCCACCAGGTCGGGGCGGTCCGCGTGCACGACACCGTGGATGTCGGCGCTGACCGCGTTCTTGACGCCCGCCGCGAGGAGCAGCTTCAGGATGGCCGTACCGGCCGCGCCGGCGCCGGACATGACGACCTTGACATCGCCAACTGCCTTGCCGACGACGCGAAGTGCGTTCGTCAGGGCGGCGAGGACGACGATCGCGGTGCCGTGCTGGTCGTCGTGGAAGACGGGGATGTCGAGGGCCTCGCGCAGCCGGGCCTCGATCTCGAAGCAGCGCGGCGCGGAGATGTCCTCCAGGTTGATGCCGGCGAAGCCGGGGGCGATGGCCTTGACGATCGCCACGATCTCGTCGGTGTCCTGGGTGTCGAGGCAGATCGGCCACGCGTCGATGCCGGCGAAGCGCTTGAAGAGGGCCGCCTTGCCCTCCATGACGGGCAGCGCGGCCATCGGGCCGATGTTGCCGAGGCCCAGCACGGCGGAGCCGTCGGTCACGACTGCGACGGAGTTGCGCTTGATGGTGAGGCGGCGCGCGTCCTCGGGGTTCTCGGCGATCGCCATGCACACGCGGGCGACGCCCGGGGTGTAGATCATCGAGAGGTCGTCGCGGTTGCGGATGGGGTGCTTGGACGCCATCTCGATCTTGCCGCCGAGGTGCATCAGGAAGGTTCGGTCGGAGACCTTGCCCAGGCTGACGCCCTCGATGCCGCGCAGCTTCTCGACGATCTCGTCGGCGTGCGCGGTGGAGGTCGCGGCGATGGTGACGTCGATGCGGAGCTTTTCGTGGCCGGACGCGGTCACGTCGAGGCCGGTGACCGAGCCTCCTGAAGACTCCACGGCGGTGGTGAGCTGGGAGACCGCGGTTCCGCTCGCGGGCACTTCCAGGCGGACCGTCATCGAATACGAGACGCTGGGCGCCGTTGCCATGGCCGTGTTCCTCTTCTGTCCCTGATTTCGCTGTACACAGGGCCCGCACACGGCAGGTGTGACAGGTCCCGTTGTCCGATCGTCCCACCTACCAGCCGGTAAAAGGTAACCAGCTACAAATTTCGGAAGAACTCTTCCACCATACGAGAGACTGAGGGTCGGCGGAATGGTGGATTAATACAAAACAGGTCCGCGCCCCCCACCTGGGTGGAGGGCGCGGACCTGGTGTTCCGTCTAAGACACCGACCCGCCATGCTCGCCTCGCGGCAAGTGGTCGCTCTGAGCGACGAAGGTTGGGCCCGGGGGCTTGGATCGAGCCGGTGTCCTGACCAGGCTAACAAAGGTTCGCCGAATGCGATCCCCCTCCAGCCGGTTCGATCGCCCGATCACGCTCCTGGCCGCGGGCCATCCGGCCCCGCACGGCAGCCGACCCCGGGACGGGAGCCCGCCCCCGCACGCGCCCCGGCCCCGGGCCGGGGATCTCCTACGGGGCCGGGAACGTCGTACGGGGCCGGGGGTCGGCCGGCGGGCTCCTCCCTCAGGGCCGCAGCAGCTCCGCCACGCCGTCCGGGCCGGGCCGGTCGCCCGGCGCCGAGACCACCGTCAGCTGCTGCGTCGCACGCGTGAGCGCCACGTACAGGACGCGCAGGCCCGCCGGGGACTCGTTCGCGATCTCCGCCGGGGAGACGACCACCGTGGCGTCGTACTCCAGGCCCTTGGCCTCCAGGCTGCCCAGCGCCACGGCGCGCTCCCCGAGGTCGGCCAGCCAGCCGGCCGCCTCCGCCCGGCGGTCCATGGCGACGACCACGCCGACCGTGCCGTCCACCTGCTCCAGCAGCCGCCGGGTCTCCTCCCGGACGGACGCGCCCAGGTCGGCGCCGGCCGCCGTGAAGCGGGGCTCCAGGCCCGTGGAGCGCACCGCGGTGGGCGGCTCCATCCCCGGCATCGCCAGCTTCAGCACCCGCGAGGCGACCTCGGCCACCTCGGCCGGGTTGCGGTAGTTCACCGTGAGCGTGAAGCGCCGGCGCGGCCTGCGCCCCAACGCCTCGTCCCGGGCGGCAGCGGCCTCCTCGGGATCGGTCCACGAGGACTGCGCCGGGTCACCGACCACCGTCCAGGTGCCCATCCGGCCCCGCCGACCCACCATCCGCCACTGCATCGGCGTCAGGTCCTGGGCCTCGTCGACGATCACGTGCGCGTACTCGGTGCGCTCGGCCGCGATCCGCTCCGCCCGCTCCCACTGGGTCTCCTCGCGGGTCGGCATCAGCTCCTCCAGCCCGCTGAGCTGGTCCAGCGGATCCATCTCCCGCCTGCGCCTGGGTCGCGCGGGCGCGCCGAGGAGCTGCTGGAGCTCGTCCAGCAGGGCCACGTCGTGCACCGACAGCGGGCCCTTGCCGTCCGGGCCGATCCGGCGCAGGGAACGCGCCAGCTGTCGGGTCTCGCGCGGGTTCAGGTCCCGGCGCGACCAGCGGCCGAGGCGCCGATCGTCGGCCATCGCCGCGAGGACCTTGCGCGGGGTCAGCTCGGGCCACCAGGCGTTCAGGAAGCCGATGAAGTCGTCCTCCGTGGAGATGTCCTCGTCGAACGCGGACCGCAGCTCGGCCGCGAGCTCCGGGTCGCTGTGCCGGCCCGCGCCGCCGGACTTCGAGTAGAGGGCGTCGAGGAGCAGCTTGCGGGCGCGGGGGCGCAGCAGGTTCACCGGCGCCGTCCCGCCCAGCACGTTCTGCCGGATCCGGTTCAGCTCGGCGGACTCCAGCTCCTGACGCCGCCCGAAGGCCACGACACGGAGCCGTTCCGGCGCCTCACCCAGCTCCAGGGCACCCCGTACGGCCTTGCGGAGCACCTTGAGCATCCGGGAGGAGCCCTTGATCCGGGCCACGGCCGGATCGTCGTACGTGGTCGCCTCGGCCCCGTCGACGAGCGAGCCGAGCGCCCGGATGGCGACCTGACCCTCCTCGCCGAGGGAGGGCAGCACGCCCTCCGTGTAGGCGACGAGCAGCGGGGTCGGAGAGACGATCAGGATGCCGCCGGAGTAGCGCCGCCGGTCCTGGTAGAGCAGGTACGCCGCCCGGTGCAGGGCGACGGCGGTCTTCCCGGTACCCGGCCCGCCCGCCACCTCGGCGACGGACGCGGCGGGGGCCCGGATGACCAGGTCCTGTTCGGCCTGGATCGAGGAGACGATGTCCCGCATCGAGTGCGTCCGCGCCCGGCCGAGGGCGGCCATCAAAGCGCCGTCGCCGATGGCGGGCAGCTCGACGCCGTCGAGGGTGGCGGTGACCTCGGGGCGCATCAGGTCGTCCTCGACACCGAGCACCTTGCGGCCCTTGGACCGGATCACGCGACGACGCACGACGCGGCCGGGGTCCTTGGGCGTGGACCGGTAGAACGGCGCGGCCGCCGGGGCGCGCCAGTCGATGACGAGGGGCGCGTAGTCGGTGTCGAGTACGCCGATGCGCCCGATGTGCAGGGTTTCGGCGATGTCGGCGGTGAGGTCCGGGCGGATCGCGTCGTCGGCGGGCTCGACGGAGGTGAACGCTCCGTCGGCGCCGCGCTCCCCGTCCTTGCCTTCGACCAGGTCGATGCGTCCGAAGAGGAAGTCCTCGAACTCGTTGTTCAACCGGTTGAGGTGGATCCCGGCGCGAAAGACCTGCGCGTCGCGCTCGGCGAGCGCGCCGGGCGTGCCGACCTGGCTCCGTTTGGCGGCGTCGTTCACCAGGAACTCGGCCTCGTGGATCTTCTCCTCAAGGCGTCGGTACACCCGGTCGAGATGCGTCTGCTCGCCCGCGATCTCCCGATCGCGGACGGAATCCGCCGTGCTGTCGACAGCGGCATTCTGCGCGGCCACCAAGGCCCCCTTCTGACGTGCATGGGCGACCGTCAACCGTACGCGAATCCAGCCCCTGTCCGCACGCCGGTTCCGCGCGCCGGACGAAATGCGCGGATCGGGGTGGGCCGAGCAGGATCGGACTTGCCCGTATCAGGACGGGTTTGACGGTTTCCCGCCGGTCTCATCGCCTGCCGGGGCGGGCCGGCCCTACAAGGGCGGTGAGTTGGCGGGGGGGGGGGTGGGGGTGGGGGGTGGGCTCGGTGCTCCGGACTCGGGGAGGTTGGTCGGGGTCGGGTGGGTGGGGTCCGGGGTGCGGGGTCGGTTCTGGTGGGCGGGGCCGGGGGTAGGGCGGGGTGCCCGTGATCCGGATCAGGGAGGGTTTGGTGGTTTCCCGCCGGTCTCATCGTCTCTCCGCGTCGGGCCGGTCCCTCAAGGGCGCTCCCTTCGGTCGCGTCGCTACGCGATGGCCTACGGCCACCCTTGACCGACCGACCCGCCACGAAAATCCGAAGACCGACGGGAACCCCCCAAAAGAACGGTCACGGGGGACGGATGAGCAGGAGCGGTCCCTCAGTGACGAGACGAGGGGCCGGGCGCCGGCCGACAGGGCATGCGGGGACATCACAGTCCTGCGGCAGGGCCACGGGCGCGGCCAAGGGCCACTACCTGCCCGTCAGGACGACGACATCAACCGGGATTGCGGGTAGGCGGGAAAGCGCGTCGGATCGCTACGAACTTCGCTCGGCTCAGCGACTGACCACCGGCCGTGGCTGGACATAAGCCGCACCAGCCAAGTTCATGGCCGAGGCCGTCTCGGCGACTGACCACCGGCCATGGTCCGACCACAAGACCGCCAGACCGCCAGATCACCTGGTCACCTGGTCACCTGGTCACCAGATCACCGATGTGGCACAGCCACACGCTTACGCCCACCCGCCGACGCTCGGCGCACTCGTCCGACTCGTCCGCCTTGTTCGTCGCATCCGTGTCGTTGGGTGTTTTGGTTGGGCGCCTGGTTTGTGTCGTCGAGTGGCAGACGCACTCCGTGGGCCACCACGGACGGTAGGGGCGGCTTATGTCCGGCCACGGACGGTCGTCGGACGCTTGACCGAGCGACGAGGCACGGCGAACCGGCGCGTATCCCCGCCTCCCTGCACTCCAGGTTGATGTCGTCGTCCTGACGGGCGGGTAGGGGGCCTTTGGTCGTCTGTCGGGTGTGGAGAGGGGCTGTGACGTGCCCGCATGCCCTGCCGGCCGACGCCCGTCCCCTCGTCTCGTCCCTGACGGACCCGCTCCTGCCTCTTGGTCCCCCATGCCGTTCCTCGGGGGCTTCCCGACAGTCTTTGGCATTTCGTTTCGGGCCGGTCGGTCAAGGGTGGCCGAAGGCCATCGCGAAGCGACGCGACCGCAGGGAGCGCCCTTGAGGGACCGGACCGAAACGGAAGGACAGTGGACTGGCGGGAAGCCCCCGGACCCATTCCGACCCCGACCCGGGGCGCACCGACCACCCCCGACCCCGACCCACCGCCGTCACCCCGACCCGCCCCAGGGTGCCCCGCCCACCCCCACGCCCGACCCGTCGTCGTCAGCCCTTCGCCGCCGCCCCCGCCACCCCCGCCACCCGCCTCCGGTGGCGGGCCACGCGTTCGCGGTTGCCGCACAGTTCGCTGGAGCACCAGCGGCGGCGGTGGCCCCGGGAGGTGTCCAGGTAGACCCGGGCGCAGCCGTCGCCCTCGCAGGCGCGGAGCAGGGCCATGTCGCCGGGGTCCGTGAGGAGTTCGACGGCGTCCCGGGCCACTGCGGCCAGCAGGCCGGCGCATTCGACGCCCCCGCACAGCTCCCGTACGAGGTGTCCCTCGCGGTCCCGGACGGCACACAGGCCCGGGGGTGGGCCGGCCGCCGCCGCGTTGACCCGGGCGAGGGCGTCCTCGGCGGGGCGTCGTCCGGCGAGTTCGGCGCGGACGAGGCGGTCGACGTCGTCGCGCAGCCCGCGGAACGCGGCGACCCAGTCGGGGCCCAGCCCTCCCAGCGGGGTCCGGTCGGGCACCAGGCCGGCGCCGACGAGCCACAGGCGCAGCTCGTCGCCGTCGCGGAGGCCTTCGGTGTCCCCGTGGGGGGTGAAGGTGGCCAGCAGGGCCAGACAGACCCGTCCGGAGTCGAACCACATGCCCGTCACCGCCTCGGTCGCCGGGAGCCGCCTCCCCAGAGTGCCGTCGGCGGGGGCGATGCGGAAGCCCCCGCGAGGGGGGCTACGGGGCGGGCGGGTCGTCGTGGAGCAGGCGTTGGAAGAGACGGTGGTCGCGCCAGGCGCCGTTGATGTGGAGGTAGCGGGGCGCGAGTCCGTACGCGGTGAAGCCTGCCTTGGCCAGGACCCGCTGGGAGGCGAGGTTGTCGACCAGGGTCCCGGCCTCGACGCGGTGCAGCCCGACCTCGTCGCGGGCGATCCGGCAGACCTCCTCGACGGCGGCGGTCGCGAGGCCCTTGCCGGCCCAGGCCTGGTCGATCCAGTAGCCGACGCCACCGCTGCACAGGGGTCCGCGTACGAGGCTGCCGAGGTTGATCGTCCCGATCGGGGCGCCGTCGGCGGTCAGGACGTACGGCAGGGCCCGCCCGGCGTCCCGGTCGTCGAGCAGGGTCCGGAGGCGGTCCCGCTGGCCCGCCTCGGTGTAGAACTCCGGGGCGCGATGGGGCTCGTAGGGCGCCATGTACGCGCGGTTGCGGGCCAGTACGTCGGCCAACCCGGCGGCGTCGTCGAGCGCGACGCCCCTCATCTCCACCCCGTCAACGATCATCCGAGCACGCTAACGGAACCACCTCGCCCTGCCCAGTCCCCCGCCCCGGCCGGCGGCAGGCGCCCCGACCTCAGCGCCACCCCCGCGCCGCGAAGCGGTCCTCGCCGCCGGCGTCCACGGACAGCCGGTACCCGCGTTTGACCACCGTCTGGATCAGCAGCGGCGCCCCGAGGGCGGCCCGCAGTCGGGCCATCGCCGTCTCGACGGCGTGCTCGTCGCTGCCCGCGCCCGGCAGGGCCCGCAGCAGGTCGGCCCGGGACACCACCCAACCGGGCCGCCGGGCCAGCGCCGCCAGCAGGGCCATCCCGGCCGGCGGTACCGCCCGCAGTTCGGCGTCGACGAGCACCGCGTGGCCGCGGATCTCCAGTCGGTGCCCGGCCACCGCGAGCACCCGGGCCCGCCCGGGCAGTTCCTGGCAGAGCAGTTGGACGAGCGGCCCGAGCCGGAAGCGTTCGGGCTGGACGGTGGGGACGTCCTGCGCCTGTAGCGGCAGCGCGGTGACCGGGCCGACGCACGCGGCCAGGACGGACCCGCGCAGCGCCTCCAGCACGGCCTCCCGCAGTCCGCGTTCCGCGGCCCGGGAGAGCAGGGAGGCGGCGGCGGGCGCGGAGGTGAAGCTGACGGCGTCGACGGCGCCCACGGCCACCGCGTCGAGCAGCCGGTCCAGCGGGGCGAGGTCCTCCGGCGGCATCCACCGGTAGACGGGTACGGGGACCACGTCGGCGCCACCGGCGCGCAGCGCCTCGACGAAGCCGGGCAGGGGTTCGCCGTGCAGTTGGAGGGCGATGCGCCGGCCGGCGACCCCGCCGTCGAGCAGTCGGTCCAGGACCTCGGCGAGCGATTCGGACGCCGGTGACCAGGCCTCCACGAGCCCGGCGGCCCGTACGGCGCCCTTCACCTTGGGCCCTCGGGCCAGGAGTTCGGTCTCCCGGAGCCGGGCCAGCAGGTCCTCGCCGATGCCCCATCCGTCGGCGGCTTCGATCCAGCCGCGGAAGCCGATGGCGGTGGTCGCGACGACGGCGTCCGGCGGGCTGTCGACGAGTTGCTTGGTCGCGGCCATCAGCTCGCTGTCGTCGGCCACCGGCACGATCCGCAGGGCGGGCGCGTGGATCACGGCCGCCCCGCGCCGCTTCAGCAGGGCGATGAGCTCGTCCGCCCGGCGGGCGGCGGTGACCCCGACGGTGAACCCGGCGAGCGGCCCGGTGGCCGCGGCCACTCCCCCGGCAGGTCGGGCCGCGCCGCCACCCGCGCTTCCGGCCCGTCCACCGCGCGTCGCGTCGTCGTGGTCGTCGTGGTCGTCCATCGTTGTGACCTGCCTCGGCTGCCTTGCCCGGTGCCCGACGGGCCTACCGGGTGGGGTGGGGTGTCTCGTCCACGGTGGGTCCCGCGTCCCCCGATGGGGTCGGAGTCCCGTCCCCCGATGGGGCCGGGTCTCCCGTCCCGATCGGATCAGGGTGTCCCGTCGCGCGCACCGAGCCTGCCAAGCCGGCGTGTCAGGCTCGGTTCCACCGCATTTCGGTGCCGTAACGCCGCGCGCCGCGCGGGTGCCGTCACACGGTGGTGAGCTGCGGTTTCGCCTCGGTTCCGGCGGTGGGGGCCGGCACCCGGGCGGGGCGGCGAAGGTATACCGCCCAGGTGACGGCGCAGCACGCCGCGTAGAAGCCGAGGAAGGTGACGAAGGCGGCGCTGCCGGATCCGGAGGAGGCGAACGCCTCCCGGAAGACGAGGTTGATGGCGAGTCCGCCGAGCGCGCCGACGGCCCCGATCAGTCCCATGGCGGCGCCGGAGAGCCGGCGGCCGTAGGCGGCGGCGTCCTCGCCGCTCATGCCGCGGGCGAGGGCCTTGGCCTGGAAGATCCCGGGGATCATCTTGTAGGTGGAGCCGTTGCCGACGCCGCTGAGCGCGAACAGGGCGACGAACCCGATGAGGAACACGGGCAGCGATTCCCGTACGGACGCCAGGAGGACCACAGCGGTCGCCGCCGCCATCGCCACGAAGCCGGCCAGGGTGATCCGCGCGCCGCCGAACCGGTCGGCGAGCGCTCCGCCCACGGGCCGCACCAGGGAGCCGAGCAGCGGTCCGATGAAGGTCAGCGACGCGGCCTGGAGCGGGGTCCGACCGAACTGGGTCTGGAGCACGAGGCCGAAGGCGAAGCTGTAGCCGATGAAGGAGCCGAAGGTGCCGACGTAGAGGAACGCCATGATCCAGGTGTGGGCGTCGCGGACCGCCTCCCGGACGGCGCCCGTGTCGTTGCGCACGGGGGCCAGGTTGTCCATGCGTACGAGGGCCAGGACGGCCGCGGCGACGATCAGCGGCAGGTAGGCGGCGAGCAGCAGCCTGGGCCGGTCGGCTCCGGCGGTCGCGATGACGAGGAGGGCGGCGAGCTGCACGACGGGGACGCCGATGTTGCCGCCGCCCGCGTTGAGGCCGAGGGCCCAGCCCTTCTTGCGGAGCGGGAAGAAGGCGTTGATGTTCGTCATCGAGGAGGCGAAGTTGCCGCCGCCCACCCCGGTCAGCGCGGCGACGACCACGAAGGTGGTGTACGAGGTGCCGGGCTCCATGACGACGAGCGCGGCCACGGTCGGCGCGAGGAGCAGCAGGGCGCTGACGACGGTCCAGTTGCGCCCGCCGAAGCGGGCGACGGCGAAGGTGTAGGGCACGCGCACCAAGGCCCCGACGAGGGTGGCGGTGGCGATGAGGAAGAACTTCCCGGCGGGGTCGATGCCGTAGTGGGGGCCCATGAAGAGGACCATCACGGACCACATGGACCAGATGGAGAAGCCGATGTGTTCGGACAGGACGGAGTAGAGGAGGTTGCGGCGGGCGGTCCTCTCCCCGGTCTCCTTCCAGAACGTCTCGTCCTCGGGGTCCCACCGCTCGATCCAGCGGCCCCCTTTGCGCGGTGCGGTCGTACCGGTCATCACACGCCTCCACAGCTCTCGCGTCCGTGGTCCGACCGTAGGAAGGGCGCGTTTCGGCCCCGGTCCCCGCCGGATGACCGGCGGGATACCTTGCACTCACCCGCCGCCGGGGCCCGGTGTGAGTGCGGCGGGGAGCCAGCTGCCCGGGGGGACGTCCAGCCAGCTCGCGGGGCCCTGGAGCTCCTCGACGGCCCGCAGCAGGGCGTCCAGGCCGGGGTGGCGCAGGCCGGTGCGCCACACCATGGACAGCGGGGACAGCGGGACGGGGTCGACGAGGGGCCGTTTGACGGCTCCGGGCATGTCGGGGAAGCCGACCGTGACCAGGACCGGGTTGCGGGTCTTGGCCATCACCCGGCCGAACTCCTCCTTGCCGACGGCCACGGGGGCGGGCGGCGCCGCGTGAATGCCCCGGCCGGCGAACAGTTCGCCGGCCAGCCGCGTCCACTCCGAAGTCCGCGGGTTCCCGGCCCCCGTGTACACGGTTTCCCCGGCCAGGGCGGCCAGTGGTACGTCGTCCCGCGCGGCCAGTGCGTGCCCGGCGGGCAGCAGCACGGCGAGGGGTTCGTACCGTACGGGCCGGTGCGCGAGCCGGGCGCGCAGCGCCGGGTCGAGGCCGGCGGCGTAGCCGAAGGAGACGTCGAGCCGGCCGGCGACGATCTCCCCGGCGGCGTGGGTGAGGCCGCTCTCGAAGCGGGCCATCAGCTCGCAGCCGGGGGCGAGCTCGCGGGCGCGTTCCAGGACGCTGCGGCCGGTGCCGGGGCCGTCGGTGTTGACGTCGACGAGGAGGGCGCGCGGCGGGCCGGTGAAGGCGGCGGCGAGCTCCTCGTGCGCGCGCAGCACCTCGCGGGCGTACGGGAGCAGCCGCTCGCCCTCGGGGGTGAGTTCCACGGCCCGGGTGGTGCGGGCGAACAGCGGCGCCCGTACGAGGAGTTCGAGGCGGCGCACGTCGCGGCTGAGCGCCTGCTGGGCTACGTGGAGTCGGGCGGCGGCGCGGGAGAAGTGGAGGTCCTCGGCGACGGCGACGAAACCGCGCAGCAGCCGGGGGTCGACATCGCGGGTGGGCATCCCCGGACATTAACAACGCGGAGCGGTGAATGCCTCCCGAACAGGTGTTGGACCGGCGGGCGGTCCGGGCCGCAGGCTCGTGGCATGCCGCAGAAGACCCCGTTCATGGCCGTGACGGGCAGCACCCTGGTCCTGTCCCCCCGCCGCCCCGGCGCCCCCGCTCCCACCGCCCGTGGCACCCGCCCTCCGGGCCCGTACCGACGTCTGTTCGCCCTGCCGGGCGCCCGGGGATTCACCGCCGGGAACCTGATCGCCCGCCTGCCGATGGGCATGTTCGGGATCAGCGCGGTGCTGATGATCGCGGGCCAGCGCGGTTCGTACGCCCTCGCCGGCGCGGTCACCGCGACCGGGCTGGCGGCCACCGCGCTCGTCGCCCCGTGGACGGCCCGGCTGGTCGACCGGTACGGCCAGGCCCGGATCGCCCTGCCGGCCACCGCGGTCGCGGTCCTCGGCTCGCTGTCGCTGGTCCTGTGCGTCCGTACGCAGGCACCCGCCTGGACCCTGTTCGCCTCGTACGCGGCCACCGCCACCACCCCCAACATCGGCGGCATGTCCCGGGCCCGCTGGACCCACCTGCTGCCCCCGGCCTCGCACCACACGGCGATGTCCTTCGAACAGGCCGCCGACGAACTCTGCTACCTGCTCGGCCCGGTGGCGGCGGCGTTCCTGTGCACGGCGCTCTTCCCGGAGGCGGGCACCCTCGTCGCGGCGGTCCTGCTCCTGACCGGGATGACGGTGTTCACCGCGCACCGCGCCACGGAGCCCCCGCCCGCCGGCGCCCGGCCCGCCACCGGCACCGGCCCCTCCCTGCCGCGCCGGCTGCTGCCGCTGCTCGGCCTGTTCCTCGCCACCGGGGTCGTGTTCGGCTCGATGGAGGTCACCTCGATCGCCCACCTCGGCGCGCAGGGCCTCGGCGCCGCCACCGGACCGGTCCTCGCCCTCCAGGCGGCGGGCTCCTGCGCGGCCGGCCTGCTCTACGGCACCCGCCGACCGCGCGGCCTGCGGACGTGCCTGCTCGCCCTGGCCGCGGCGATGGCGCTGCCCTGGATCGCGGCCGGCGCCGGCTCCCTCGCCCTGCTGGGCTGCGCGCTGCTGCTGGCCGGCGCGGCGACGGCCCCGGCGATGGTCACCGCGACGGCCCTGGTCCAGCGGGCCACCCCCCGGGAGCGGCTGAACGAGGGGCTGACCCTGGCCGTCACCGCGATCCTCGGGGGCATCGCCGTCGGTTCGGCCACGGCGGGCCTGATCGTCGACCACCTCGGCACGACGACGGCGTACCTGCTGCCCGCGGCGGCCGCCCTGTCGGCCCTGTTCGGCGCCGTGGCGGGACGATTTGATCCGGCGCCCGAGTGATCACTCCCGCGTGGTACTCACCACCGCCGCGCGGGATCGGCCATAACAGGGAGGTCTTCCCCACGCCCTTCCCCCTGCGGAGGAACACCCCTTGCCTGCTTCCCGTTCCGTGCCCGCCGCCCTGTTCGTCGCCGCCGTCACCGCCGGCTGCCTGATGCCGGCCGCGCCGGCCCTGGCCGCCTCCTCGGACCTGCGCTTCACCCAGCCGTACGTCCCCTCGATCGCTCCCGGCACGACGGGGCGCGTGGTCATCTCGGCCGCCGGTGGAACGGACGCGACGCGCAGCAGCACCTTCCGCATCACCGCTCCGGAGCGCACGACGTTTCCCGAGGCCCGCATCTACTGGAACGGCGACCGCGCCGCCGGCTCCTGCGAGCGCTCGTCGGACGCCCGCCTGCTGACCTGCGACGCGGGAACCCGCGCGGGCTTCACCTTCCCGGCGAACACCCGGACCCGGCTCGCGGTGTCGCTGCACGTGGACGCCGACGCCCCCGAGGGCGCCACCCTGGACGGCGGCGAGTGGGCCGCCGGCTCCGAGGAGTCGGCCCTGTTCGCGGTGTCCACACCGGTGACGGGCCCCAAGGGCGACGACGGCCGGCCGGGCCACGACGGCAAGCCCGGCCACCACGGCAAGCCGGGCCGCCCCGGCCCGCAGGGCGAGAAGGGCGACAAGGGCGACCGCGGGGAAACCGGCCGCGACGGCCGTGACGGCCTCACCGGCCCCACCGGCCCGCAGGGCCCGAAGGGCGACCAGGGGCCGAAGGGCGACCAGGGGCCGAAGGGCGACCAGGGCCCGGCCAACGGACCGCAGGGCCCCAGGGGCGAACGCGGTGAGAAGGGCGCCAAGGGCGACAAGGGCCACCGCGGCCCGACGGGTCCCGCCGGCCGGAAGGGCGACAAGGGCCACCCGGGCCCGCAGGGCCCCAAGGGCTCCGACGGCAACCGCGGCCCGACCGGCCCCCAGGGCCCCCGGGGGCCGAAGGGCGACACCGGAAAGCCCGGCGCCTGCAAGAAGTGCGAGAACGGCCACGGCGGCCACGACAAGCACGACGACCACGGCAAGAAGGCTCCGAAGGCCCGCATCGTGTCGCCCGGCAAGGGCCTCGGCATCCGCTCCGGCCCGGGCACCGGGTACGCCGAGAAGGGCAAGGCCGCGACCGGCACGGTCGTGGCCCTCCAGTGCAAGGTCAACGGCCAGAAGGTCGACGGCAATTCGATCTGGTACAAGCTCGCCGACGGCACCGGCTGGATCGCCGCCCGCTACGCCCAGAACCTCAACAAGGTCCCCTTCTGCTGACCTGAGCCCCGGACGGGGCTCCCACCCCGCCCGAACATGACGAAGGCCCCGCAGCCAGGAGCTGCGGGGCCTTCGTCCACATGGACGACCAGAAGCGGAGGAAGGGGGGAGACCTTCGACAGGTACGTACCACTTTTCGGTACCGATCCCGTACCGTAAACTTGTACAAGCGAGAAGGAGTGACCATGTCCATAAGCGCCAGCGAAGCACGGGCCAGCCTCTTCCCCCTCATCGAACGCGTCAACACCGACCACCACCCGGTGCGGATCACGTCGCGCGGCGGCGACGCCGTCCTCATGTCCGCCGACGACTACGACTCCTGGCAGGAGACCGTCTACCTGCTGCGCTCCCCGGCCAACGCCCAGCGGCTGATGGAGGCCGTCGCCCGCGACCGGGAGGGCGCGCCCACGACGGTCAAATCCCTCGATGAGCTTCGGGAGTTGGCCGGGGGCGAGGAGTGAGGAGCGTTCACTTCGACTCCGACGCCTGGGAGGACTTCCTCTTCTGGCTCGCCTCCGACCGAAAAATGGCTCGAAGGATCACCCGTCTGATCGGGGAAATCCAACGCGACCCGTTCAGTGGCATCGGCAAGCCCGAGCCGCTGAAGGGTGAGCTGTCCGGCTACTGGTCCCGTCGCATCGACGACGAGCACCGCCTCGTGTATCGGGCGGACGAGAAGGAAGTGAAAATCCTCAAGGCCCGGTATCACTACTGACCCGGCCTCGAACATGACGAAGGCCCCGCAGCCAGGAGCTGCGGGGCCTTCGTCTACATGGGGTGGTGGAGATGGCGGGAATCGAACCCGCGTCCAACGGTGCAGAAGTAGGGCTTCTCCGAGCGCATTCCGCTGCGCTTTTCTCGGCCCCGGAGATCACACGGACAAGTCTCCGACGGGCTCAGTCACTGTTTGGTTTCCCTCTATCCCCCGTGACCGGAGTTAGAGGTTTAGATCCCTAATTGACGCCAGGATCCGGACCGGGACCACTTCCGGGCTGACGCTCCTCACAGAGGCTTCAGCTCACTGTTATTAGGCAGCGAGGGTGAAGCGGGAGTTATCGCTCTTGGAGTTGGCGATTATTTTTTGCGACATATGGTTAACGAGATCATTGCCGCTTTCTCGGCTCGCTTCCCCTACATCGACAGCCGCTGTCGAAACCGATCATCCCCATGTTTCACGCTGTTCAGTTATTGAGACCCAGCGGGCGCTCTCCATGCGTCCCGCTCGACCGGCGCCACCCGCAAGCGCGTGGTGCTGACGCCATCGTACGCGAAGTGGACCACTAGGTGCCAGGACATTAGAGCTGGCCGCGCTCCTTGCGCTTGACGGCCGAGATCACCCGGTTCGTCTCGCGCGTGTCCTGCTTCTCGCGCAGCGACTGCCGCTTGTCGTACTCCTTCTTGCCCTTCGCCAGCGCGATCTCGATCTTCGCCCGGCCGTCCTTGAAGTACAGGGCGAGCGGCACGATCGTGTTGCCGGTCTCCCCCGTCTTCGAGTCCAGCTTGTCGATCTCCTCGCGGTGCAGGAGGAGCTTGCGCTTGCGCCGCGCGCTGTGGTTGGTCCAGGTGCCCTGGCTGTACTCCGGCACGTGCACGTTGTAGAGCCAGGCCTCGCCGCTCTCCACCGACACGAATCCGTCCACCAACGAGGCCCGGCCCTGGCGCAGGGACTTGACCTCGGTGCCCGTGAGCACGAGACCGCACTCGTAGGTGTCGAGGATCGCGTAGTCGTGCCGCGCCTTCTTGTTCTGGGCGATCATCTTGCGCCCTGTTTCCTTAGCCATAGTGCGGTCATTTTCGCACTACGGACCCACCCCGAGGCCACCCAATACCTTGCGCGCCCGCTCCTCGGCCCCCTCGCGTGCCGCGAGGTCCGGGGTGATCCCGCCGCCGTCGAGGCTGCGGCCCGCCGGTGTGCGGTACGTGCCGACGGTCAGCTCGGCCACCGAGCCGTCCGGGAGCTCCGTGGGCATCTGCACCGAGCCCTTGCCGAAGGTGCGGGTGCCGACGGTGACCGCACGGCCGCGGTCCTGGAGGGCGCCGGTGACGAGTTCGGCCGCGCTCATCGTGCCGCCGTCGACCAGGGCGACCAGGGGCCGCCCGGTGTCCCCGCCGGGGGCGGCGTACAGGGCGCGCTCGGAGCCCCGTACGTCGTACGTCGCCACCAGCCCGCCGTCCAGGAACGCGGAGGCCGCGGTCACCGCCTCGGCGACCAGCCCGCCCGGGTTGCCCCGCAGGTCCAGCAGGACGCCGGCGCCGGGCGGCGCCTCGCGGACGGCCGTGCGCACCCGCTCGCCCGAGCCGCGGGTGAAGGAGTCGACCTTGATGACGGTGACCCCGTCCGCGAGCCGGCGCACCGTCACCGGCTCGGCGCGCAGTTGCTCCCGGCGGACGGTCTCGGTCAGGTCCGCGCCGTCCCGGCTGAGGTGCAGCACCACCGGGGTGCCTGCCTCGCCGCGCAGCAGCGCCACCACGTCGACCACGGCGAGGCCGGTGACGCCCTGCCCGTCCACGCTCAGCAGCCGGTCGCCGGCGCGCAGGCCGGCCCGGGCGGCGGGGCCGGCGGCCTGGACGCGGTCGACGCGGATCCAGCCCTCGCGGGTGCGTTCGGCCCAGAGGCCGACTCCGGTCCAGTGGCCGTCGAGGTCCTCGGCGAAAGCCGCGTACTCGCCCCGGTCGTAGACGATGCCCCAGCGGTCCCCGCTGCGGCTGACCACCTCCTGGGCGGCCTTCTTGCCGGACTTGCCCTCCGCGACGGCCTCGGCGGCGGCCCGGGCGACGGCCTCGCGGTCGGCGGTTCCGGTCTCCCGGGGCGCGTCGGGGACGGCGGCGGGCGCGGGGGCGGGGGTCGGCCCGGAGGGGGCGACCTGCGCGGGAACACCCGTGCGGGCGAGGGCGTCGGCGTTCGCCGCGTCCCAGTGGCCGGTGCTCGCGGCGGCGACGACGGAGGTCACGAACACCAACGTCAGGACGGCCCCGCGACGCAGGTCGCGGGGCCGGAGACAGTGAGCGGGCAGACCCGGCATGGCGCCGAGTCTAGGACAAGCCCCGCCGCGGTACGGCGGGTTGGGCGTACCTCACAGGGGGCGCTCGTCACACCTTCAGGTACTTGCGCAACGCGATGAAGGCGGCCAGGGAGGGCATCAGCAGGCCGATGACCAGTACCAGCGGCAGCTTGGTGAGGACGGCGTCCCAGCCGATGAAGTTGATCAGTTCGAGCTTGTCCCGGAGCGCGGCGCCGTGGTCGATCACGAAGTACTGGCCGGTGCCCAGCATCAGGCAGGCCAGGATCGCGCCGATGAGGCCCGCGACGGCCGCCTCCATGATGAACGGGACCTGGATGTAGAAGCTGGAGGCGCCGACGAGCCGCATGATGCCCGTCTCCCGCCTTCGGCTGAAGGCCGAGACGCGCACGGTGTTGACGATCAGCAGCAGCGCCACGACCAGCATGATCAACATGATGCCCAGGGCCGCCCAGTTGAGGTAGCCGAGCAGCTTGAAGAGGTTGTCGAGCTGCGAGCTCTGGTCGGCGACCGACTGGACCCCGTCGCGGCCGGTGAAGGCGGAGGTGATGACCTCGTACTTCTCCGGGTTCTTCAGCTTCACGCGGAAGGAGTCGGGCATCTGGTCGGGGGTGACGACGGAGGCCAGTGCCGTGTGTCCGAAGCGTTCCTTGTAGTGCTTGTAGGCCTCGTCCGAGGACTCGTACGTGACGGTCTGGACGAGCTCCATCCGCTTGAGCTCGGTCTCGATCCCCTGCCGCTGCTCGGGCGTCACGGCCCCCTTGGCGCAGGCGCGCGGGGAGCCGAGCGCGTCGGACGCGCCGCCCGCGGCGGGCGCGCCGGCGGCCGCGGTCCCGGCGGCCTCCAGGGCGTCGTTCTTGGTGCAGAGGTAGACCGTGACGTTGACCTTGTCGTACCAGTACCCCTTCATCGCGCTCACCTGGTCGCGCATGAGCAGGGAGCCACCGAACAGGGCAAGCGACAGGGCCACGGAGATGATGACCGCGAAGGTCATGGTGAGATTGCGGCGGAGGCCGACGCCGATCTCCGACATGACGAACTGGGCGCGCATGACGTCTCAGGGGCCTTTCAGTGCTGGTAGCCGTAGACGCCGCGCGACTGGTCGCGCACGAGTCGGCCCTGTTCGAGTTCGATGACGCGCTTGCGCATCTGGTCCACGATCTGCTGGTCGTGCGTCGCCATGATGACGGTGGTGCCGGTCCGGTTGATCCGGTCCAGCAGTTTCATGATCCCGACGGAGGTCTGCGGGTCGAGGTTGCCCGTCGGCTCGTCCGCGATCAGCAGGGCCGGACGGTTGACGAAGGCGCGGGCGATGGCCACGCGCTGCTGCTCGCCGCCGGACAGCTCGCCGGGCATCCGGCCCTCCTTGCCGCCCAGGCCCACGAGTTCCAGTACCTGCGGGACGGCCTTGCGGATCTCGCCCCGCGGTTTGCCGATGACCTCCTGTGCGAAGGCGACGTTCTCGGCGACCGTCTTGTTGGGGAGCAGCCGGAAGTCCTGGAAGACGGTCCCCAGCTGGCGCCGCATGTGCGGGACCTTCCAGTTGGAGAGCTTGGCGAGGTCCTTGCCCAGGACGTGCACCTGGCCGTGACTGGCCCGTTCCTCGCGCAGGACGAGGCGCAGGAAGGTGGACTTGCCGGAGCCTGAGGAGCCGACCAGGAAGACGAACTCGCCCTTGGCGATGTCCAGGGAGACATCTCTGAGTGCGGGCCGGTTCTGCTTCGGGTAGGACTTGGAGACGTTGTCGAATCGGATCACGGGTGCACCACGGGGTCGCCGGGAGTAGGTGTGCGTGACCATACGCGAACGGACGGTGGGTGTGGACCCGCCCACCGCAGTTGCCCGAATAATCCTCGGGTGCCCGCGCAGCCCGATCGCGATGGCCCGGACGGGCCGCGCCGAATGCCGTCGGAGCCGGCACAGTGGTAGGGGGAACGGACTCGGTCCCCGTGCCGTTGTACGAGGGGACGAGAGGAGGAGCGCATGACATATGACCGGCTCGTGTGCGCGAACTGCGCCGCGCCCGTCAGCCAGGGTCGGTGCCCGGTGTGCCGGGCGAACCGGAAGCACCTCCAGCAGGAGGGCAATCCCTTCGCCGGGCTGAACCCGGTGACACTCATCGCGCTTCTGGTGGTGCTGGTCGCGGCGCTGGCGCTGGCGGCGCAGACCGCCTAGCCCGCGACACGTCCCGATCACACGGAATGGGGAAGGGCCCGGACACCCAAGGTGTCCGGGCCCTTCCTCGCGTCGTGGTGCGCTCCGCTTCGCGGGAGGTCCGTTACGCGGACTGCTCCTGCTGCTTGCGCCAGCGGATTCCGGCCTCCAGGAAGCCGTCGATCTCGCCGTCGAGGACCGCCTGCGGGTTGCCGACCTCGAACTCCGTCCGCAGGTCCTTGACCATCTGGTACGGGTGCAGGACGTAGGACCGCATCTGGTTGCCCCAGGAGCTGCCGCCGTCCTTGAGGGCGTCCATCTTGTCCTTCTCCTCCTGGCGGCGCCGCTCCAGCAGCTTGGCCTGGAGCACGTTCATCGCGCTGGCCTTGTTCTGGATCTGCGAGCGCTCGTTCTGACAGGAGACGACGATGCCGGTCGGCAGGTGCGTGATGCGCACCGCGGAGTCGGTGGTGTTGACGCCCTGGCCGCCGGGGCCGGAGGCGCGGTACACGTCCACGCGCAGCTCGGCCTCGTCGATCTCGACGTGGTCGCTGGTCTCGACGACCGGCAGCACCTCGACGCCCGCGAAGGAGGTCTGGCGGCGGCCCTGGTTGTCGAAGGGCGAGATCCGGACGAGCCGGTGGGTGCCCTGTTCGACGGAGAGGGTGCCGTAGGCGTAGGGGGCCTTGACGACGAAGGTGGTCGACTTGATGCCGGCCTCTTCCGCGTACGAGGTCTCGTACACCTCGGTCGAGTAACCGTGCCGCTCGGCCCAGCGCAGGTACATGCGCTGGAGGCGCTCGGCGAAGTCGGAGGCGTCGACGCCACCGGCCTCCGCACGGATGTTGACCAGGGCCTCGCGCTCGGCGTACTCGCCGGAGAGCAGGGTCCGGACCTCCATCTCGTCCAGCGCCTTGCGCACGGAGACCAGCTCGGTCTCGGCCTCGGCGAGGGTGTCCGCGTCGTCCATTTCCTGGGCGAGCTCGAACAGCACCGCGAGGTCGTCGATGCGCCCGCGCAGGTTCTCGGTCTTGCGGACCTCGGCCTGGAGGTGCGAAAGCTTGCTCGTGATCTTCTGGGCGGCTTCCGGGTCGTCCCACAGGGACGGCGCGGCGGCCTGCTCCTCAAGCACGGCGATATCGGCCCTCAGCTTGTCGAGGTCCAGGACGGCCTCGATCGACCCCATGGTCGAGGAGAGGGACTTCAGCTCTTCGGATACATCGACAACTGCCACGGGCCCAGCCTAGCCGGTCCCCGGACGGCACTCTCCGGTCAGGCCGGATCGGCACGTACGGACGGGGGTGGGTACGGGCGTACGCTCACCATATGACTGTCCTACTCGTGAAGCGCCGCCATGTGGACCACATGCGTGTCACGACGACGAGCTGTCTGCCGACGGACCTCGCACGAGCCTGATCCACCCCGATCCGACTTCGGTCCTGTACGCGGCGGCCACGCGGCCCCGGCGCCACCCCTGCCGACCTGCCGTTCCCTCCGCTGCCCCGCCATCTCCGGGGCGCAGGACCCCGTGACATCCGAAACGGAGCCGTCATGCCGTCCGCGCACCTCTCCTCCTCCGTGGCCTCCTCTCCCGTGGCCCCTTCCTCCCCGGCAGCCTCCTCCCTGGCTGTGATCGACCTCTCCCGGGCCGACGACCCCGCCCAGCGGGACGACTTCCTGCGGCAGCTGCACGCGGCGGCCCGGGACACCGGCTTCCTGTACCTGACCGGCCATGGGATCACCGAGCCGGAAACCGCCCGGATCCTGGAGCTGACCCGGGCCTTCTTCGCGCTGCCGGAGGCCGACAGGCTGGCCGTGAGCAATCTGAACTCCCCGCACTTCCGCGGCTACACCCGCATAGGCCACGAGCTGACGGGCGGCGCCTCCGACTGGCGCGACCAGCTGGACGTCGGCGCGGAACGGCCCGCGCCGCAGGTGGGGCCGGGAGATCCGGCGTACCTGTGGCTGGAGGGCCCCAACCAGTGGCCGGCGGCCCTGCCGGAGCTGCGGGAGGTGGTGCTGTCGTGGCAGTCCCGGCTGGCGGCGGTGGCCCACCGGCTGCTCCGGGAGCTGCTGGCCTCGATCGGCGCGGCCCCCGACTTCTTCGACGCGATCTTCGCGGACCGCCCCCACCTGCACACGAAGCTGATCCGCTACCCCGGATCGGCGCCGTCGGGCGCCGATCAGGGCGTCGGCGCGCACAAGGACTACGGGTTCCTGACCCTGCTGCTCCAGGACGGGGTGGGCGGGCTCCAGGTGGTCCGGGACGGCGGCTACGTCGACATCCCGCCGATGCCGGGGGCCTTCGTGGTCAACCTGGGCGAGCTGCTGGAGATCGCGACGGAGGGCTACCTGGTGGCGACCGACCACCGGGTGGTGAGCCCGCCGGGCGCGGTGGAGCGCTTCTCGGTGCCGTTCTTCTACAACCCGCGGCTGGACGCGGTGGTGGAGACGGTTCCCGGGGACCACCTGCGCACGGCCCCGGGCGTGGCCCACGACGCGTCGAACCCCTTGCACGCCGAGTACGGCCGCAACGAGCTGAAGGGCTGGGTGCGCGCCCACCCGACCGTGGCCCGCCGCTGGCACCCGGAACTGATCCCGGCCTGACGGCCGCCGGCCCGGACCCCGTACGGGATCCGGGCCGGCGCACGGGCCTGGCGTTCGACGACCGGACCTACGGCCGGGCGGGCGCCGAGCGCTTGCCGTCCTGCGGCGGGGCCTGGCCCTCGTCGCCGCCGGACAGGGCCAGCCAGCCGCCCAGCCCCACGGCGGCGGCCAGCGCCACCGCCGAGGCGGACATCACCAGCCTCCGCTTGCGCGCGGCCTCGGCGCGGTGCCGGGCGGACCCGGGCCGGTGCCCACCGGCGGGACGCGGGACGCGGGCGGTGCCCAGTGCCCCGCCGGCCAGCTCGTCCGGGCCGGGTACCCGCATGGAGGTGTGGGTGTCGCGGTTGGAGTCGGTGGCGGAGCCGGGGACCAGCGGGACCACGCCCCGGCGCCGGACCGGGTCGGCCGGCAGGTCCTCGGCCTCCGGTTCCTCCGGCTCGGCGTCGTCCGGTTCGTCCACGTCCAGCGGCGGCATGCCGGCCAGCAGCGGCAGCAGGTCCCGCAGCCGGACCGACAGCTCGGAAGCGCGGAGCCGGGACGCGGGGGCCTTGGCCAGGCACTGCACCATCAGCTGCCAGAGCTCGTCGGGGATCCCCGGCAGCGGGACCACGGTCTCCGTGACGTGCCGGCGCAGGACCGCGCCCGGGTGCCCGCCGCCGAAGGGGGTGAAGCCGGCCAGCAGCTCGTACAGCACCGTGGCCAGGGCGTATATGTCGACGGCGGCCCGCGGCGGCAGGCCCTCCACGATCTCGGGGGCCAGGTAGTCGGGGGTGCCGATGATCCGGGTCGGGGACGAGGCCCGCGTCCCGGGCGCCCCGGACGCCCGCCGCGGGGAGTCGATGAGCTTGGCCACGCCGAAGTCGGTGAGCAGCGCGGGATGTGCGCCGCCCGGTCCGAGGGGGCCCTGCATGTCGAGGAGGACGTTCTCCGGTTTGACGTCCCGGTGGACGACCCCCGCGGCGTGCGCGGCGGCGAGGGCGTCGGCGACGTCCGCGACGATGGCGACGGCCGCCTCGGGGGCGAGTCTGCGCTCGCGGTCGAGGCGCGTGCGCAGGTCGGTGCCCCGGACGAGGTCCATGACGAGGGCGAGGTCGTTGCCGTCGACGACGAGGTCGCGGACGGAGACGACGTGCGGATGGTCCAGGCCGAGCAGCGCGCTGCGCTCCTGTACGAACCGTCCGACGAGTTCCTGGTCGGACGCGAGGTCCTCGCGCAGCAGTTTGACGGCGACGGGCCCGTCCGGCCCCTCGCCCAGCCACACCGTGCCCGCGCTGCCGCGCCCCAGGATCTGGTGCGCGGTGTACCGGCTGCCGATCTTCCGTGCCAAGACTGCTCCCTCAGCGGCTGGCGTACGCACCAAAGCTACGCGGCCGAATGGGGGTTGGGCGCTCCGGATCGCGGCGACCTTCACTTCTGGGGGCGAAATCACGTCCCGGATGTCGACAAATCCACGAACTCGGCGCTACGGGCGTCCGTGACGCCGCTCCGCCGGGTCGCCGGAGCGGACCCGGCGGACCGGCGGAGGGCGCGTACGGACGGCCCCGGCGCGAACTCGGTCAGGGGGTGGCGGAGCCGCCGCCGTCGCCGACGGAGGTGACCCAGTCGACGGTGTCGGAGCCCCAGGTCCACACCTGGTCCCACCAGCCGCGGCCGGTGCCGACCCATTCCTGGAGCGGGGTCAGTTCCCAGACCAGCCAGCCCGCCACGAAGAACAGCAGGATCATGACGAGGCAGCCCTTGAGGCAGCCGAGGCCGGGGATCCGCACCGGGTTGGCGCTGCGGCGGCGCGGCTCGCGGGGTTCCCGCGGGGGCCGCGGGGCCCGCTGCTGCGGCGGCGGGGACTGCGGCGGCTGCTGCTGCGGCTGCTGCCGGTACTGGGGCTGGTGCTGCGGCTGCTGGTACTGCTGGGGCGGCGGCTGCGGCTGGTACTGCTGGGGCTGGTGCTGCGGCTGCTGGTGCTGCGGCGCCCGGTGCTGGGGTTGCTGCGGCTGCTGGTACTGCTGCGGCGGCTGCGACTGCTGCTGGTAGTGCTGCGGCGGCGGGGACTGCCGGTACTGGGGAGGCTGCTGCGGCTGCTGCGGCGGGCGGGGCTGATGCTGCGGGGGCGGCGGCGCCTGGCGCTGCGGGCGGCGGCGCAGCGGGTCCTCGCTCGGGTCGAGGTAGTGCATCTGCGTCTGCTCGTTGCGGTCGCGGACGGCCCGCATCTGCGACTGCCACGGGTGCGGGGCGTCCGGCTGCTGCACGGGCGGCATGACCGAGGTCGCCTCGGCGGGCGCCGCCCCGGTGGTGGGCAGCACGGTGGTGGCGTCGGCCCCGCCGATGGGCGGCATGACGCTGGTCATGGCGTTCGGGTCGTACGCGTCCTGCGGGCCGGCCGGGGCGTGCGTCGGGGCGATGACCCCGGGCGTCGCCGGGACCGGGGCGGGCGAGGGGTCGGGGGCGAGCAGCGCGCCGACCCCGAGGGCGGCCTCGACCTCGGCCGGCGAGGAGTGCACGCCGATGCCGGAGGCGACCACGCGCAGGCCGCGGGCCAGGCTCTGGGCGCTGGGGCGCTCGTCGGGCTCCTTGCGCAGGCAGCGCTCGATGACGATCCAGACCGGTTCGGGCAGGGTCGGGGGCCGCTGCGGCTCCTCGCTCAGGTGGCGGTGGAGCACTTCGAGCGCCGAGCCGCCGGCGAAGGGCGGCCGGCCGGTGACCAGCTCGTAGAGGAGGATGCCGGCGCCGTAGATGTCGACGGCGGAGGTCTGCGGGCGGCCTTCGGCGGACTCGGGGGCCACGTAGGCGGGGGTGCCGACGAACTCGTGGGTGCGGGTCAGGCCCGGGGAGTCGGCGAGGCGCGCGATGCCGAAGTCGGTGAGCATCGGCTTCATCTGGCCGTTGCTCTCGTCCAGCAGCACGTTGGCCGGCTTGAGGTCGCGGTGGACGACGCCGTCGGCGTGGCTGGCGGCGAGCGCGTCCGCGATCTGGGCGGTCAGCAGGCTCGCGGCGACCGGGCTGAAGGGTCCGTTCGCGCGGAGGTACTTGTGCAGGTCGGGACCGTCGACCAGGTCCATGACCAGCGCCAGCAGATCGCCCTCGACGACGAGGTCGCGGGTGCGCACGATGTTGGGGTGCGTCAGGCGCAGCAGGACGGAGCGTTCGCGCAGGAAGCGCATGACGATGTCCGCGTCCTGGGCCAGCTCCTCCTTGAGGACCTTGATGGCCACGGTCTCGCCGGGCTGCCCGGCGACGGCTGCCTCCGCACCGGCGGTCTCCCGCTGGCGGGCACGCCAGACAGTGCCCGTGGCGCCGCGTCCGAGCGGCTCCTCGAGCAGGTACTTGCTGCCGACTGGCCGCACGTCTCGCGCTCCCCTGCTGTCGTCTGTTCCGGTGTTCGGGTCTTCCGGTTCTCGGGTGGGACCGGCGTTCCCCGGCTGATTCCGCTGGATGGGTTTCGGCCCCCCAACTCTAGGGGGTGTCCTCGGGGAAGACGCGGGGCGACGGAGGTTGGTTGCCGCACATATGTACGAAGAGTGAGATTCACCGGGTATGCCGGGGGCGTTTTCGCTCGGATTTCATCCGACGGCCTGTCCGGATTTGTTCGGTCCGGGCGCCCCCGTCGACCGATCAAGATCATTTGTTGCCGGGTGCCGGGCGTGTTGTGTGTGACAGGTGCGAGGATGCACCCGTACGGAACGGCCGGGACGGGAGCCCTGCCCTTCCGGCGTACCTGACCGGACGACGCGTCCGCGCCGGGTGGGGGTGGTCGGGCAGGCATGCTCCACCGGTTCCCCGCCGGGCGCACGGACCGCGCACTGCGCTCCGCGCAGAAGGGACCGCTGACGGCGATGCAGATCCGGCTGACCGTCCTTGGGTCGCACCGCGGCCACCAGACCGCCGGCGCCCCGGCCAGTGGTGACGTACTCGTCACCGCGCCCGCCGGCACTCCGCTGGCCGCCGTGGCCTCCGGGCTCGCCGCGACCGCGGGCGGCCCCGACACCGGCGGCACCGTGGTGCTGTACGCCGGGTCGCAGCGCCTCGATCCGCAGCGCGCCGTCCTGGGCGAGCCCCCGCTGGTCGACGGGGCGGTGCTGGCCCTGCACACCCCGGTGCCGAACGCCGACGCGCTGCCCGACGAGGGCCCCGGCGCCCCGCAGCTGCACGTGGTGGCGGGCCCGGACGCGGGCGGGGTGCACCTGCTGCACCCCGGAGCGGTCCGGATCGGGCGCTCGGCGGACGCCGACGTACCGCTGGACGACCCGGACGTGTCACGGCTGCACTGCGCGGTGACCGTGATGGCGGACGGCCGGGTCGCCGTGGCCGACCTCGGCTCGACGAACGGCACCACCCTGGACGGGGCGCCCGTCGGACCCCGGCCGGTCGCGCTGGCCCCGGGAGCACTGCTGCGGATCGGCGAGTCGACGCTGCGACTGGCCCACGGGGGCCCGGTCCCCCTCGCCCTGGTCCCGGACCTGGAGGGCCACCTGTCCCTGGCGCGCCCCACCGACGGGCGCGAAGCGGAACCGGCCCCGGCCCCCGACCCGACCCCGGACCCCGGTACGGGCGCCGACCTCCGGGGCCGGACCCCGTACGCGGTCGCCGACCCCGGCGCCGACCCGGCCGGCCCCGCCGACCCGTACGCCGGCGCGACCCCCGACGCCGCCCCGCCCGGCGGCGCCCGGCCGCGCCGCGGGATCGGGGCCTGGGCCCGCAAGTGGGTCCGGGGCGACGAGGCCGAGCCGGAGGCCGTGGTGGAACCGGAGGCACCCCTCGCCGCGGCGCCCGACCCCGACGAACCCGCCTCGCTGCTGCTGGCCGCCCTCGGACCCACCGACCGGCTCTGGTCGCGCGGGGCAGGGCACCCCCGGCTCCTGGAGGTCGGGCTCGGCGCCGGCAGCCGGGTCCCGCTGCTCGGCACCGGCTCGCTCGGCATCGCCGGCCCGCGGGCCCGGCTGACCGGGGTGGCCCGCTCGGTGGTCGCCCAGCTGGCCGCGCTGCACGCGCCCGGACAGCTGGAGATCGTCCTGATCGCGGCCGACCGGGCCCGGCCCGTCCAGGAACGCCTGCGGGACTGGGGCTGGCTGGGCTGGCTGCCCCACGTACGCCCCGCGCACGGACAGGACTGCCGGCTGCTGCTGGCGTACGACCGCGACCAGGCCGCGGCCCGGGCCGGGGAGCTGACCCGACGGCTGGACGACAGCCCGCTCGGCACCAACTGGGCCGGCGCGGACCCGGTCGCCGTGCGGGAGGCGGCCCGCGGCTACGAGGGGCCGCGCACGGTCGTCGTCGTCGACGGCGATCCCGGCTCGGGGGCCCTGCGGGACCTGACCGGCCGGCTGGCCTCGCACGGGGCGGCCGCCGGGATCCACGTCGTGGCCCTCGCCGAGGCCTCGGCCGCCACGCCCGCCTCCCCCGTGGTCACCACGTACGAGAGCGCCTGCGCGGCCACACCCGCCTTCCGCGACTGCGCGACGGCCGCCCTGCTCAGCGGGGACGTCGCCACGGCCGTACGGACCTTCGCGGTCAGCGGCGGCAGACCCGTGGCGCCCGGCGGGACCGCCGTCGCCGACGGGGTCTCCGCCGCCTGGGCGGAGCGTTTCGCCCGGGCGCTGGCCCCGTTGCGCGCGGACGCGCCGACCGGCGACGGCGGGTACCGACCGGCCGCCGCGAACCTGCCCGCGACCTCGCGGCTGCTGGACGAGCTGGGGCTGGCCCGGGCCACCCCGGCCTCCCTGATGGCGCGTTGGGCCGCCGCGACCGAGCAGGGCCAGGGCGTCGGCGGCCTCGCGGAGATCGTCCTCGGCACCGGCAGGCGCGGCCCGGTCGGCGCCGAGCTGGCCCACGAGGGACCGCACCTGCTCGTCGAGGGACCGGCCGGGAGCGGCCGTACGGAGCTGCTGCGCTCCCTGGCCGCCTCGCTGGCGGCGGCGGCCCGCCCCGACCGTCTCGCCCTGGTCCTCCTCGACGGCGCCGGCGGGGAGCGCGGCGACGGCCTCCTGCCCTGTACGGAGCTGCCGCACGTCTCGGCGCACCTGGTGGCGTCCGACCCGGTGCGCATGCGGGAGTTCGCCCAGGCCCTCGGCGCCGAACTCAAGCGCCGACACGAGCTGTTGGACGGCATGCCCTTCGCGGAGTGGCACGCCCACCGGGCGCTGTCCGACCACATGGTGTCCCCGCGCCGACCCACCCCCGGCGAGCAGCACGGCGACCTGGATCCGCCGCGCAGCGGCACCCTGCGTCTGCGGGCCTCGACGCCGCGCACCGACCCGGCTGCGGGTCCCAGTCCCTTGCCCCGGCTGGTGGTGCTGGTCGACGACTTCGACGCGCTGGTGGCGCCCGCCCTGGGCAGTACGGGCCGACCCGCGGCCGGTTCGGTGGTGCGGGCGCTGGAGGCGGTGGCCCGTGAGGGGACCCGGCTCGGGGTGCACCTGATCGCGGCGACGGGCCGCCCGGAGCGCACGGCGGACTCCGAGCCGGCCCGGCGGGCGACGCTGCGGGTCGCGTTGGACTCCCCCGACCAACCGGGACCCGGGCGCGGTGTGCTGCGGTACGCCGACGGTCGCCTGGTGCCCTTCCAGGGCGGTCGGGTCACGGGCCGGATCCCGCGGACGGCGACGCTGAGGCCGACGGTCGTGCCGGTGGAGTGGGACCGGATGGGCGACCCGCCGGCCCGCCGGCCGGTGCGGGAGCTGGGCAACGGCCCGACCGACCTCGCCCTGCTGGCCAGCGCCCTCGACCGGGCCTCCCACCTGGTGTCGGCGGTGCCCGTGCTCTTCCCGCCGGCCCCCTGACGTCCGCCCCGGCTCCACCGGCGCCCCCGCGAGGCGGTATTGCGGGGGTGCGCGGGGCGGCGTAGACCTTGTGGCACGGGACACACCACCAAGGCCACACGGCATCGGGGGCACCACCATGCGACGCCAGCAGGAACACCGGGAACAGCCGGAACAGCGAAGTACGGGCCGTACGAGGGGCCTCGCCCACGTCGGGGCGTGGACGGCCCTGGCCGCGGCGGGGGCGCTGACCCTCGCGGGCTGCGGGGACGGCAAGGATCCGGAGCCCGGCCCCCCGCAGGGGGAGCGGCCCTCGGCCTCCCAGGTGCGGTTACCGCAGTTGCCCGGCGAGAAGCTCGAGGTCGCGGCGGTGTGGACGGGCCCCGAGCAGGCCAACTTCACCAAAGTGCTGAAGGAGTTCGAGAAGCGGACCGGGGCGAGCGTCACCTTCGTCCCGGCGCAGGACCCGATCGTCACGTTCCTCGGTACGAAGGTGGCGGGCGGCGCCCCGCCGGACGTGGCGCTGCTCCCGCAGGTGGGGGCGTTGCGGGCGGCGGTGCAGAACAAGTGGGCGCAGCCGGTGGGTCCGGAGGCGAAGGCCCAGTTGGACGCGAACTACTCGGCGGGCTGGAAGGACCTCGGCGCGGTCGACGGCACCCAGTACGGCGTGTACTACAAGGCGGCCAACAAGTCGCTGATCTGGTACAACGCCAAGGCCTTCGAGGCGGCGGGCGTGACGCCCCCGAAGACCTGGAAGGACCTCGTCGCCGCGGCCGACACGCTCTCGGCGTCCGGTACGCCGGCGGTTTCGGTGGCGGGGGCGGACGGCTGGACGCTGACGGACTGGTTCGAGAACGTCTACCTCTCCCAGGCGGGTCCGCAGAAGTACGACCAGTTGGCCAAGCACGAGCTGAAGTGGACGGACGACAGCGTCAAGCAGGCGCTGACGACGCTCGGCGAGCTGTTCGGGCGCAAGGACTTCCTGGCGGGCGGCCAGAGCGGGGCGCTGTCGACGGAGTTCCCGAAGTCGGTGACGCAGACGTTCACCGGTGGTGACCGGCCGGCGGCGGCGATGGTCTTCGAGGGCGACTTCGTGGCGGTGAACATCGCGCAGACCGAGGCGAAGGTGGGTGAGGACGCCCTGGTGTTCCCGTTCCCGGCGGTGGGCGCGAAGCCTCCGGTGGTGTCGGGCGGTGACGTGGCGGTGGCGTTGAAGCCGTCGAAGGGCGCGCAGGCGCTGCTGACGTTCCTGGCGTCGCCGGACGCGGCGGAGATCCAGGCCCGCCAGGGCGGTTTCGTCTCGCCGAACAAGGCCGTGGACCCGGCCGCCTATCCGAACGACATCCAGCGCGGGATCGCGAAGTCGCTGATCGCGGCGGGCGACGACTTCCGGTTCGACATGTCGGACCAGGCTCCGGCGGCGTTCGGCGGTACGCCGGGCTCGGGCGAGTGGAAGGCCCTCCAGGACTTCCTGGCGAACCCGGCGGACGTGGCGGGGGCGCAGGCGAAACTGGAGGCGGAAGCGGCCAAGGCCTACGGGGGCTGACCGGTGGCGGCCACGGCTTCACGGAAGCCGACCCCGGAGGAACCGGCCTCGGGCCGGCCGGCGTCGGGTGGACCGACCGTAGAGAAGTCGGGCTCGGGCAAGCCGGGCTCGCGCGGACCCACCGCGCGCAGGCCCACCTCGCGGAAGTCGGCCGAGGAGCGGCGCCGGCGCCTGATCGCGGCGGCGTTCCTCCTCCCGGCCCTCGTCCTGCTGGGCGCGCTCGTGGTGCACCCCATCGGCTACTCGGTGTACCGCAGCTTCTTCGACCGCTCCGGCGACGCATTCGTCGGCGGGGCCAACTACCGGGAGATCCTGGGCGACGACACGATCCGTACGGCCCTGACGAACACCGCGGTGTGGGTGGTGCTGGCGCCGACGACGGCGACCGCGCTCGGTCTGATCTTCGCGGTGCTGACCGAACGGGTGCGCTGGGGAACGGCGTTCAAGTTGATCGTCTTCATGCCGATGGCGATCTCCATGCTGGCGGCGGGCATCATTTTCCGGCTGGTCTACGACCACGACCCGGGCAAGGGCGTCGCCAACGCCGTCTGGGTGGGGGTGCACGACACCTTCGCGGAGTCCTCGGCCTTCCCCCGGGCCCGCCCGGGGCGGGACTCGCCGCTGGAGCCGGTCGCGGGCGGCGCGTTCGTGACGCGCGATCCGGTGCGGGCGGGCGTGCCGGTCCTGCTCCCGCTGGTCGGGGTGGCGCCGGAGGACCTGCCGGAGGGGACCCGTACGGCCGGGGCGGCGGGCTCGGATCCGCTGAAGGTCACCGGCACGGTCTGGCAGGACTTCACCCGGGGCGGCGGCGGTACGACGAACGGCGTGGACCCCACCGAGTCGGCCTTCGCCGGGATGCGGGTCGAGGCCGTGAAGGACGGCGAGGTGGTGGAGTCGGCGACGACCCGCGCCGACGGCGTGTTCCTGATGTCCGCGAAGGCGGACGGGGCGCGGCTGAGGCTGCCCGCCGAGAACTTCCGGGAGGCGTACGCGGGGGTGCGGTGGCTCGGCCCGACGTTGGTGACCCCGGCGGTGATCGGGGCGTACGTCTGGATGTGGGCCGGTTTCGCGATGGTGCTGATCGGGGCCGGGCTGGCATCGGTGCCGCGGGAGCTGTTGGAGGCGGCGCGGGTGGACGGGGCGAGCGAGTGGCAGGTGTTCCGCAGGATCACGGTGCCGCTGTTGGGGCCGGTCCTGGTGGTCGTGCTGGTGACGCTCGTCATCAACGTCATGAAGGTCTTCGACCTGGTCTTCGTGATCGCGCCGGGGGCGGTCCAGGACGATGCGAACGTGCTCGCGCTCCAGTTGTACCGGACGTCGTTCGGCACGGACGCCGATCCGGGGTTGGGCAGCGCCATCGCCGTACTGCTGCTGGTGCTGGTGGTGCCGGTGATGCTGGTGAACATCCGTAGGCTGCGCAAGGAGGGATCGCGATGAGCGCCGCTCCGGGCGGGACGAGCGCAGGTCCGGGCAGGACGAGTCCCGCTCCGGGCGGGACGAGCGCAGCTCCGGGCAGGCGGACCGCGTCGGCGGGTCGGGCGGTCGCCGCGCGGGTGGCGTCGGGGGCGGTCCGGGTGTTCCTGGTCGTCGTCGCCGTGTTCTGGCTGGTTCCCGCGCTCGGGCTGCTGCTGTCCTCCTTCCTGGCTCCCGACGATCTGAACCGGGGCGGCTGGTGGCAGGTGCTGACCGCCCCGTCGCGGCTGACGGCGTCGAACTACGGGCGGCTGCTGGAGAACGACACGATCACCGGTTCGCTGCTGAACACGGTGGCGATCGCCGTCCCGGCGACGCTGCTGGTCCTGGTCCTGGGCGCGTTCGCCGGATACGCCTTCGCCTGGATGGAGTTCCCGGGCCGCGACTGGCTGTTCCTGCTCGTCGTCGGGCTGTTGGTGGTCCCGGTGCAGGTCGCGCTGATCCCGGTCTCCGAACTCTTCGGCTCGATCGGCCTGTTCGAGACGACGGCGGGCGTGGTGTTGTTCCACACGGCGTTCGGGCTGCCCTTCGCGGTCTTCCTGCTGCGCAACTTCTTCGCGGAGATCCCGCGCGAGCTGCTGGAGGCCGCCCGCCTCGACGGCGCCGGCGAACTGCGCCTGTTCGCGAAGGTGGTGCTGCCGCTCGGCGGTCCGGCCCTCGCCTCGCTGGGCATCTTCCAGTTCCTGTGGGTGTGGAACGACATGCTGGTGGCGCTGGTCTTCGCCGACTCGGCGCACCCGCCGGTGACAGTGGCGCTCCAGCAGCAGGTACGGCAGTTCGGGAACAACATCGACGTCCTGGCCCCCGGCGCGTTCCTGTCGATGGTGGTGCCGCTCGTCGTGTTCTTCGCGTTCCAACGGCAGTTCGTGACGGGGGTGATGGCCGGAGCGGTCAAGTGAGTTCCGTTGATCACGGCGTTGACGTGGGACGTTGACGCCCGGTAACCCGAATGCCGCACCCGGCGTAACCCGATCACCACACCCGGGGTTCCTGGGCCATATGCCCGCGCCGACCCCTGGATGTGCCGTGCCCCGGTTCAGCGTCATCGTGCCCGCGTACAAGGTTCAGGCGTACCTCCAGGAGAGTCTGGATTCGGTCCTGTCCCAGTCGTACCCGGATCTGGAGCTGATCGCGGTCGACGACGCCTCCCCGGACGCCTGCGGTTCGATCATCGACGAGTACGCGGCCCGCGACCCCCGCGTCACCGCCGTGCACCTGGCGCACAACCTGGGCCTGGGCCCGGCCCGCAACGCGGGTCTGGCCCGGGCCGGCGGCGACTACCTGGTCTTCCTCGACGGTGACGACACCCTCGCCCCGGGCGCCCTCCAGGCCATCACCGACCGGCTCAAGGCCACCGGATCGCCCGACGTCCTCGTCTACGACTACGCGCGCACCTTCTGGACCGGCGAGGTGGTGCGCAACCGGCTCGCGCACCGCCTGAGCGAGGAGGGCGCGGCCAGCTTCCGGCTCGCGGACCGCCCGGAGCTGCTCGGCATGCTGATGGTGGTGTGGAACAAGGCGTACCGCCGCGAGTACGTGGAGCGCGAGGGCCTCACCTTCCCGCCCGGCTTCTACGAGGACACCCCCTGGACCTATCCGGCGCTGCTGGCCGCCGAGTCCGTGGCCGTCCTGGACCGGGTCTGCGTCCACTACCGCCAGCGCCGCACCGGCTCGATCCTGACCACCTCCAGCCGCCGCCACCTCGACATCCTCGACCAGTACGAGCGGGTCTTCGGCTTCCTCGGCACCCGCCCCGAGCTGGAGCGTTGGCGGCCGACGGTGCACCGGCGGATGGCCGAGCACTTCTGCGCCCTGTACGCCGACCCGCGCCGTCTCCCGCGCGCCGGGCGCGCCGAGTTCTTCGCCCGGGCCTCCACCCTGCTGCGCCGCCACCGGCCCCCGGTCGGCCCGACCGGCCGGCCGCTGTCGGCGTCCGGGACGGATCGGCTGCGGCACACCCTGATGCGGCTCGGGACCCGGCGCGCGTACCGGGTCCTGTCGTCGGCCCGGCGGGCCGCCCTGGCCGGCGCCGGCGGGGCCCGGGTGCTGGGCCGGGGCCTGCGCGAGACGCTGCTGCGGCTGCACTACCGGATCCAGCGGTGGCTGCCGCTGCGGCCGGAGCTGGCGGTCTTCTCCGCGTACTGGCACGGCGGTTACGCCTGCAACCCGGCGGCGATCGAGGCGAAGCTGCGCGAACTGGCCCCGCGGATGCGGACGGCGTGGATCTGCGACCCGGAGCACGCGGCGACGCTGCCGGCGGCGACGACCGCGCTGCGTCCCGGTTCCGCCGCGTACTGGACGGCCCTCGCCCGGGCCACCTACCTGACCACGAACGTCAACTTCGACCGTGCGCTGGTCAAGCGGCCCGGTCAGATCCTGGTGCAGACCCAGCACGGCACCCCGCTCAAGCGGGTGGGCCTGGACCTCCAGGACCGGCCGGCGGCGACCCCGACGACGGACTTCGCGGGGCTGCTGCGCGGCGCCGACCAGTGGGACTACCTGCTCTCCGCGAACCGGCACTCCACCCTCGTCTGGGAGCGCGCGCTGCCGTCCTCGTACACCACGCTGGAGTACGGCTACCCGCGCAACGACGCCTTCCACCGGGCCGGCCGCTCCGAGGTGCTGGAGCTGCGCGAGCGCCTGGGCATCGCGCCGGGTTCCACCGCGATCCTGTACGCCCCGACGCACCGGGACTACCGGCGCAGCCGCCCCGACCACCTGGACTTCGAGCGGGTGCTGCGCGATCTGGGCCCGCGCTTCACCGTGCTGGCCCGTACGCACCTGACGTACGCGGGCACCACCGCGCCGTGGGAGCCGCACCCGCGGCTGATCGACGTCTCGGCGCACCCCTCGGTGGAGGAGTTGTGCCTCGCCTCGGACGCGCTGGTCACCGACTACTCGTCCCTGATGTTCGACTACGCGGCCCTGGACCGGCCGATCGTGATCCACGCGGACGACTGGGAGGCGTACGAGGCGGCCCGCGGCACCTACTTCGACCTGCGGGCGTGCCCGCCGGGGGCGGTCGCCCGCACCGAGGACGAGCTGGTGGACATCTTCGCCACCGGACACTGGCAGGGCTCCCGCTCGGCCCAGCTGCGGGCCTCGTTCCGCTCGCGGTTCTGTTCCCACGACGACGGCCACGCCGCCGAGCGCGTCGTGCGGCGGGTCTTCCTGGGGCAGGCCGTTCCGCTCCCGGCGACCGTCCCGCTGGAGGAACGCCGGCCCGCGCCCGCGGCGCCCGCCCCCGCGCCGGAGCCGACGATGGCCAACCTCGGCTCGGGCGGCTTCGGCTTCTGAGCGCTCCCCCGGCCCGCCGGCTCCGGCCGGGTGGACGGGTCGGGGATCAGCCGGCCCGCAGGCCGGCGACGACCGAGCGGGCCAGCTCGTCCAGGTAGCCGGCCGGCACCGGCTCCCGTACGACCACCTGCCGCCAGTACAGCGGGCCGATCGCCAGGTCCAGGGCCCGGTCGGGGCTCGTGGACTCCGGCAGTTCGCCGCGCGCGACCGCCTCGGACACGATTCCCTCGGCGAGCCGGCGCTGACCGTCCAGGATCGCGCCGCGCACCGCGTCCGCGATCTCCGGGTTGCGCGCCGCCTCGACCAGCAGGTCGGGGATGACCGCCGAGGCCACGGGGTGGCGCAGCACGTGTGACATCACCTCCAGCAGGGCCCGTACGTCCCCGTGGAGCGAGCCGGTGGCCGGTACCGGGAGGCCGTCGACGGCGAAGGCGCCGACGAGGTCCAGGACCAGGTGCAGCTTCGACTTCCAGCGGCGGTAGACGGCGGTCTTGCCGACCCCGGCGCGCCGGGCGATGCCCTCGATCGACATCCGCGCGAAGCCCACCGCGGCCAGTTCGTCGACCACGGCCGCCCGGATCGCCTCGGTGACGTCCTCGCGCAGGACGGCGGCCCCGGCGGGGGTTCGGCGGGCAGGGCTGGCTGCGGGCTCGGAAGTCATGCACCGAGCATAGCCGCGCACGCCGCCACCCATCCGTCACGACGATACGGTTGCGTTCCGACGCCGACCGGCCTAGTCTCCACGTAACGACGATACGGACCCGTTCCATCGCCTCCTGACGCCATGCCCCCGTCGAAAGCGACTCCTGTGACCGCGACCCACGTGACCACCGTGACCGCCCCGGCGGAGCACGCGCCGCCACCCACCCCGGCCGAGCTGGCCGCGGCCCACGGCCTGACCGTCAGCGGCGCCCGCCCCACGCTTCCCCAGTACGTCGCACAGCTCTGGGACCGGCGCCACTTCGTGACGGCGTACGCCACAGCCCGCATGCACGCCACGTACAGCACGGCCAAGCTCGGGCAGGTCTGGCACCTGGTGACCCCGCTGCTCAACGCGGCCGTCTACTACTTCATCTTCGGCCTCGTCATGCGGGCCAGCCACGACGTGCCCGACTACGTGCCGTTCCTGATCACCGGCGTCTTCGTGTGGGACTTCATCGGCAGTTCCATCAACACCGGCACCCGCGCCGTCCACGGCAACCTGGGCCTGGTGCGCGCCCTGCACTTCCCACGCGCCAGCCTGCCCCTGTCCTCCGTCGTCCAGCTCTTCCAACAGCTGCTCGTCACGATGGGCGCGCTGGTCGTCCTGCTCCTGGCCTTCGGCCAGACCCCGTCCTGGTCCTGGTTCCTCGCCGTCCCGACGCTCTTCCTGATGGCGGTCTTCTGCGCCGGTTGCGCCATGATCATGGCCCGCATCGGCAGCAAGAACCCCGACGTCAGCCAGCTGATGCCGTTCGTACTGCGGACCTGGATGTACTCCTCGGGCGTCATGTGGTCGATCGACAGCTTCCTGCGGGCCGACGACCTGCCGCACTGGGTGCTGCTGGCCCTCAAGGTCAACCCGGCCGCCGTGTACATCGACCTGATGCGCTTCTCCCTGATCGACAGCTTCGGGACAGGTTCGCTGCCCCACCACGTCTGGCCGATCGCCATCGGCTGGGCCCTGCTCGCCGGCGTCGGCGGGTTCGTCTACTTCTGGAAGGCAGAGGAGGAGTACGGCCGTGGCTGACACGTCGACCCGCACCGCACCCGCACCCGCACGGACCGCCGCGCCGGTCCCCGGGACCCGCGTCCCGACCGTCATCGCCGACGAGGTCCACGTCGTCTACAAGGTCCACGGATCCGGCGCCCGCAAGGGCGGCGCCACCGCGGCCCTCAGCCGCGTCTTCTCCCGCCGACCGGCCCCCGGCGTCCGTGAGGTGCACGCCGTCAAGGGCGTCAGCTTCACCGCGTACAAGGGCGAGGCCATCGGCCTCATCGGCTCCAACGGCTCGGGCAAGTCCACCCTCCTGAAGGCCATCGCCGGACTCCAGCCGGTGGCCTCGGGCACCGTCTACTCGCACGGCCAGCCCTCGCTCCTCGGGGTGAACGCCGCCCTGATGAACGACCTGACCGGCGAACGCAACGTGGTCCTCGGCGGCCTCGCGATGGGCATGACCCGGGAACAGGTGCGCGAGCGCTACCAGGGCATCGTCGACTTCTCCGGCATCAACGAGAAGGGCGACTTCATCTCGCTGCCCATGCGCACCTACTCCTCCGGCATGGGCGCCCGGCTGCGTTTCTCCATCGCCGCCGCCAAGGACCACGACGTCCTGATGATCGACGAGGCCCTCGCCACCGGCGACGCCGCCTTCCAGCGCCGCAGCCAGGCCCGCATCGAGGAACTCCGCGAGCGTGCCGGCACCGTCTTCCTCGTCAGCCACGGCATCAACACGGTCCGCGAGACCTGCGACCGGGCGATCTGGCTGGAAGCGGGCGTCCTGCGCATGGACGGCCCGTCCGCCGAGGTCTGCGACGCCTACGAGGCGTTCACCCGCGGCTAGGCGGCCCAGGTCCGGTCGTCACACTCCCGTCGGACCCGCACGCACCACGGCGAAGGCCCCGGTTCCCGGACATCGTCCGGGAACCGGGGCCTTCGCCCGTTCGGGGTGTCAGCTGTGCGTGCGCAGCAGGCTGCGCATCGTCCGCATCGCCACCGACAGGTTCGCCAGGTCGAAGTCGTCCGACCCCTGGATCTCCTCCAGCGTGGAGCGGGCGCGCCCGATGATCGCGGCGTTCTTGTCCTCCCACGCCTTGAAGCGCTCCTCGGGCGTCGAGGTGCCGTTGCCCACCGCCAGGACGTCGGCGGTCAGCGCGGCGTGCGCGGCGAACAGGTCCTCGCGGATGGAGGCCCTCGCCATCGACTGCCAGCGGTCGGCCCGCGGCAGTTCGATGATGCGGTCCATCAGCTGGGTGATGTCCAGCCGGTCGGCGAGGTCGTAGTAGACCTCGGCGACGTCCAGCGGGTCCACGCCCGTGCGGTCCGCGATGGCGACGATGTCCAGCGTCGGGAAGGCCGAGGAGAACCCGGCGACCTTGGCCGCGAGCTCCTCCGGCACGCCCTCGCCGGTCAGCTCGTCCATGATCGACCGGTACCAGTCCAGGTCGGCGCCGCGCACCAGCTTGGGCAGCTCCGACCAGACCTCGGAGACCCGGCGGCCGAAGACCTCGATGGTCTCGGTGATCTGGAGCGGCTGCGGCCGATTGTTCAGCAGCCAGCGCGTACCGCGCTCGACCAGGCGCCGCGAGTGCAGCCGCACCCGGGTCTGGACACTGGCCTCGACCTCGTTGTCCAGCGCCTCGACGTCGTCCCACACATCGGCCAGGCCGAAGATCTCGCGGGCCGCGAGCTGCGCCCGCACGATCTCCTCCAGGGAGGCCCCGGTCTCCTCGCGCAGCCGGTGCAGGAACGTCGAACCACCGGTGTTGACGGTGTCGTTGACCAGCAGGGTCGTGATGATCTCCCGGCGCAGGGCGTGGCCCTCGATCTGCTCGGGGAACTTCGCCCGCAGCGCGCCCGGGAAGTAGGCGTGCAGCAGCCGGCGCAGGTACGGGTCGTCCGGCAGCCCGGTGGCGATGAGCTCGTCCGCCACCGTGATCTTGGTGTAGGCGAACAGGACGGCCAGCTCCGGCTGGGTCAGACCCTTGCCGTTGCTCAGGAGCTCGCGGATCTGCCGGTCGGTGGGCAGGAACTCCAGCCCCCGGTTGAGCAGCCCGTCGCGCTCCAGGCGGCGCATGAAGCGCTGCTGGGCGTGCAGCAGGCTCGGGGCCTGCGCGGCGCCGTTGGCCAGCGCCACGTTCTGCGCGTAGTTGTTGCGCAGCACCAGGTGGCCGACCTCGTCGGTCATCTCGGCGAGGAGCGCGTTGCGCTGCTTGACGGTCAGGTCGCCGTCGGCGACGACCGCGTTGAGCAGGATCTTGATGTTCACCTCGTGGTCGGAGGTGTCCACGCCCGCGCTGTTGTCGATGGCGTCGGTGTTGATCTTCCCGCCCTCGCCACCGGCTCCGGTGCGGGCGAACTCGATCCGGCCGAGCTGGGTCAGACCCAGGTTGCCGCCCTCGCCGATGACCTTGGCGCGGACGTCGGAACCGTTGACGCGGATGGCGTCGTTGGCCTTGTCGCCGACGTCGGCGTGCGTCTCGGCCGTCGACTTGACGTAGGTGCCGATGCCGCCGTTCCACAGCAGGTCCACCGGGGACCGCAGGATGGCCTGCATCAGCTCGGCCGGGGTCATCTTGGTGACGCCCGCCTCGATGCCGAGGGCCTCGCGGACCTGCGCGTTGAGCGGGATGGCCTTGGCGCTGCGCGGGTGGACGCCGCCGCCCGCCGACAGCAGCGCGGTGTCGTAGTCGGCCCACGAGGAGCGCGGCAGGTCGAACAGGCGCCTGCGCTCGGCGTACGAGGTGGCCGCGTCCGGGTTGGGGTCGATGAAGATGTGCCGGTGGTCGAAGGCCGCGACCAGGCGGATGTGCTCCGAGAGCAGCATGCCGTTGCCGAACACGTCGCCGGACATGTCGCCGACGCCGACGACGGTGAAGTCCTGGGTCTGGGTGTCGTGCCCGAGCTCGCGGAAGTGCCGCTTGACGGACTCCCAGGCGCCGCGGGCCGTGATGCCCATGCCCTTGTGGTCGTAGCCGGCCGAACCGCCGGAGGCGAAGGCGTCGCCCAGCCAGAAGCCGTAGGACTCGGCGACCCCGTTGGCGATGTCGGAGAAGGTCGCGGTGCCCTTGTCGGCGGCGACGACGAGGTAGGTGTCGTCCTCGTCGTGGCGGACCACGCCGGTCGGGGGCACGACCTCGCCCGCGACCATGTTGTCGGTGATGTCGAGCAGCGCCGAGATGAAGATCTTGTACGAGGCGATGCCCTCGGCGAGCCAGGCGTCGCGGTCCACCGACGGGTCGGGCAGGTTCTTCGCGACGAAGCCGCCCTTGGCGCCGACCGGGACGATGACGGTGTTCTTCACCATCTGCGCCTTGACCAGGCCGAGGATCTCCGTACGGAAGTCCTCGCGGCGGTCGGACCAGCGCAGCCCGCCGCGGGCGACCTTGCCGAAGCGCAGGTGGACGCCCTCGACGCGCGGGGAGTACACCCAGATCTCGTAGGCGGGACGCGGGGCCGGCAGGTCCGGGATGGCCTGCGGGTCGAACTTCACCGACACGTAGGAGTGCTGCTCACCGGCGCTGGTCAGCTGGAAGAAGTTCGTGCGCAGGGTCGCCTTGATGAGGGTGAGGAAGGCGCGCAGGATGCGGTCCTCGTCGAGCGAGGCGACCTGGTCCAGGGCCCCGTCGAGCTCCTCCAGCATGGCGTCGACGAGTTCGCTGCCGGCGGCCTGGCGGACCGGCGACATCCGTGCCTCGAAGAGCGAGACCAGCAGCCGGGTGGTGTGGACGTTGTTGCGGAGGGTGTCCTCCATGTAGTCCTGGCTGAAGGTGGAGCCGGCCTGGCGCAGGTACTTGGCGTACGCGCGCAGCACCACGGCCTGGCGCCAGGTGAGCCCGGCGCCCAGCACGAGGGTGTTGAAGTTGTCGTTCTCCGCCTCGCCCTGCCAGACCGCCGCGAAGGCTTCCTGGAAGCGTTCGCGGGCGTCGTCCCCGAGGTAGGAGTCGTCGTTGCCGGTCGACAGCGGCATCCGCAGGCCGAAGTCGTAGATCCAGGCGCTGACCCGGTCGGTGCGGCGCAGCTCGTACGGCCGCTCGTCGGTGACCTCGACGCCCAGTCGCTGCAGGACGGGCAGGACGGCGGACAGGGAGACCTGATCGCCGGTCCGGTAGATCTTGAAGCGGCGCTCGCCGGGGCCCGCGCCCACGGGCTCGTACAGCGAGAGCGCGAACTCGCGGTCGCTGGCGGAGAGCCGCTCCAGGTGGCACAGGTCGGCGACGGCCGCGCGCGGCGAGTGGTCGGCCTTGTAGCCCTCGGGGAAGGAGGTGCCGTACTTGCGCAGCAGCTCGGCGGCGCGCTCCTCGCCCAGCTCCGCGACGAGGGCCTCGCCGAAGCCGTCGGCCCAGGACCGGGCGGCCTCGACGAGCCGGGCCTCGATGCGCTCGACGTCGCCGTCGGTCAGGACGGGCAGTTCCTTGCCCTGCGGGACGCGGACGACGAAGTGGATGCGGGAGAGGATCGACTCGGTGTTCCAGGCGGTGAAGTCGACGCTGATGCCGTCGAGCTCCTCCTTCAGGATGTCGATCAGGCGCAGCCGCACGCCCGTGGTGTAGCGGTCGCGCGGCAGGTAGACCAGCGCGGAGTAGTAGCGGCCGTACTCGTCCTGGCGCAGGTACAGCCGCAGTCGGCGGCGTTCCTGGAGGTACAGGACGGAGGTGGCGATGGACTGGAGCTGGTCGACGGGGGTCTGGAACAGCTCGTCGCGCGGGTAGGTCTCCAGGATCTGGAGCAGGTCGCGGCCGTCGTGGCTGCTGGGCGAGAACCCGGCGCCGTCCAGTACCTCGGCGACCTTGCGGCGGATCACCGGGACGCGGCGCACCGACTCGGTGTACGCGGCGGAGGAGAACAGGCCGAGGAAACGGCGCTCGCCGATGACGTTGCCGTCGGCGTCGAACTTCTTGACGCCGACGTAGTCGAGGTACGAGGGGCGGTGCACGGTGGAGCGGCTGTTGGCCTTGGTCAGCACCAGCAGGCGGTGCTCGCGGGCCTTGGCGCGGGCGTCGGCGGGCAGCCGGTTGAAGGACGGCGAGACCGGGTGGCCGTCGTCCTTGCCGCTGTGGTGCGGGTCGGAGCGCAGGATGCCCAGGCCGGTGCCGGGAACGGCGGAGAGGGCGTCGCCGTCGACCAGGTTGTACTCGCGGTAGCCGAGGAAGGTGAAGTGGTCGTCGGCGAGCCAGCGCAGCAGCTCGCGGGCCTCTTCGAGCTCGTACTCGCGCAGGTCCGGGGCGGTCGGCTCGGCGGGGAGCTCCTCGGCGATGCGCAGCGCGGCGTCGCGCATCTTCTCCCAGTCCTCGACGGACTCGCGGACGTCGGACAGGACGCGCAGCAGGTCGACGGTGATCTGCTTGAGGTCGGCCTTGTCGGTCTCGCGGTCGATCTCGACGTGGATCCAGGACTCCACGAGGGAGTCGTGGGGGCGCGCGGTGCGGGGACCGTGGGCGTCGCAGTCGGGGCCGAGGATCTCGATGAGCTTGCCGGTGACGTCACGGCGCACGACGACCTGCGGGTGGATCACGACGTGGATGCCGCGGCCCTGGCGGGACAGCTCGTTGGTGACGGAGTCGACCAGGAACGGCATGTCGTCGGTGACGACCTCGACGACCGAGTGGCTGGAGGTCCAGCCGTTCTCCTCGACCGTGGGGGTGTGCACGCGTACGTTCGCGGTGCCCTGCGGTCGCTTCTCGGCCAGCCGGTAGTGCGAGAGCGCTCCCCCGAACACGTCGACGGGGTCCCGGTCCAGCAGGTCCTCGGGTGCGGTGTGCAGGTAGTAGCGCTGGAGGTAGGACAGCGTGGTTCCCCGGTCGGGGCGCTCCCGTGGCTCGGACCCAGTCGGAAGTAGCCCCCCGGCCGGGCTGTTCTCAGCTACCCGTGCCGCCCGCGCGAGCAGCTCGGCCTTTGCTTCGTCCAGCTTGGTCTGCATGTCCTCTGGCTCCTGTCGCGCGCCATTGCGTGACGTAGGTGGTGAAGGAAGGAATGACAAGGCGCCGCCACGAGGCGGGATGTCCGTCAGGAATCGTTGCCGACGCTATGTCGTCGAATGGGCCGACCGGGAGGGATTCGGCCAAGATCGGCTCGGTGTCCCGGCAGCGGAGACCAGCGAAGGCCCGGGCACGGTCGTGCGCCGGGCGCGGGCCGGGGGCTTCAGTGCCCCCGATGACTATCGCGCTGATCACGGGTACCAGGCTATCCCGATCCACCCCCGGCACGTCATGAGCTGTATGTGTACAAATCCGGGGGTGGAACTTTGACACTCTGGACAGCGACCCGGCGGCCCTGTTCGTGCCGGGTGGCTATCCGGCCTGTTCGCGAGCTGCGGCTACGGCTTCGGCCAGGGTGTCCACGACGAGCACTCCGGCCGATTCCAGACTTGCGCGACTGTGCGAACCCCCTGTGTAGAGCACCGCGCGGGCGCCCACGTGGGCCGCGGCGAGCGCGTCGTCCACGGCGTCCCCGATGAGGACCGTACGGGTGGCACTCACCCCCGCCGCCTCCATGGCCGCCAAATGGCGTACGAGATGTCCTGCCTTGGTCGTGTGCGAGGGCCCGGTGCGCCCGTCGACGCGCAGGAAGTGCCGGTCGATGCCGTGCGTCCGCACCAGGGGCACCAGCTTGTCGTGGGGTGCCAGGGACAGCAGGGACTGGGTCAGTCCGTCGGCCTGCCAGCCGCGCAGCAGCTCCAGCGCGCCCTCGGCCAGCCCGGCCCCGTCGGCCGCCGCCCAGTAGTGCCGGTGGAAGGCCTCGTCCATGACGAGCCACTCGGCGTCGGTGGGCAGCCGTCCCATGAGGCGCTCGTAGAACTTCGGGACGGGGACGACGTACAGGTCGCGGTAGGTCTCCAAGGTGATCGGGGCGAAGCCCAGCTCGGCGAAGGAGGCGTTGGTCGCGGCCATGACGGCGTCGATGTCGTGCAGCAGCGTGCCGTTCCAGTCCCACACGAGGTGGGGGTTCGAGCCGGTCACTTGAGCAGCCCCGGGATCTCCTGGACGCCGAACCACAGCAGCTCGTGGTCCTCGGCGGCGTCCACGACGTAGCGGGCGGCGCCGTCCCCGCCCTCGGCGGCGTCCACGGCCGCGGCGGCGGCCGTGACGTCCTCGCGGGCGTCGTCGGCGTCCAGGTGGACGGCGGCTGCCACGGCGAGGCGTACGGGGGCGGCCAGGGCCACCCGACCGAGGGCGGCCTCGTCGGACCCGGGGTCGGCGGCGGCGGCCTTGTCCTCGACATCGACGGCGACGACGACCCGCGTACGGGGCGCGGCCGGATCGGCGGACAGCAGCCGCAGCGAGGCGACGGCGGCCCGGTTCAGGGCCGCGTACTCCAGTTCCTCGATGTCGTCGGACACGTACCACTCCCGCAGCTCCGGGGTCACCGCGTAGGCGCGGAGCGGGGCGGGCCCCAGCTCGCCCGCCTCGTGCGCCTCGGCGAGGGCCGGGAGTGTCAGGGGGACGTAGACGCGCATGGCCGGCTGCTTTCGATAGTCGGAAACGCCCTCAGGATACGACCGCCCGCCCCGTTCCCGGAGGTGCGTCCGGCAGAGTGACGGGCCCGTACCCTTTCGGGCCCGCCCGGCCGCCCCGGGGCGCGTCCACCGGCGTCCCACCGGGCGGTGCCCGGTGGGCGGGGGCGGGGTCGCGGCCACCCGGATAAGTGAACCGGGCCGCCCTCCGGCCCTGCCCGGCGCCCCGGTTGCGGAGCGTGTTCGGCGGCCGTAGACATCCCCCCACCGAGTTACCGCCCGGTACGACCGCCGGGCCCGGCCCGCACGGGGGAGACGCCATGGACACCACCACGCGCAGCACGGCCGGCGGCGAGGGGAGCCGCAGCAGGCCCGCCTCCGCCCCGCCCGCCGGCCGCACCCGCCCCGCCGCCCGGCGCGACCAGCGGCGCCCGCAGGCCGGCCCCCGCCCGGTCCCCCGGGCCGCCCAGCGGCCCGTCCGGCGCCCCGGCGGCCCGCACGACTGGTTCGCCGAACGCCTCCTGGCGGTGCTCAGCGGGCAGCGGCCCGTGCACTCCCTGCTCGGCCACACCGTCGGCGGGGCGTACGAGCAGCTGGTCGTCCTGGCCCCCACGGGTCCCCTGCGCGAGCGGCTGCGCCCCGTGCTGCGGCACTGCGGCCGCTTCCACCCCGGCCCCGGGGTCATCGAGGCGTTCGCCCGCATCACGACGGGCGACCGGGTCTCGGCGATGGCCTTCCGCTTGGAGCAGGGCTCCGACCTGCGCTGGCGCTGCGCGGCGGTCGAGGTCGGCGCCCCGCGCCCCTGACGGGCACCGGGGCCGCCGCGGTCCCCGTACCCGCCCCCGTGGAACGGGAACGGGAACGGCCGGGGCCGGGCACCCTCAGGTGCCCGGCCCCGGCCGTCGTACGCGGCGGGGGAACCCCTACGCGGTCACTTCTTGCGGCGCCGCCCGCCGGAGGCCTTCTGCGCCTTGCGGCGCTCGGCGCGGGTCATGCCGTCGCCGCCGTCGACGGAGCCGTCCGCGTCGAACTCGCCCTCGATGACACCGCCCTCGCCGTCCACGGACGGGGCCGAGAAGTGCAGCCGGTCCGGACGCTGCGGGGCGTCCAGGCCCTTGGCCCGGATCTCCGGGCGGGCCGCCGGCTCCTTCGTCAGGGACGGGGAGTCCTGCACCGGAAGCTCCTCGACCTGCTGCTCGACCTGGACCTCCAGGTTGAACAGGTAGCCGACGGACTCCTCCTTGATGCCCTCCATCATGGCGTTGAACATGTCGAAGCCCTCGCGCTGGTACTCGACCAGCGGGTCCTTCTGGGCCATCGCGCGCAGGCCGATGCCCTCCTGGAGGTAGTCCATCTCGTAGAGGTGCTCGCGCCACTTGCGGTCCAGCACCGACAGCACCACACGACGCTCCAGCTCGCGCATGATGTCGGAGCCGAGCGCCTTCTCCCGGCCCTCGTACTGCTCGTGGATGTCGTCCTTGACGGACTCCGCGATGAACTCGGCGGTGATCCCGACGCGGTCGCCCGCGGCCTCCTCCAGCTCCTCGACCGTGGTCTTGATCGGGTAGAGCTGCTTGAAGGCGCTCCACAGCCGGTCCAGGTCCCACTCCTCGGCGAAGCCCTCCACCGTCTCGGCCGCGATGTACGCGTCGATGGTGTCGTCCATGAAGAAGCGCACCTGCTCGTGCAGGTCCTCGCCCTCCAGGACGCGGCGGCGCTCGCCGTAGATGACCTCGCGCTGGCTGTTGAGGACCTCGTCGTACTTCAGGACGTTCTTGCGCGTCTCGAAGTTCTGGGTCTCGACCTGCGACTGGGCCGACGCGATCGCGCGCGTCACCATCTTGTTCTCGATCGGGACGTCGTCGGGGACGTTGGCCATGGCCATGACCCGCTCGACCATCTGCGCCTTGAACAGGCGCATCAGGTCATCGCCGAGCGAGAGGTAGAAGCGGGACTCGCCCGGGTCGCCCTGACGGCCGGAACGACCGCGCAGCTGGTTGTCGATGCGGCGCGACTCGTGCCGCTCGGTGCCCAGGACGTAGAGCCCGCCCAGGGACTTGACCTCCTCGAACTCGGCCTTCACGGCCGCCTCCGCGCGGTGCAGCGCCTCGGGCAGGGCGTGCGCCCACTCCTCGATGTGCTCCTCCGGGTCGAGGCCGCGCTGGCGCAGCTCCGCCTCGGCGAGGTCGTCCGGGTTGCCGCCGAGCTTGATGTCGGTACCGCGACCGGCCATGTTCGTGGCGACCGTGACGGCGCCGCGGCGACCGGCCTGGGCGACGATCGAGGCCTCGCGCTCGTGCTGCTTCGCGTTGAGCACCTCGTGCGGGACGCCGCGCTTGGAGAGCTGCTGCGAGAGGTACTCGGACTTCTCGACCGAGGTGGTGCCGACCAGGATCGGCTGGCCCTTCTCGTGCTTCTCCGCGATGTCGTCGACGACCGCCGCGAACTTGGCGACCTCGGTGCGGTAGATGAGGTCGGGCTGGTCCTTGCGCTGCATCGAGCGGTTCGTCGGGATCGGGACGACGCCGAGCTTGTAGATCTGGTGGAACTCGGCGGCCTCGGTCATGGCCGTACCGGTCATGCCGGACAGCTTCGAGTAGAGGCGGAAGAAGTTCTGCAGGGTGATCGTGGCGAGGGTCTGGTTCTCGTCCTTGATGTCCACCCCTTCCTTCGCCTCGATCGCCTGGTGCATGCCCTCGTTGTAACGGCGACCGGCCAGGATGCGGCCGGTGTGCTCGTCGACGATCATGACCTCGCCGTCGATGACGACGTAGTCCTTGTCGGCCTTGAAGAGTTCCTTGGCCTTGATCGCGTTGTTGAGGTAACCGACGAGGGGGGTGTTCACCGACTCGTACAGGTTCTCGATGCCGAGCCAGTCCTCGACCTTCGCGACACCGGCCTCGTGGATGCCGACGGTGCGCTTCTTCTCGTCGACCTCGTAGTCGCCGGTCTCCTCGATGCCCTTCAGCGGCTGGCCCGCCTCGCCCTTGGTCAGGCGGGTGACGAGCTTGGCGAAGTCGGCGTACCACTTGGTGGCCTGGTCGGCCGGGCCGGAGATGATCAGCGGGGTACGGGCCTCGTCGACGAGGATCGAGTCGACCTCGTCGACCACGGCGAAGTTGTGGCCGCGCTGGACGAGCTCCTCCTGCGACCAGGCCATGTTGTCGCGGAGGTAGTCGAAGCCGAACTCGTTGTTCGTTCCGTACGTGATGTCGAAGCCGTACTGCTCGCGGCGCTGCGCCGGCGTCATGTTCGCCAGGATGCAGCCGACGTTCAGGCCGAGGAACTTGTGGACGCGGCCCATCATCTCGGAGTCGCGCTCGGCGAGGTAGTCGTTCACCGTGATCAGGTGGACGCCCTTGCCGGACAGCGCGTTCAGGTACGCGGGCAGCGTGCCGACGAGGGTCTTGCCCTCACCGGTCTTCATCTCGGCCACGTACCCGAGGTGCAGCGCCGCGCCACCCATGATCTGGACGTCGTAGTGACGCTGGCCGAGGACGCGCTTCGCGGCCTCGCGGACCGTCGCGAAGGCCTCGGGCAGCAGGTCGTCCAGGCTCTCGCCGTCCTGGAAGCGCTGCTTGTACTCGTCCGTGAGCGCACGCAACTCGGCGTCGGAGAGGTTGACGAAGTCCTCTTCGATGGAGTTGACCTGGTCCGCGATGCGGTGCAGTTTGCGCAGGATCTTGCCTTCGCCTGCACGCATGAGCTTGTTGAAGACGGACACCGAGGTTTGTCTCCTTGCCGGTCGGGCCTGGGCACTGTACGTACACGGGCACGGCAGGTGGGCCCCACCGCAACGGCCATCGTAAGCGAGGACGTGGTCGCGTCGGGAGGTCCGCCGGGTCCGCAGGGCGCGGACGCCCGGAATGAGAACGTACGGGGGCGGCCGAAGGTGCCGCACTTCACGGCGGGGCTTTGCGAAATCTGTTCGCGGTAGCCCCTCCCGCACCCACAGAATCCGCCCATGAAGCCGATCACGCTGACCACCGGCCGCCTCGCCCTGGCGCCCTTCACCCCCGCCGCCGAGGACGAGGTGTACGCCGCCGCGCAGGACCCGGACGTCCAGCGCTGGACGATGGTCCCCTCCCCCTACGAACGCGCCCACGCCCACCACTTCGTGAACGAGGTGGTCCCCACCGGATGGCGCGAGGACACCGCCTACTCCTTCGCCGTACGGATCGCGCCCGACGGCCCCCTGGTCGCGGCCCTGGGCATCCACCGGCGCGACCCGGACGTCTTCGAGATCGGCTACTGGGCGGTCAAGGAGCACCGGGGCCGGGGCTTCATGACCGAGGCCGTCACGGCCGTCGCCCGCTGGGCCTTCACCGAGCTGGGCGCCGTACGACTGGAATGGCGCGCGGAGGTCGGCAACGCGGGCTCCCGCGCCGTCGCGCGGAAGGCCGGCTTCACGATGGAGGGCCTGCTGCGCGGCGCCCTGCGCAAGGACGACACCACCCGTGACTGCTGGATCGGCTCGCTGCTGCCCTCCGACCTCGGCCTGACCCCCGCGCTCGCCCACCTCCCCGCTGTCGGTGGCCCGGCCTAGGCTGCGGATCATGACGAGCCTGCCGCAGCCGACCCTGTCCCTGTCCGCCGACGAGGCCCGCCGCATCGCCCTGCGCGCGCAGGGCTTCCTCGGGGCGCCCGACCGCAAGGGCGGGGTCCGCGGGGTGCTGCGCCACCTCGGCGCCGTACAGCTGGACACGATCTCGGTCCTGGCCCGCTCGCACGAGCTGATCCCGTACGCCCGCCTGGGCGCCGTCGGCCGGAGCACCGTCGAGCAGGCCTACTGGTCGCAGAGCCACGCCTTCGAGTACTGGTCGCACGCCGCCTGCATCCTGCCGATCGAGGAGTGGCCGCACTTCGCCTTCCGGCGGCGCGCGCGCCGGGCGCGCGGCCACCGCTGGCACGTCCTCCAGGACAAGGAACGTTCGACGGCGGCGGTCCTGGACCGGCTGCGCGCGGACGGCCCGCTGACCTCCACCGAGCTCGGCGGCGCCAAGAACGGCGGCGAGTGGTTCGAATGGTCCGAGACCAAGATCGCGGTGGAGTGGCTGCTCGACACCGGCGAGGTGGTCTGCGCCGAGCGGCGCGGCTGGAAGCGGGTCTACGACCTGCCCGAGCGGGCCGTCCCGGACGCCCTGCTCCACGACGACCTCGACGACCACGAGTGCCTGCGCCGCCTGGTGGCCCTGGCCGGCCGTTCGCTGGGCGTCGGCACCCGCGCCGACATCGCGGACTACCACCGCCTCAAGGGCGAGGAGTTCGACGCGGTCGTCGCGCGATCCGGTCTGGTCCCGGTGACGGTGGAGGGATGGGGCAAGCCCGCCTGGGCCGACCCCGAGGCCCTGGCCTCCGTACCGCGCGGTCGCCACCGCACCACCCTGTTGTCCCCGTTCGACTCGCTGGTCTGGGACCGGCCCAGGACCGAGCGGATCTTCGGGTTCACCCACCGGCTGGAGGCGTACGTCCCCAAACCGCAGCGGATCCACGGGTACTTCGCGATGCCGCTGCTGTCCGGCGGCCGGCTCCGGGGGCGCGTCGACCCCGGCCGCGAGGGCGCCACCCTGGTGGCCCGCCAGTTGTCGCTGACGTCCCCGAAGGCGGCCGGCGCGATGGCCGAGGCCCTGTGGGAGGCGGCCCGGTGGGTGGGCTGCGAGGAGGTCCGCGTCGACCGGGCGAGCAGCGCGCGGGAGGCGGAGGCGGTGACGGCGGAACTCCGCGCGCGTGGCGCGCTCGGCACGTGAGGAGCGCCGGCGCGTGAGGAGCGTCCGCGTCAGCGGATCTCCAGGATCTTCTCCCGCATCGCGTAGACGACGGCTTCCATCCGGGAGTGCAGCTGGAGCTTCTCCAGGATGTTGCGGACGTGGTTCTTCACCGTGTTCTCGGAGATGAACAACTGCTTCGCGATGTCACGGTTGTTCATGCCGGTGGCCACCAACTTGAGGACCTCCAGCTCCCGGTCCGTGAGCCGGGGGGCCGGAACCAGCCGGCGCTCGTCGGTGCGCTGGATCATCGACTTGAACTCGGTGAGCAGCTTCGACGCCATCGAGGGGCTGATCTGCGACTGGCCGTCCGCCACCGCGCGGATCGCCGTCGCGACCTCGTCGGTGGAGATCTCCTTGAGCAGGTATCCCGTCGCGCCCGCCTTGATCGCGTCGTAGAGGTCCGCCTCCTCATCGCTGATCGTCAGCATGATGATCTTCGCGGAGGGCGCCACCTCCTTGATCGAGGTGCAGGCCTCGATGCCGCCGCGCCGGGGCATCCGTACGTCCATCAGGATGATGTCCGGCAGCAGGTCGGCGGCCTTGTCCACGGCCTCCGCGCCGTCGCCGGCCTCGCCGACGACCTGGATGTCCTCCTCCTGCGCGAGGACGATCTCCAGGCCGCGCCGGAAGAGGGCGTGGTCGTCCACCACGAGCACCCGGATGGGCTCGCCGGCCGGGTCCGCGTCCCGACAGCCCGCGCCGTCGTCACCGCGCACCGGCCCGAAGCTGTCCGCCATCGTTCCTCCCCCTGCATGTGCTGAGCTGCTGGGCCGAACCGGCGGGATGGAGCGCCGGCTGACTGCCCGCCATGATTCCACGTCCGCACCGCCGGGCGGGGATCCGGCGAAATCCGACTGGCTCATACACGTCCATGCAGGTGCCCCCGCGGAACGCGCCGTGCGTTCCGCGGGGGCGACAGGATGGGTCAGCCGCCGAGCGCACCGCCCGCGCCGGCCGCTCCCTCGTCGGAGCTGGAGGCACCGTCCGCGTTCAGGTGGACGACGCCGTAGTCGTAGGCGTGGCGGCGGTAGACGACGCTGGGCATTTTGGTTTCGGAGTCAACGAACAGATAGAAGTCGTGGCCGACCAGTTCCATTTCGTACAGGGCCTGGTCGAGCGACATGGGTCCGGCGGAGTGGGTCTTCTCCCGGACGATGAGCGGGCCTTCGCCCTGGACCTCCAGCGGTCCGATCCGGGTGGTCGGGATCCCGTCCGTCGTGTCCTCCCCGACGGGCTCGCCGTTGCCGTTGAGCGACGCGACCCCCGGCACCACATCGGCGACCTCCGCCGCCGGGATCCGGCCGTTGCCGCGGCGCGTGTAGCGCTTGTCGTGCTGCTTGCGCAGCCGGGCCTCCAGCTTGTCCTGAGCCAGGTCGAGCGCCGCGTACGGGTCGGCTGCGGCGGCCTCGGCACGGATCACCGGGCCCCGCGAACGCAGGGTGATCTCCACGCGGTCGGAACGGTCGGCCTGACGCGGGTTGTGCTCCTTGGACACCTCGACGTCCAAGCTGATCACCTTGGCGTCGAGCTTCTGGATCCGCTCGGGATTCAGCTTCTCGGCCACGTGCTTGCGGAACCGCTCGGGCACCTCGGTCTTGCGGCCCTTGACGACGATGTCCACGCAGAACTCCGTTCCCGGAGAGCCTCACCTCGTGCGGCGAAGCGTCTCCCTTTCGCACCAGACTCCGGTGAACACCGGAGCCTCGGACTTGGCGACTTTCACCTCCTCCTCCCCCATCGGCAAGATCTACATCCCACCGACTTCGGAGTAGAGGGCACAGCCTCTTCACGAAGATTCCAAACGGGCGGACTGGTGCTCCGATACCTGGGGCCCAAGGATCGCCAGTTCCTCACAACCGAACATATCTCTCAATGCCGGTTGTCGGCACCCGCTACCGGAACGTACCTCCGTTCAGGTGGCTGTTCCCTCTTACTACCTGCAACGTTGCGCATTCCCCAGCAGTTCCAAATCTATTCACAGGATTTTGGGTCTGTACGGGTACCCGACCGGTTCCGGACGAAGGAGTCCCCCGGCGCCGCCACCACGGCCGCGCCCTCGACCCGCAGCCCGGCCTCCCGCAGTGCCCGGGCGGCCTCCGCCAGCGTGGCCCCGGTGGTGATCACGTCGTCCACCAGCACGATCCGGGCCCCGGCCGTCAGCCCCGCGCCGCCGCGGCGGACCTCCAGGGCCCCCGAGAGGTTCTCCAGCCGCTGCCGGGCCCCGAGGCCCGCCTGGTCCTCCACGCGCCTGCGCTGGCGCAGTACGGGCGCCACGCGCGCGGCCGTACCGGTCCGCCGCAGCCGCGCCGAGGCGGCCAGCGCGACCCTGCGCGCCGGGTCGTGGCCGCGCGCCCGGACGGCCCGCCCGGCCGAGGGCGCCGGGACCAGGACCAACTCCCCCGGCCGGCCGCGGCCGGAGCGGCGCACAGCGGCGGCCAGGGCGCCGCCCAGCGGCCCGGCCAACGGGAGCGCCCCGCGCTCCTTGTGAGCCAGTACGACGGCCCGTACGGCCCCTTCGTAGGGCGCGGCGGCGTACACCGCCGGCAGCCCCGCGGGGGCCGTGGGCCATCCGGCCCCCGGACGTCTCGCCGCGGGACGCACCGGGCCGGCCCCGGACCCGTCCAGCACGCCCCGACAGTCCGCGCACAGCACCGCCCGCGCCGCGCCGCAGCCCGCGCAGTCGGCCGGGAGCACCAGCCCGGAGATCTCCCGCCACCAACCCCGCACGGCCTCACCCCCCGCGTTCCACTGTGGCGGGCCCGCACCGAGCCCGCCACCCCTGTGGAAAACCCCGGGACCGCGGCCCGGACGAACGGCCGACCGGGACGCAGCACGGGCCGGGCCCAGCACAGGCCGGGCGCACCGCCGGGTCCGGACGAGCCGCGGCCGGCACGTACCGCGGGCCGGGCGCCGCCGTCCGCCCCGGACGGACCGCCGATACCGACGCCCCGCAGGCCCGGCGCCCCGCAGAGCCGGGCCGAAGCCGTGGGCGTCAGCCCGGGTACACCGGGGCCTGGCCGCCCGCCGCCACCGTGCGCCACTGCGCACCCGGCGGCAGCCACACGATGCCGTCCTCGCCCGAGTAGGCCACCACCGGCCGGGACTCGTCCTCGGCCGCCGCGATCGCGCTCAGCCCGGTCGCCCCGGGCAGGCTCGCCGCGATCATCGAGCCGTCCGCCAGCATGTAGCGGGCCTGGTCGACCCCGCCGCTCTCCCGGCCCACCACCAGCAGCCGGCCGCGCGGCGCCCAGCTCATCGCCGTCACCTCGGCCATCTGCGGGGCCGCCGGTCGCAGCTCGCGCACCGAGACCCGCGAGGCGTCGCCCTGGCCCTCGGGGCGCTCGATCCGGCCGGTGAACAGGTTCTTGCGGCCGCCCTCCTTCTCGACGAGCAGCGCGAGGCGTACCCCGTCCGCGGAGGCCTTCAGCCCGGTGATCCGCCCGTCCAGTCCGGCGACGTCCACCTTCTGCGGAGTGCCCGTCCCGCCGGGGATCCGCCACAGGCCCTGGGTCTGCGGGTCGAGGTCGGCGACCCACAGGTCGCCGTGGGCGTCCCAACTCGGCGCGGTCAGCTTGCCGTTCTTGCTGGTCAGCAGGGGCTGCGGCATCGGGCCGGCCGTGGTCAGCGTGACCACGTACAGCTCGCGACCGTCGATGGAGACGACCGCGGCGCGCTTCTCGTCGTAGGTGACGGCCGCCGAGCCCACCTTGAAACCGGCGGCGGTGGCCAGCGGCCCGGGCGCCGGCTCCGCCTTGTCCTGCTGTTCCTCGGCGTTGACGCTGAGGAACATCCGGACGAGCCTGAAGTCCTTGTCCACGTAGTACTGGTGCTCGGGGGACGGCGTCGGGCTGACGAACGCGGCGGCGGACGCCGCGGTCACCGAGCACAGCAGCGACTTGCCGTCCGGGCGCAGCAGTTCGACCCGGTCGAGCCGGGAGCCCGTCAGGTCCCGCACGGTGTAGAGGAGTTGGGTCGCCATCTTCTGGCACTGCGGCTGCGCGACGTTGGAGCCGTTGCGGTTGAGCGGGACGCGCAGGGTGTTCTGACCGTCGTACGAGAGGGACTTGGTGCCCTCGCGCAGTTCGGTGCCGGTGGGGAAGCTGGTGGCGACGACCGGACCGAGCCACTTGGAGGGCCCGGCGAGCAGTGACTGGACGGTCTGCGTGGTCGGGTCCATGCGGGATTCGGGGTCGCTGCGCTGGCGGACGTACACCGGGTCGGCGACGAGCGAGTTGCCCGCGAAGTAGTACTTGTTGACCGGCTTGTAGATGCGCTGGAAGTCGGACTCGCTGAGCACGAGGCTGCTGGGCGGGGTCGCGATCCGCCACTGCTTGTCGACCTGGACGAGCTGGAGGTACTCCTCGTAGCGGCCGCCGCCGGTCTCCGGCTGGTAGGCGCTGCGCTCGTCGACGGTCGCGAGCTTCTTGCCGGTGACCTTCCAGCGGGGTCCGTCGGGGTCCTTCTCGCCCTGGACGGGGAGCCGGTCGAGGCCCGCGGACAGGACGGTGACGGCCGAGCCGGGCTTCCAGTCCTTGGCCGCTTCCGCGGTGAGGTACTTGCGGGCGGTCTCCAGCTGCGGGTCGTCGCTGGTCATGGCTTCGAGGAAGCCTTCGACGATGTCGGCGGGGCTCGCCTTGTCGGCGGGCGGTACGCCGAACACCCGGACCTGGGAGTCGACACCCTGCGAGGCCTCGACGGGACGGATCTCGCCGCGGGTCGGCATGGACGCGCAGCCCGACACCAGTACCGCGGTCGCGCCGAGGGCGAGGAGCGCCGTCGCGGCCTTCGACCGCCCGACCTCCGCGCTTCGCGGCCCGCGCTCAGCGTCCACCGGTTCCGTCCTCCTGTGCTGTCGACTGGTCGGCCGGCCTGGCGACGACGCGGGAGCCGCTGCCCGGCAGCGCCGTGGGGTCGGTGGGGACCGGCGGGGCCGTGGCGACGGCCGGGCGCGGCGGTATCGGCGAGCGGTCCTGGCGCTCGGAGCGTTCGGCGGGGCGTCCGGCGGCGCCGGGGCCGCGGCCGGCGGCCTCGGCGGCGGCGCGGGCCCGGTTGCCGCGCGAGTCCTCGGGCTCCAGCGGGATCGGGGATCCGCGCAGGGGCTCGTCGGCGGTCCGGGGCAGGGTGAGCCGGAACTGGGAGCCGCCGCCGGGTTCGCCCCAGGCCTGGAGCCAGCCGCCGTGCAGCCGGGCGTCCTCGACGGCGATGGACAGGCCGAGGCCCGTTCCACCGGTCGTACGGGCCCGCGCGGGGTCGGCGCGCCAGAAGCGGTTGAAGACCCGGGTGGCCTCGCCGGGCTTGAGACCGACCCCGTAGTCGCGTACGGCGACGGCGACGGCCCCGCCCGCGGAGGCGAGCCGGACCACGACGTCGCGGCCCTCGCCGTGCTCCACCGCGTTGACGACGAGGTTGCGCAGCACCCGCTCGACGCGCCGGGCGTCGGCCTCGGCGATGACGGGCTGGGTGTCGCCGAGGACCCGGATCCGGGTGCGCTTGTGCTCGGCGAGGGGTTCGGCCCCGTCGATGACGCGGCGCACGACGTCCCGCAGGTCGATGGGCTCGGCCTCCAGGGCGGCCGCGCCCGCGTCGAAGCGGCTGATCTCCAGCAGGTCGGCGAGCAGCGACTCGAAGCGGTCGAGCTGCCCGGCGAGCAGTTCGGCGGACCGGGCGGTGACGGGGTCGAAGTCGACCCGGGCGTCGTGGATGACGTCGGCGGCCATCCGGACGGTGGTGAGCGGGGTGCGCAGCTCGTGCGAGACGTCCGAGACGAAGCGGCGCTGCATCCGCGAGAGGTCCTCCAGCTGCTGGATCTTGTTCTGGAGGTTCTGGGCCATCTTGTTGAAGGCCTCGCCGAGGCGGGCGATGTCGTCCTCGCCGGTGACCTTCATCCGTTCCTGGAGCCGCCCGGCGGACAGCCGCTCGGCGATCCCGGCGGCCATCCGCACGGGGGTGACGACCTGGCGCACGACGAGCCAGGCGATGGCGCTGAGCAGGACGACGACGAACAGGCCGGCGGTCGCGATGGTGCTCTTGACCAGGTTGAGGGACTCCTCCTCCTGGGTCAGCGGGAAGAGGTAGTACAGGTCGTACGGGGAGCCGTTGATGTCGGTGAGCTGCTTGCCGACCACCAGCGCGGGCTCGGGCGCCTTGTCGCCGACCCCGGCGGTGTACCGAATCTCGGAGAAGGTCTTGAAGGTGCCGGTGGCGTTGTTGACGGCCCTGCGCAGCTCGATGGGGACGCTGGCGGTCGGGTCGACGTTGCCGGAGGCGCGGGCGCCCTTGACGCCCTGGGATCCGGACGCCTGCTCCCCGGAGCCGAGCGCGGCGACCTCGAAGGCGGTCTGGCCACCACTGGCGAGCTGTTTGACGAGGGAGTTCATCCAGGTGCTGGCGTCCCGGCCGACCTTGTTGTCGGTGGCGTCGGGCCCGTCCACCGACAGCGGGGTGTTCGCCTTCTCCTGTGCGACCGCGAACCCGCCCGCGGCCTGGCTCTGCGCGGCCTCCTCCTTGGCGTCGAGGAGGCCCTTGCTGACCTGCGCGACGACGACGAAGCCGAGGGCGAGGACCACGGCGAGCGACATGAGCAGCGTCGCGACGACCACCCGGAGCTGGATGTTGCGCCGCCACAGCCGGACAGCCGGAAGCACCGGCCGGCGTACGAGGCGTACGCAGAGCCGGAGCACGGGGCCGCCGGCCACTCCGTCCGTCACCTGGCGGAGCTGCCGGCCGCCCCACGGGGCTCCCCATCGGGAGCCGCCCCGGGGCTTGCCGGGCTGCACGTCAGCTCGGTCCGGCCTTGTAGCCGACACCGCGCACCGTCACGACGATCTCGGGGCGCTCGGGGTCCTTCTCGACCTTGGAGCGCAGGCGCTGTACGTGCACGTTGACCAGGCGGGTGTCCGCGGCGTGCCGGTAGCCCCAGACCTGCTCCAGCAGCACCTCGCGGGTGAACACCTGCCAGGGCTTGCGGGCGAGGGCGACCAGCAGGTCGAACTCCAGCGGGGTCAGTGCGATGGAGGCGCCGTCGCGCTTGACCGAGTGCCCGGCCACGTCGATGACGAGGTCACCGATGACCAGCTGCTCGGGTGCGGGCTCCTCCGACCGGCGCAGACGTGCCCGGATGCGGGCGACCAGCTCCTTCGGTTTGAACGGCTTGACGATGTAGTCGTCGGCCCCGGACTCCAGGCCCACGACCACGTCAACCGTGTCACTTTTGGCGGTGAGCATGACAATAGGCACGCCCGACTCGGCCCGGATCAGCCTGCACACCTCTATGCCGTCCCGTCCGGGCAGCATGAGGTCGAGCAGCACGAGGTCCGGCTTGGCCTCCCTGAAGGCAGCCAATGCCTTGTCACCGTCCGCTACGAACGACGGCTCAAAACCTTCTCCACGCAACACGATGCCGAGCATCTCGGCCAGTGCGGTGTCGTCGTCGACGACAAGGACGCGTCCCTTCATGCTTGACATCATCCCATTAGCTAATCGTTACCCGGCGGTGAGCTGTCCCACAGCCAAAAGGGCTGGAAATCGCCCCTCGGACCTGCGTGGTGATCAGGACGTCCAGTCTGCCCCGGATCGGCGCGACAATTGAAGGGACGAGCTGCCCGAGATCTTGGAGGGGGAGGGCCGGTCCGTCCGGCGTTCCCCCATGGCACGATGGCAGCCGACCAGCGCGCCCGCCACGGCAGGTGCACGTGAAGGAGCGACGATGAACGACTCGCCGGGCTGGGCCACACCCGGATCCCCGTCCGACGGCCAGGGCTCCGACGGCAACCGGCCGCCCGCCCAGCCCGCCGACGCCCCCAAGTGGTCGGACTCCCAGCCCCCGCCCGGACAGTGGTCGAGCCCCGGGGCGGGGCAGGTCCCGCCCCAGCAGGGCGCCGGCTGGGGCCCGCACGCCCCCCAGCCGGGCGGGCAGCCCGGACAGCAGCCCGGCGCACCGTACGGAAGCCCCTACGGCACCCCGTACGGCCATTCGGGTGGCCCCGGCAGCTGGGGCGGTCCCCCGGCCGCCGCCAAGCCCGGAGTGATCCCCCTGCGGCCCCTGGGCCTGGGCGAGATCCTGGACGGCGCCGTCAGCACCCTGCGCGCCCACTGGAAGACGGTCCTGTCCGTCAGCCTGGTCGTCGCCGCCCTGGTCCAGCTCGGCCTGCTCGCCACCGAGCGCCTGCTGCGCGACAGCCTCGTCGTGTCGACCGAGGAGCCCGCGACCCCCGACGAGCTCGTGGGCCTCATGGGCGACACCATGGTGGCCGGCTACGCCAGCTACTACCTCCAGCTCCTCGGCCTGCTCCTGGTCACCGGCCTGCTCGCCGGCGTCGTCAGCCAGGCGGTCCTCGGCCGGAGCTCCACCGTCGCCGCCCACCTGCGCGGCGTCCGCCCCATGGCCCCGCGCATGCTCGGCCTCACCGCCGTGGTGTTCCTCGGCGCGCTCGCCGCAGGCCTCCTGCCCGCGCTCCCCGGCCTGCTGACCGGCAACGCGGTCCTGACCGTCCTCGGCGCCCCCGTCGGCCTCGTCCTGCTGGCCTGGTTCTTCGTCACCTTCGTCCTCGCGCCGCCCGCCCTGATGATGGAACGCGGCAAGGTCACCGACGCGCTGAAGCGTTCCGCCAAGCTGGTCAAGGGCTCGTGGTGGCGCATCTTCGGCATCAGCGCCCTCACCTGGGTCATCACCTGGATCGTCTCCATGATCATCGCGGTGCCCTTCGCGGTGATCGCCATGATCGTGTCCCCCGACGGTTTCGACGGCCTGTTCGACGGCACCGCCGCGCAGTCCTGGTCCTTCCTGCTCATCACCGCCATCGGCGGGCTCATCTCCCTCACCGTCACGGTGCCCATGCAGACGGGCGTCACCAGCCTCCTGTACATCGACCAGCGCATCCGCCGCGAGGCCCTCGACCTGGAACTCGCCCGCGCCGCCGGCGTCCCCGCCCACGAGGACCACGGCGCGGCCGGCCCGCGGCCCGGCGGCGCCGGACCGGCCTCGGGAGGCTGACGGACGATGGGAACGGGGGGACTCATCGTCACCGGCGCCGCGGCCCTGCTGCCCGGCGCCGAAACACCACCGCTGACGACACCGCGCGAAGCCGCCCGCGAGGCGGCCGAACGCGAACTCGCCAAGCGCGCCTACCACCAGGACGACCCGAGCCTCTTCGAGCGCGGCCTGGAGCGCCTCTGGGACTGGATCGACGGCCTCTTCGAGGGCGCCGCCTCCGTCACCCCCGGCGGCGGCTTCGGGCTCCTCGTCGTCGCCGTCCTGGTCGTCCTGGCCGTGGCCGCCCTCTGGTGGCGCCTCGGTACCCCCCAACGGACGGCCGGCGGCGCGGGCGCCCTCTTCGACGACGGCCCCCGCAGCGCGGCCGACCACCGCACCACGGCCGACGCGCACGCAGCCGCCGGCCGCTGGACCGAAGCCGTCCAGGAACGCATGCGCGCCCTCGTCCGGTCCCTGGAGGAACGCACCCTCCTCGACCCCCGCCCCGGCCGCACCGCCGACGAGGCCGCCGCCGAAGCCGCCGTGTCCCTGCCCGGCCACGCGGGCGATCTGCGCGCAGCCGCCCGCACCTTCGACGACGTCACCTACGGCGGCCGCAGCGCCGACGCCGACGCCTACGCCCGCCTGCGCACCCTCGACCTCACCCTGGAGCGCACCAAGCCGCTCCTGACGGGACCCGCCGCATGACCGGCCCCACCGAGCCCGCGGCCACCTCCGCCCGGCCCGCCGAGCCCGCGACGCCGCCCGCCCGGGGCGACCGGCCCGCCCGCCCGGGAACCCGCGCCGACACCTCCACCGCCCTCACCCGCGCCCAGATCTGGATCCGCGGCCGTGGCTTCCTCCTCGCCCTCGGCATCCTGGTGGCCGCCGCCGTCCTGCTGGCCGGCCTCCGAACAGGGGACCACCACGGGCGCCTCGACCCCCGCTCCGCCGACCCCTCGGGCAGCCGGGCCCTCGCCCAACTCCTCCAGGAACGCGGCGTCACCACCCGCGTCGTCACCAACGCCGCAGACGCCGCCGCAGCGACCGGCCCCGGCACCACCCTGCTGATCACCGACCCGGACCGGCTCGGCCCGTCCCAGCGACGCACGATCCGCTCCGCCATCGACCTCTCCGGCGGCCGCACCGTCCTGATCGCCCCCGACGACGCCCTCCCCGACCTGGCCCCCGCCACCCGCACCGCGGGCCGCGCCCACCGGGACGAACTCGACGCCGCCTGCACCCTTCCCGCAGCCGTCACCGCGGGCCGCGCCGGCACCGGCGGCGACCTCGCCTACACCGCGGCGGCCGGAGCCACCGCCTGCTACCCCAGCGACGGCCATCCCACCCTCCTCGTCCAACCCGGCAGCACCAGGGGCGGCGACACCGTCCTCCTCGGCTCCGACGCGATCCTGCGCAACGAACGCCTCGCCGAACAGGGCAACGCCTCCCTCGCCCTGCAACTGCTCGGCTCCCGCCCGGACCTCGTCTGGTACCTGCCCACCCTCTCGGACATGACCGGCGCCGACGACACCGAGGACAAGAGCCTCCTCGACCTCGTCCCGGCCGGCTGGCACTGGGCCCTGCTCCAGCTGTTCCTCGCCGCCGTCGTCACCGCCCTCTGGCGCGCCCGCCGGCTCGGCCCCCTCGTCACCGAGCAGCTGCCCGTAGCCATCCGCGCCTCCGAGTCCACCGAGGGCCTCGCCCGTCTGTACCGCAAGACCGACGCCCGCGACCGCGCCGCCACCGTGCTGCGCGCCGCCGCCCGCGAACGCCTCGCCGCCCTGGTCGGCGTACCGCCCTCCCAGGCCCACGACCCGCTCTCCCTGGTCCCCGCCGTGCCCGCCCGCCTCGGCGACGGCACCCGCGACGTGACCAGCCTCCTCTTCGGCACCATCCCCGCCGACGACGCGGCACTCGTCGCGCTCGCCGACCACCTCGACGCCCTCGAAAGAGAGGTCCGCACTTCATGACGGCCACCACGGACAGCGCCCGCACCTCCCTGGAAGCGCTCCGCACCGAGATCGCCAAGGCCGTGGTCGGCCAGGACTCCGCCGTCACCGGTCTCGTCGTCGCACTCCTGTGCCGCGGCCACGTCCTGCTCGAAGGCGTCCCCGGCGTCGCGAAGACCCTCCTCGTGCGCGCCCTCGCCGCCTCCCTCGAACTCGACACCAAGCGGGTCCAGTTCACCCCGGACCTGATGCCGAGCGACGTCACCGGCTCCCTCGTCTACGACGCCCGCACCGCCGAGTTCTCCTTCCAGGACGGCCCGGTCTTCACCAACCTCCTGCTCGCCGACGAGATCAACCGCACGCCCCCCAAGACCCAGTCCTCGCTCCTGGAAGCGATGGAGGAACGCCAGGTCACCGTCGACGGCACCCCCCGCAAGCTCCCCGAACCCTTCCTCGTCGCCGCCACCATGAACCCCGTCGAGTACGAGGGCACCTACCCCCTCCCCGAAGCCCAACTCGACCGCTTCCTCCTCAAGCTCACCGTCCCGCTGCCCTCCCGCGAGGACGAGATCGGCGTCCTGACCCGGCACGCCGCCGGCTTCGACCCGCGCGACCTCGCCGCCGCCGGCATCCGCCCCGTCGCCGGCCTGAAGGAACTCGAAGCAGCCCGCGAAGCCGTCACCCACGTCACCGTCACCCCCGAGATCACCGGCTACGTCGTCGACATCTGCCGCGCCACCCGCGAATCGCCGTCCCTGACCCTCGGCGTCTCCCCGCGCGGCGCGACCGCCCTGCTGGCCACCGCCCGCGCCTGGGCCTGGCTCGTCGGCCGCGACTACGTCACCCCCGACGACGTGAAGGCCCTCGCCCTGCCGACCCTGCGCCACCGCGTCCAACTCCGCCCGGAAGCCGAGATGGAGGGCGTCAAGGCCGACGCCGTCATCACCGCGATCCTCTCCCACGTCCCCGTCCCGCGCTGATGGCCCTCACCGGCCGCGCCGCCCTGCTGGCAGCCCTCGGCACCCTCCCCGTAGGCATCCTCGAACCGAGCTGGACGGGCATCCTCGCCGTCAACGGCGGCATCGCCCTGGCCTGCGCCGTCGACTGCGCCCTCGCGGCGCCCGTCCGCAGCCTGCGCCTGACCCGCTCCGGCGACACCTCGGTCCGCCTCGGCGAGAGCGCCGACGTCCACCTCACCCTCACCAACCCGGGCAACCGCACGCTCCGCGCCCGCATCCGCGACGCCTGGCCGCCCAGCAGCTGGCAACCCGGCACCGAGGGCCCCGCCTCCCGTCACGACCTGACCGTCCCCGCCGGGGAACGCCGCCGGCTGACCACCCGCCTGCTGCCCACCCGCCGCGGTGACCGCCGGGCGGACCGCGTCACCATCCGCTCGTACGGTCCGCTCGGCCTGATGTCCCGCCAGGGCACCCACACCGTCCCCTGGACGGTCCGCGTCCTGCCGCCCTTCGCGAGCCGCAAACACCTCCCGTCCCGCCTGGCCCGCCTGCGCGAACTGGACGGCCGTACGAGCGTCCTGACGCGCGGCGAGGGCACCGAGTTCGACAGCCTCCGCGACTACGTGCCCGGCGACGACACCCGCTCCATCGACTGGCGCGCCACCGCCCGCCATCACAAGGTCGCCGTACGCACCTGGCGCCCCGAACGCGATCGGCACATCCTGATCTGCCTCGACACCGGCCGCACCGCCGCGGGCCGCGTCGGCGACGCCCCCCGACTGGACTCGGCGATGGACGCGGCCCTGCTCCTCACCGCCCTGGCCATCCGCGCCGGCGACCGCGTGGACCTGCTGGCCCACGACCGCCGCGTCCGCGCCCAGGTCCAGGGCCGCTCCGCCGCCGACACCCTGCCCGCCTTCGTCAACGCCATGGCGCCCCTCGAAGCGGAACTCGTCGAAACCGACGCACGCTCGCTGGTCTCCACGATCCTGCGCAGCGCCCCGCGCCGCTCCCTGGTCGTCCTCCTCACCAGCCTGGACACCGCCCCGATCGAAGAGGGCCTGCTCCCCCTCCTCCCGAGCCTGACGCAGCGCCACACGGTCGTCCTGGCCTCGGTCGCCGACCCGCACGTGGCGGGCATGACCCGCGCCCGCGGCACCGTCGACGCCGTCTACGAAGCCGCGGCGGGCACCCAGTCCCAGGCCCAACGCCGCCGCACGGCCGACCAACTGACCCGGCACGGAGTTCACGTCGTGGACGCCACCCCGGAAACCCTGGCCCCGGCCCTGGCCGACGCCTACCTCTCCCTCAAGGCCGCCGGCCGCCTCTGACACCCCGGACCAACCACGCAGGTCGGACCCCACCAGGAGGACAGTGGGAGTCCTCCTCCATGTCGTCGTCCACACCCGCAAGGACAGGAAAACCGCCACGGTGCACGGCGGCCCGGCGGTGAACAACCTGGCCGTAAACGCAGAAAAGCCCCGCACCAGTTACCTGGTGCGGGGCTTTCCCACAATGATTGTTCGGCGGCGTCCTACTCTCCCACA